>CANFLX010000011.1 GCA_947447985.1 Comamonadaceae bacterium
GCGACCATGGCGCTGGCAGCGAGGCCGGTGAGCACAATGCCGGCGCCCGGGCCGGTGTAGATCATGGCGCCCAAACTTGCATGGCCGCGCAGTGCCACCTGGCTCAGGCACCAGCCTGAGGTGTAGACAAAAACGAAGGCGCTGGCGATACCCGCCAAAAATCGCAAAAAAGGCCAGAGCGGCGCATAAGGAGCCGCCATGCCGAGCGTCAACACAAGGGTGCTGACCAGCCCCACGCGAATGACGAGCGTGGGTTTCGAAAACGGAAAGAAAGTGCAAAACAAGGCCCCTACCAGGTAGCCCAAGTAGTTGGCGCTGGCCAACCAGCTGGCATCAGCCAGCGAGACCACGCCGTCATGCAACATCATGGGCAAGAGCGGCGTAAACGCAAAGCGCCCTATGCCCATGGCCGTGGCCAGAGAAAGCAGGCCCGCGACGATGATGCGTTGGTGGCTGGCCTGAGGCCGCGAGGGAGAATCCATCACTGGACCCGTTCAATGTCGTGGATCCGGTTGAGGTCGATAGACGACCTTCCGGTGACAGGGTCTTCCATGAACATGTCTTGGAAGCGATGGCCCCACCGGATATCGGTGCAACGGTAGGCGTAGTTTGCGTGTACCGTTTGAGAGATGGTCTCATCCAAGCCCTTGAGGGTGGCCACCAAAGCGAAATCGCCCTTCTCTAAGCTCTCGGGGGATTGCCCAAACAGCGGACTGCCTTCGACGATGGGATGAAAAATAAGCCAGGTCAGGGACAGCAGGGGGTGGTGATTGCGGACCAGCGGCAGGTCATAAATACGGCGAATGCTGTCCCCCTCTTTCGTGGTCTCGCGAATAAACAAATGGAGGGCGAGCTCCGCGCCGATGATGGTATTTTTTCGTTCGTTGGCCACCCGAAACATCAAGGTGGGCGCGCCGTCAAAGTCGGCGATGACGGCCGAGTTGCTGAAAATAATGCGCGACCGTGGAATCGAGAGCCGCGCAAATGCAATAGCCGCGAATACACCGAGACCCAACAAGCCCGTCATCGCCTCGATCGTGACCAGCACATCGGCGTACATCGTCTGCGGGAACTTCGTGCCATAGCCAATCGTGGCCAGCGTCTGCACACTGAAAAAGAAATACTCCCAGTAAGACGCGCTACTCAACCCGCCAATCGACGCGTCACCCACGTAATACAAAAATCCAAACGCGGCATTGACCACAAAAAATGCCACCGCAAAAAAACCCAGATAGGCAGTCCAACGCATGGAGACCACCGAGTGGTAGAGGTCGACGCGGCTGTTGGAAGCCACTTCGATGGTCGACCCCCGAATAGGGCTCTTTTTGATAGTTTTATGGGGTGACATCATGGATTTCACAATTCTTATAGGATGCGTGCCGTTTTGAGCCTCAACAACGCGTCACTGACATTTACGAGATGAACTTACTCTATTGCATTTCCAAGGGCCGCCGCGATGAACGCACTTGCTGAAAAAAACCTTGCAGGGTCCGCGGATGTTTCTTTGCTCACCCAAGACGGCACCACCATTGTTGCGCGCGTCTTCAAATGCCCCGGCGATGTGCGGGCGCGGCTGGTCGTGGCGGGCGCCACCGGTGTGCCGCAGACCTTTTACCAAGCGTTTGCCGAGTTTGCTGCGTCCCACGGCGATGAGACGCTGACCTTGGACTACCGCGGTATCGGGCAGTCCAAGTTCGCCACGCTCAAGGGCTATCACATGGACTACCTGGACTGGGCCTACCAAGACCTGGCCGCAGCCGTTGACCACTGGCACAGCAGCGATGCCAAAGCACTGCAAATCGACCGGAAGCGGTGCTCAACCCCCGACACCGGGGTGACACAGAGGTGTTCAACACCGCACGTACATTAGCGATTTGTTGAAATTGTTTTTATCAAAGGAACCAACATGCAGCTTGGAATGATTGGCTTGGGGCGGATGGGTGGAAACATTGTGCGGCGCCTGCTGCGCGGGGGCCACAGCTGCGTGGTGTTTGACACCAACGCCGCCAGCGTCGATCAACTGGCCCAAGAAGGCGCCACCGGCAGCCAGGACATGGCGCATCTGGTGGCGCAAATGCCCGCACCCCGCGCGGTGTGGGTCATGTTGCCCGCCGGTGCCATTACCGAAGCGACGGTTGCACGCTTGGGCGAGCTGCTGCAGCCCGGTGACACCATCATTGACGGTGGCAACTCCAATTACCAAGACGACGTGCGCCGCGCCCAGGCCATGGCCGCCAAAGGGATTCGCTACATTGATGTCGGCACCAGCGGTGGCGTCTGGGGACTGGAGCGCGGTTACTGCATGATGATTGGCGGCGACAAACCCGCCTTCGACCACCTGGAGCCGATTTTTAAAACGCTGGCGCCCGGCATCGGCACGATCGAAAAAACCCCTGGCCGCGAAAGCCGCCAGTCCACGGCTGAGCATGGTTACCTGTACACCGGCCCGGCCGGGTCGGGCCACTTTGTGAAGATGGTGCACAACGGCATTGAATACGGCCTCATGCAGGCCTATGGCGAAGGCCTGGACATTCTCAAGGGTGTGAACCAGGACGCGATTCCTGCCGAGCGACGCTACAACCTGGACCTGGCGGACATCACCGAACTTTGGCGCCGTGGCAGCGTGGTGTCCTCGTGGTTGCTGGACTTGTCGGCGATTGCGCTGGCAGAGGACCCGGAACTCAGAGCCTTTTCTGGCTACGTGGACGACTCGGGTGAAGGCCGTTGGACCATCCAGGCCGCCATTGAAGAGGCCGTACCCGCCGACGTGCTGACTGCCGCCTTGTACACCCGCTTCCGTTCACGCAAAGAACACACCTTTGCCGAGAAAGTGCTCTCGGCCATGCGCAAGCAGTTTGGCGGCCACCAGGAACCTGGCAAAAAGTAAGCACGCTTTGATCCGTTGGGCTGCAATGGGTAGCCCTCCCTTTTTTACACTTTAGGAGCGCCGAATGGCCCAAGACATCGAACATGCCGTGACGCCCCATGGCGAGCAAGCACCCTCCAGCACCATGGTGATTTTTGGCGCAGGGGGCGACCTCACCAAGCGCCTCTTGATGCCCGCGCTCTACAACCTGGCACGCACCGGTTTGCTCCCTGCGCAATTTGCCTTGGTGGGCGTGGATCGGGTGGAGATGGGTGATGCCCAGTTCCGCAGCCATGTGGAAGCGTCGATCCGTGCTTTTGCGGCGGACAAGCATTACAGCCAGGCGATTGACGAGGCCAATCTGCAGCGCCTGTTGGCAGCCATCGTCTACATGCCTTTGGACTTCTCGGCGCCGGCCTCGTACGTGGCCTTGGGCGAGCGCCTGAAGCAGCTCAAGACCAGCCACGGGGTGAGTGACAACGTGATGTTTTACCTCGCAGTGGGGTCGCGCTTTTTTGGCGGCATCGTGGACCAGTTGGGCGCAGCCGGCCTGGTCACCGAGACCAACCAATACTGGCGCCGCGTGGTGGTGGAAAAGCCCTTTGGCCACGACCTGGAGTCGGCGCAGGCGCTCAACACGCAGTTGCGCCACAGCCTGTCGGAATCTCAGATTTACCGCATGGACCATTTCCTGGGCAAAGAGACCGTGCAAAACATCATGCTCATGCGTTTTGCCAACGGCATCTTCGAGCCGCTGTGGAGCCGCGAGCACATCGACCATGTGCAAATCACCGTGGCCGAGACCGTGGGCGTGGAGGCGCGCGCGGCTTTTTACGAGACCACCGGCGCCTTGCGCGACATGGTGCCCAACCACGTGTTCCAGCTGCTGGCCCTGACCGCCATGGAGTCGCCCGCATCGTTTGACGCCGATGCGGTGCGCAACGAAAAGACCAAGGTGCTCGAGTGCGTGCACACCGTCAACGCGGCCACCGACAGCGTGCGCGGCCAATACGCGGCGGGCGAGCGCGACGGACAAGCGCTCAAGGCCTATGCCAACGAGACCGGCGTGGCCTCGGGCAGTGAAACCGAGACCTATGTCGCGCTCAAGCTGGGCATCGACAACTGGCGCTGGGCGGGCGTGCCCTTTTACTTGCGCACCGGCAAGGCCATGAACAAGCGCCAAAGCGAAATCGTGATCCAGTTCAAGCGCCCGCCCTTGTCGCTGTTTCGCAATACCGCCACCGAGGGACTCACGCCCAATGCGCTGGTGCTCAAGCTGCAACCCGACGAAGGGGCCATGTTGTCCTTTGGCGCCAAGATTCCCGGCCCCAAAATCTCGATTGGCCAGGTGCACATGGACTTTCATTACAAAGACTATTTCCAGAACGCGCCCAGCACCGGCTACGAGACTTTGATTTACGACTGCATGATTGGAGACGCGACGCTGTTCCAACGCTCGGACAGTGTGATGGCGGGTTGGCGCATCGTGCAACCGCTGCAGCAGTACTGGGCCAGTGGCGGTGCACCTCTGGCGCACTACGCTGCGGGATCAAGCGGCCCCCAGGAGGCACAAGACCTGTTGCAGGCAGCAGGCCGGGAGTGGCGCGAACTCTGACACCCCAACACCTTTGCAACCATGTCCAAGATCATCGTTTTTGCCTTCCCCGTTTTTTTGCTCTTGATTGCCGTAGAGCTGTGGTGGGACCGCCGCAAGGTGGCACATGCCGCACAGGACGGCTCGGTGCAGGTGAGCAGCTACGGCGTCAGTGACACGCTCAACAACCTGAGCCTGGGCCTGATGAGCCAGGTGGTCGGAGTGCTGGGCAAGTTCATTGGCATTGCCGTCTACGCCGCCGTGTTCAGCACCGTGGCGCTATGGCTCGACGCCGAGCTGTGGAAGCACTGGTACGGCTGGGTTCTGGCATTGGTGGTGTACGACTTTTGCTACTACTGGCTGCACCGAGCGGGGCACGAGGTGGCGCTGTTTTGGGCGGCGCACGTAGCGCACCACCAGAGCCAGCACTACAACCTGTCTACCGCACTGCGCCAAACTTCCACTGGCGCCTTGCTGGGCTGGATGTTTTACCTCCCCATGGCGGTGATGGGTGTGCCGCCGCTGGTCTTTGGCATTGTGGCGCTGGTGGATTTGCTCTACCAGTTTTGGGTGCACACCGAGCATGTGGGAAAACTCGGCTGGTTTGACCGCGTGTTTTGTTCGCCCAGCAACCACCGGGTGCACCACGCCATCAATGACGGCTATGTGGACCGCAATTACGGCGGTATTTGGGTGCTGTGGGACCGCATGTTTGGCACTTTTGAGCCCGAGACCAAAGCCTGCGTGTACGGCACCCGCACACCATTGAACAGCTGGGACCCGGTCTGGGCGAACCTGTCGGTGTACGCCGAACTCTGGCAGCGCAGCCGGCTGGCACCGCGCTGGGGTGACAAGCTGCGCGTTTGGCTGAAACCGCCGGGCTGGATGCCCTCCGACCCCCACTACCGCACGGCCCTGGAGAACAAGGGCATCAGCACCCGGGCCTTTGACCTGTCACAAGTGCGCACCTACGCGCCGCCCTTGTCGACCGCTCAGGCCGTGCTGGCCGTGGTTCAAAACGGCGTGCTCACGGCGGCCGGAGCCTGGTACCTGTGGAATGTCGATGGCCAAGCGCTGCCGCTGGCCGTGGCAGGCTGCGCTGCCTTAACGCTGGGTCTGTGGGCGCTGGGGCGCTATTTGCAGCACCAACTCCATCTGGTGAGCGTTCTGTTGATTCAGGGCTTGGCCATTGCCACGGTTCTGGCCTTGAGCCCCTTGCCGTTCTAAGGGACGAGATCGACGGGCTCAAAACCCCGGCAACTCGCCCGCGTTGCTGGGCGGCGTCACCCCCAGGTGGCGATAGGCCGCCAAGGTGGCAATGCGCCCGCGCGGTGTGCGCTGCAAAAAGCCCTGTTGAATCAGGTAGGGCTCAATCACATCCTCGATGGTTTCGCGTTCTTCGCCAATGCTGGCTGCAATATTGTCCAAGCCCACGGGCCCGCCATCAAAACGGTGGATCACCGCCTCGAGCAGCTTGCGGTCCATCAGGTCAAAGCCCTGCGGGTCCACATCCAGCATGGCCAAGGCCCGGTTGGCGATATCGAGCGTGATGGTGCCCGCGCCTTTGACTTCGGCGTAGTCGCGCACCCGGCGCAGCAAGCGGTTGGCAATGCGTGGTGTGCCGCGCGAGCGCCGTGCGATCTCAAAACCACCTTCGGCATCCATGGGCACCTTGAGCAGCCCCGCGCTGCGGGTGACGATGCGCAACAACTCCTGCGAGGTATAAAACTCCAAGCGCGCCACGATGCCAAAACGGTCGCGTAACGGGTTGGTCAGCATGCCCGCGCGGGTGGTCGCACCCACCAGGGTGAAGGGCTGCAGATCGAGCTTGATAGACCGGGCCGCCGGGCCTTCGCCGATCATGATGTCGATTTTGTAGTCCTCCAATGCGGGGTACAAAATCTCTTCGACGACAGGCGAGAGCCGGTGAATTTCATCAATAAAGAGAACGTCGTTTTTTTCCAGATTGGTCAGGAGCGCCGCCAGATCTTTGGGCTTTTCCAGCACCGGGCCACTGGTTTGGCGCAAGTTAACGCCGAGTTCGTGCGCAATGATGTGCGAGAGCGTGGTTTTTCCCAAACCGGGTGGCCCAAACAGCAGCACGTGGTCCAGCGCTTCGTCGCGTTTTTTGGCGGCGCCAATAAAAATCTCCAACTGCTCCCGCACCTTGGCCTGGCCCACGTATTCGTCGAGCAACTTGGGCCGCAGGGCGCGCTCAATGGCTTCTTCGGCGCCGGATACGGGCATGGCAGACACCATGCGCGCAGCGGCACCGCTCTCGGGGTGGGGGGCGAAATCGTCGGTTTGAATGCTCACAGCGGGTGGCGTACTAGCGCCGGGAATGGTTGAATCAGGGTGCCATGGTAGCGCGGGCGCAGGCCCTGTCCGGGCGACATGGCCTCGTAAGACACACACCATAGAATCTGTTCGTCAAATTGACGGCGGTATTGCCGCTGCGAACGCCCCATTTTCGAGATTTCACTTGTCACACACCGTGTCCCCCGCCCTGCCAAAGCATGTGGCCATCATCATGGACGGCAACCGCCGGTGGGCCCGTGCGCGCGGACTGCCCAAGGCGGTGGGACATGGCGCCGGGTCACGCCGGGTGCGCGCGATAGTGCAAGCCTGCGCCGAAAAAGGCATTAGCCACCTCACCCTGTTTGCTTTCAGCACCGAAAACTGGCGCCGCCCTATGGACGAGGTGGGCAGCCTGATTGGCCTGCTCACCCTGTATTTGCAAAAAGAAATCGACAACCTCAACGCCAAAGGCGTTCGCCTGTGCGTGGTTGGTGATGTATCGGCCTTCGACCAGCGTGTACAGGCCTTGATCCGCGACGCACAGGACAGCACGGCCCACAACCGGGGCTTTACGCTCACCCTGGCCCTGAACTACGGCGGGCGCTGGGACATTTTGCAAGCCGTGAAAGCCTGGCAACAGGCGCACCCGGGCGAGTCGGCAGACGCCTTGAGCGAGGCGGCGCTCGCTCCCTACCTGCAAATGGCCGACGCGCCACCGCCCGACCTGATGATCCGCACTGGCGGCGAATCCCGCATGAGCAATTTCATGCTCTGGCAAATGGCCTACACCGAGTTGTATTTCACCGACTTGCTCTGGCCCGAATTCACACCCGAGGCCTTGGAGCACGCGCTGGCCTGGTTTGCCGAGCGCGATCGCCGGTTCGGTGGCGAAAGCACCATTGCACACCCTGCCATTGAAACCCAAGCGTCATAGGGCGCCGCTACCATCGCCAGCGCGCACTACACTGCCGCATTTTTCGCAACTGGAGAGACCGCATGGAAGCCCACGAAGCCTCAGAAATCATTGAAGAAAGCCACGGCGATGGCAAAAATCGCACCGCACTGACCATTTCCATCCTGGCCATGGTGTTGGCGATTTCCAGTCTGGGGGGATCCAACGCGGGCAAAGACATCACGCAGGAGAACATCCTGGCGGCCAACAGCTACGCCTTCTACCAGGCCAAGTCGATCCGTCAAACCTCGCTCAAAATTGCGGCAACCGACTTGGAGTTGCAACTGCTACGCGAACCCGGCATGCCTGCTGCCGCCAAAGAGGCGATGCAAAAGAAGATCGAGGACTACAAAAAGACCATCGATCGCTACGAGTCTGAACCCGAAACCAAAGAAGGCAAAAAGGAGTTGCTGGTCACGGCCAAAGAGCATGAGGCCGTGCGCGACCGTGCCAGCCGCCAGGACCCGTGGTTCGACTACGCCGAAGGCATGTTGCAAATTGCCATCGTGCTGCTGTCGGTATCCATCGTTGCAGGACTGCCCATCCTGTATTGGGCGGGCACGGTCTTGGGCGCTTTGGGCGCCGTGTCTGCGGCCAACGGCTTTTTCCTGTTTTATTGAGTCGAAGCGGCCTTGCGCCGCGGCGCGCCACT
The DNA here is from genome assembly GCA_947447985.1 of Comamonadaceae bacterium. Taxonomy (GTDB): domain Bacteria; phylum Pseudomonadota; class Gammaproteobacteria; order Burkholderiales; family Burkholderiaceae_C; genus Allorhodoferax. The sequence continues at coordinate 8,363 of CANFLX010000011.1, forward strand.
GGCGGTGGCGGTGACCACCGCTTCAAAAAACACATTGCCATCAATGTCGTTGTCCACGCTGTTGTTGCGCTGCGTGAACACCACGTCGGCGGTCTGCGCGCCTGCCGCCAGAGCGCGGGCCAGTGCTTCGTCCCCCGCCAGCTGCTGGGCGTGTGCCACTGCCGACGGCAGATCGCCAAAATCCTGCGGCCCCTGGGCGGTGAAGACCTTGAAAACGCCGCGCGCGGGTTGGGTGAGCGTGATGTGCACCCGCTGCGACACCTGCCCCAGCACTGCACCGACCGCGTTGGCCACTTCGGCATGGGGCGGCAATTGCAAACCCACACCCAGAGCCTGCGCGACCGCAGGGTAGTAGCTCGTGGCCGGGGCACCCACGCCCACCAGGGGCATGCTCGGAGAAAACTGCAGTTGAAACACCGCGGAGGACCCAGCCTGTGCGGTCTGCGCGCCGCTTTTGGCCATGGTGGTCAACAGCGCGGCCACTTTGCCTGCGGAGGTTTCATTCATCTGGCCTGCGTCGTTCAGGCCGGCTTCAATCAGCTTCTGGCAAATCGTGTCCACGACCTTGGCCACCACGTCCTGGGCCGGGCCCATAGCGTCACCCGTTTTCCAGGTGCCCAGGCCGTACATGTGGCGCATTTGGCGCGCCCAAATGCGCGCAGCCAAGGTCGCACCCGCCGTGCTCCAGTGGCTGGACAGGCCCAGCACATGGGCCGCGTCGCTGGGCGTAAAACCGGTGTAAATCGCCAAGCCTTTGCGCTCTAAGCGAGCAATGGCGCGGGCCAGGGCGCGGTTCTCCATGTTGGCCCACTCGAGATCGACCGGGCCCTTGGCCATGGTTTCCCAGGCAAACAACTCATCGTCGTTGAGCCGTGCCAACAGTGCCGCATCGGCATGCAGGCGCTGGGCAAAGCGCATCTGGCTGGCGTGTGGCGTCTCATGTTGCTGGCGCTCCAGCGCCGCCAAAATATGCGGATGCTGGTGGGCCAGCAAGCTCAAGGGCACAACGCGGCGCGGACCGATGGTGAGGCCCTCGCCCCCGTGCAGGCGTACTTCGCTGTCGCCACCCAAGCCCACGGCATAGACCTTGACCGCCTCCACCATGGGCCGCCAGTTGCCGACCATGGCGCCATCAAAACTCAACTCCGGCAGGCCATTGCGTACCACCGCGATGTCGGTGGTGGTACCGCCCATGTCGGCCACCACGGCGTTGTGCAGGCCGCTCAAGGCACAGGCGCCCAGCACGCTGGCTGCGGGCCCTGAGAGCACGGTGTTGACCGGGCGGCGCAAAGCGCTGGCCACATTGATCAAGGAGCCGTCGCCCTGCACCACCATCAGCGGTGCGTCAATCGCGCGCGCGGCCAGGGTGCGCTGCACCGAATCGATCAGCGCCTTCACATGAAAAATCATGCGGGCGTTCAAGGCCGCTGTCATCGCGCGACGTGGTGCACCCAGGCTGGAGGCCAGTTCATGGCCGCAGGTCACGGGCACGTCGCACATCTCTTGCACCCACGCACGCAGCTGCACTTCATGCGCCGGATTGCGCACGCCAAAGGTGGCTGAGATGGCAAACGCAGACACCCGGGCCATGTGCTGTGCAATGGCGGCGCGCGAAGCGGTTTCGTCCAAGGCTTCGGTGGCAATGCCGCCCGCGTCGTGTCCGCCTGGCAAACGCACAATGGCGTCGCTGCCCAGCAAATCGATCAAACCACTGCTTTTGACCTGCAGCGCGTCATAGCCCGCCAGCAACACGCACACCGGTGAGCCCTTGCCCTCCACCACCGAGTTGGTGGTGAGCGTGGTGGACAGGGACACCAGCGTGACCTGTTGCAGCAGGTCCTGCGGCAGCTGGTCCAAGGCGCTGGCGATGCCTTGGGCCAGGTCAAAGCGTGTGGTCAGGCTTTTGGCAGATGCCGTGACACGGCGCTCGCCATCGAGCAGCACCACGTCGGTGAACGTGCCGCCCGTGTCGATTCCTAGCGAATAGGCCACGCGGTCAGGCACGCAGAGCCGTCCGACTCACGCGGCACCGGCTTCGCACAGCCAGCGGAACAGGTAGTCGGCAAAACTGCGGCGCACGGTCAGCTCGAAATGGCTGCCCGGCGCCAGGCACAGAACCGTCGCTCCTGCTTTGGCTACGTGGCTTTGCGCCACAGCCCCTGCTGCAAAGGCCCGGGGATGCAAATCCAAGGGGCAGCCGCGCGCCAGCAAAGCAGCGGCGCCCGCGCCCTGCACGGTCATCGTGGCAAAGCCATGGCCCACCGGCACCAGCGATACGTGCTGGCCGGCCAAGGCGGTGCGCAGAGCGCCTTCCATGGCCTCCAGCGGACCCGCGCTTTGGTAATTTGACCCCGCCGGTGGCAGTTTGAGCACCCACTCGTCAGGGCCCAGCCACAGCAGTTGACCCGCTGCGCCCAGCGTGGCGGTGTTGGCTTGCAGGGGCAAGGCCAGACTGGTCACGCGCTGCACCACTTCCACAAAATGGGGGTCGGCGGCGTTGCCGCGGATGTTGAGCATGTCAACAAAAGCGACTTCGCCCAGCGTGACGCTAGCGCCATCCACCGACAAAACGCGCTGGCCCAGGCCGGTCACTGCGGCCAATGGGCTTTCCAGAACAACATTAGACATGGTGACGCTTTCCTTCGGGATCGTAAAAGACCGGGCTGCAAATGGTGGCGGCAACGATGCGGCCATCCACCAGCGGGATGTAAACCTTCTCGCCCATGCGGCTCAAACCACCGCGCACCACAGCCATGGCAATCGGGCGCTGAACGGTCGGGCTGAAGTAGCTCGAGGTGACATGCCCGACCATGGGGACAGGCAGCGCAGGCAAGGTCGCACTGCGGGTGATTTGCGAACCTTCGGGCAAGACCGTCACGGCGTCATCGGTGAGCAAGCCCACCAATTGCTTGCGATCGCTGGCCACGGTATCGCTGCGGCTCAGAGACCGTCGGCCCAAAAAGTCTTTGGTCTTGGACACCATGGCGCCCATACCGAGGTCGTAGGGTGTGATCGAGCCATCGGTTTCCTGGCCAACGATGATGTAGCCCTTCTCGGCTCGCAACACGTGCATGGTTTCGGTGCCGTAGGGCGTGATATCGAACTCGGCGCCTGCGGCCATCAGCTCGCGCCACACATGGGCGCCGGTGTGGGAAGGCACATTGATCTCGAACGAGAGTTCACCAGAGAAGCTGATGCGCATGATGCGCGCCCGCACACCCGCCACGGTGCCTTCGCGGTAGCTCATGAAAGGAAACGCTTGCGGCGACAGATCCACATCGCTGCAGAGCTTTTGCACCACAGCGCGGCTCTTGGGACCTACCACGGCAAAGGTGGACCACTGCTCGGTGACCGTGGTCATGAACACCTTCATGTCGGGCCACTCGGTTTGCACCCAGCGCTCCATCCAGCCCAGCACGCGTGCGGCGCCGCCGGTGGTGGTGGTCATCAAAAAGCGGTCTTCGGCCAGGCGCACGGTCACGCCGTCGTCGAACACCATGCCGTTTTCATCGAGCATCAAACCGTAGCGGGCCTTGCCGATTTCGAGCTTGAGCCACGGGTTGGTGTACATCCAGTTCAGCAGCTTGGCAGCGTCCGGCCCTTGGATGTCGATCTTGCCCAGCGTGGACGCATCCATGATGCCCACGCCATTGCGCACGGCCAGCACCTCGCGGTTCACCGCCTGGTGCATGTCCTCACCCGCCTTGGGGAAGAACCAGGGGCGTTTCCACTGGCCCACATCTTCAAAGGGCGCACCCGATGCCAGGTGGTGGCGGTGCGCACTGGTGTGGCGTGCGGGGTCAAACAGGTCGCCGCGCTCCAGTCCGGCAAAGGTACCGAAAGTAATGGGCACGTAGTTGGGACGGAAGGTGGTGGTGCCGACTTTGTCGATCGGCTTGTTCAAAGCGCGCGCAGCCAAGGCCATGCCATTGATATTGCCCAGCTTGCCCTGGTCGGTACCAAAGCCCATGGCGGTGTAGCGCTTGATGTGCTCGATCGACTCAAAGCCTTCGCGCACCGCCAGTTCGATGTCGCTGGCGCCCACGTCGTTTTGGTAGTCGATGAAGGCCTTGGCACGGCGCGACACCGGCTCACCGGTCTCGGCAATCCAAAAGGCCGCGATCGGCTCTTGCTGCGGCTCGGTGACATTGAAGGTCTGCGCGCTGGCTGCAAAACCTGTGGCGCTGGCAGCCTGTGCCCCTGCCTGGCTGGCGTGGGCCAAGGTCTGCGCCAGGCCGAAGTCGGCAGCGCAGGCGCCCACGCTCATCTGCTTGGCCATCGGTGCGCCGGGCTGGAAAGAGCAGGTCGCGTCGTTCCACACGGCTTTACCGCCGGAGTGGGAATACAGGTGGATGGCAGGGTTCCAGCCGCCGGCCATGCCCAGGGCGTCGCAGGCCAGCACACGGCGGCCACCCGTCGCACGGTCGCCCACCATTTGGCACACGGTCACCGAGCTGACGGCCACGCTGCCGTCGGCCTGCAGCGGCACATGGCCGCGCAGCACGGTGACACCGGCGTCCTGGGCTTCTTGCACCAGGCTGCCCATGTGCTGGCTCTCGGGGCGGGTGTCTACCACGGTAACGCTAGCACCCGCGCCCTTCAAGGCCAAGGCGTCGGCATAGGCGCTGTCGTTGTTGGTCAAGAGCACCAGGTTTTTGCCCACCAGCACGCCATAGAGCTGCAAGTAGTCGGCCATGGCCGAAGACAGCATCACACCCGGCAGGTCGTTGTTGCCAAACACCATGGGGCGCTCGTGTGCACCCGTGGCCAGCACCACCTGGCCGGCCCGCACGCGCCACAGGCGTTCGCGGAAACCGCTGCGCTGGGCCAAGGGCAGGTGGTCGCTCAAGGATTCACGGATCGTGACAAAGTTGTGGTCGTGGTAACCAAACACCACACCGCGCTGAATGATGCGCACCTCGGGGTAAGAGGCAAGCTCGGCCTGTGCGGCTTGCACCCAGGCCGAGGCCGACAGGCCGTCGATCGTGCCTTGAATCCGGTGCGCGCTGCCACCGAGCACGGGTCCGAGTTCGGCCAGGATCACCCGCGCACCGCTGCGTGCTGCGGCCAGGGCTGCGGCCAATCCGGCCACACCGCCACCGGCCACCAGCACGTCGCAATGCACGTTCTGGTGCACATAGCGGGCATCGTCTTCCACCTCGGGGGCAGCACCCAGGCCACCGGCCTTGCGGATAAAGCGTTCGTAAAACATCCAGGCCTTGGCCGGCCACATGAATGTTTTGTAATAAAAGCCCGCCGGAAACAAAGGCGTGCCCCAGCGGTTCGGGCTGAGCAAGCGGCTCAGCAGATTGGGCCAGCCATTGACGCTTTCGGCCTGCAAATGGGCGTACAGCTCCACCTCTGGCATCTTGGCATTGGGAATGGTGTGGCTGCCGGACTCGAGCTGCACCAGTGCGGAGGGCTCTTCAATGCCCGACGTCACCAGGCCGCGCGGGCGGTGGTATTTCCAGGAGCGGGAGAACAGGCTCTCGCCTGCGGCCAACAAGGCAGAGGCCAGGGTGTCGCCTGCAAAGCCCTGAAAACTGCGGCCATTGAACTGAAACTGCAGCGGCTTGGAGCGGTCAATGCGCTCGCCGCGTGCGGGGATACGACGTGCGCTCACTGGGCACCTCCTGCGGGGGCTGTGGTGTCCACCGGTGCTTCACCGGGCTTGTAAAACTGGGTGAAGGTGTAGCTCACGGTGTGGCGTTCGGCATTGAACCAGCGACGGCAGCCCGACGCGTGCAGCCACTGTTCACGGTGCAAGCCCTTGGGGTTTTTGCGCATGAACAGGTAGTCACCCCACTGCTCGTCAGTCAGGGCATCGGTATCGAGTGGGCGGGCGATGTGTGCCTCGCCGCCGCAGGTGAATTCACTTTCGGCGCGGGGACCGCACCAGGGGCAGGTAATTTGTAGCATCTTGAAGTGTGTGTGAGGTCGTGTTCAGTGTGCGACGCCTGCGGCACCGTGCTCGTCGATCAGGTGGCCGGTGTTGAAGCGGTTGAGCTCGAACGCCGCATTGAGTGCGTGCGGCCGGTCTTGCGCAATCGTGTGCGCCATGACCCAGCCCGAACCTGGCGTGGCCTTGAAGCCGCCGGTGCCCCATCCGCAGTTGAAGTACAAGCCCTTGATATGGGTTTTGGAGATGATGGGGCAGGCGTCGGGCGCGACATCGACAATGCCGCCCCACTGCCGGTTCATGCGCACGCGGCGGAAGATGGGGAACAACTCGCAAATCGCTTGCAAGGTGTGCTCAATCACAGGGAAAGAGCCGCGCTGGCCGTAGCCCACATAGGAGTCAATGCCCGCGCCGATCACCAGATCGCCCTTGTCGGACTGGCTGGCATAGGCATGGATGGCGTTGGACATGACCACCGTGTGCAAAATCGGCTTCATGGGCTCAGAGACCAGCGCCTGCAAGGGGTGGCTCTCCAAGGGCAGGCGAATGCCCGCCATGTCGGCAATCACGGTGCTGTGGCCTGCGGCGACCACGCCAATTTTTTTGCTCTTGATGGTGCCGCGCGTTGTCTCTATGCCCACAACCTGGTCACCCTCGCGCTGCACGCCGATCACTTCGCAGTTTTGAATAATGTCCACGCCCAGCTTGTCCGCCGCACGGGCGAAACCCCAGGCAATCGCGTCATGGCGTGCGACGCCGGCACGCGGTTGGAAGGACGCGCCCATGACCGGGTAACGCAGGCTGTTGCTGGTGTTCATGATGGGCACCATGGCCTTGATCTCTTGGGGGCTGAGCACCACGCCGTCCACACCATTGAGGCGGTTGGCATTGACGCGGCGATGGATGTCGCGCATGTCTTGCAGCGAGTGCCCCACGTTCATCACGCCACGCTGGCTGAACATGGTGTTGTAGTTCAGGTCCTGCGACAGGCCTTCCCACAATTGCAAGGCTTTTTCATACAAGTGGGTGGCATCGTCCCACAGGTAGTTGGAGCGCACGATGGTGGTGTTGCGCGCGGTGTTACCGCCGCCCAACCAGCCGCGCTCGACCACCGCAATATTGCGCATGCCGTGCTCTTTGGCCAGGTAGTAGGCCGTGGCCAGGCCGTGGCCGCCGCCGCCGACGATGATGGCGTCGTAGCTGGCTTTGGGCGCGGGGCTGCGCCATTGTTTTTGCCAGTCCTCGTGGTAGGACATGGCGTTGCGTGCAAGCGCAAAAATGGAAAAGTGACTCACAGGGTTTCTTTCATCACAAAACGGCTAAACAAAAACTAACGGGTGCACATCGGAATTAGGCAGGCGTTCAACATTCAATGACATTGACGGCCAAGCCGCCGCGGCTGGTCTCTTTGTATTTTGTCATCATGTCCCGTCCGGTATCGCGCATGGTCTTGATCACCTGGTCCAGCGACACAAAGTGCGTGCCATCGCCGCGCAGCGCCATGCGCGCGGCATTCAAGGCTTTGACCGAGCCCATGGCATTGCGCTCAATGCAGGGAATTTGTACGCGACCGCCCACCGGGTCGCAGGTCAGGCCCAGGTTGTGCTCCATGCCGATTTCAGCCGCGTTTTCCACCTGCATGGGGGTGCCGCCGGTCACTGCGGCCAAACCAGCGGCGGCCATGGAACAGGCCACGCCCACTTCGCCCTGGCAGCCCACTTCGGCGCCGCTGATGGAGGCGTTTTCTTTGTACAAAAGCCCAATCGCACCGGCGGTGAGCAAAAAGTCGCGAATGCCTTCCTGGTTGGCACCCGCACAAAAGCGGTCGTAGTAGTGCATCACGGCCGGCACGATGCCCGCCGCGCCGTTGGTCGGGGCGGTCACCACGCGGCCACCGGCGGCGTTTTCCTCGTTCACCGCCATGGCGTAGACGTTCAAAAAGTCGAGGATGGTGAGCTGGTCTTTGAGCGCCTGCTCGGGGCGGCTGCTCAAAGACCGGTGCAACTCTGCGGCCCGGCGCTTCACCAGCAGGTTGCCAGGCAAATGGCCTTCGGTGCGGATGCCGCGCTCCACACAGGCTTTCATGGCGTCCCAAATGCGGTCCAAGCCCGCGTTCAGCTCGGCATCGGTGCGCCACGACAACTCGTTGGCGCGCATCACCTGGGCAATGGTCAGGCCGCTGCCCGCGCAAATATCCAACAGCGCCTGGCCGCTGGCAAAGGGAAAACGCACCTTGGTCGGGTCGGGAACGATGCGCGGCACGGCGCCGGTGCTGGCGTTGTGGGCATCGGCGTCTTCTTGCGACACCACAAAGCCGCCACCCACCGAAAAATAGCGACGCTCTTGCAGCAAGGCGCCTGCGGCGTCAAATGCCATGAATTTCACCCCGTTGGGGTGGTATGACAGGGTCTCGCGGCGCAAGAACAGCAGGTCCGTTTTTTCCACGAAACTGATCTCTTTGGTGCCATGGATGCGCAAAGTCTTGCTGGCGCGCATGGCTGAAAGACGGCTGGCAATGGTGTCGGGGTCAATCGTGTCGGGTTGCGCGCCTTCCAGACCCAGCATGACGGCGGTGTCGGTGCCGTGCCCTTTGCCGGTGGCGCCCAGCGAACCGTACAGACGCACTTCGATGCGCGCGGTGGCGTCCAAATGGCCGTCTGCCTGCAGTGCCTTGCCAAACAGAGCAGCGGCTTTCATCGGTCCCACCGTGTGGGACGAAGACGGGCCGATGCCAATCTTGAAGAGGTCAAAAACGCTCAAGGCCATTGCGGATCTACTCCAAATGCGGCACACGCTGCCCTGCAGCCCCTTTGAGCGCATAGTGCCAGTGCATGGACGGCATTGTGCGCAGCAGGACCAGGCTGCGGGTGTTCGTTTTACGACGCGCGAATGCGCCTGTGCGACAGGGTTGCGGCCTCGGGGCGGGGCCCTGTCGGCGCGCCCATTGTGACGTTGACGTGCAAATGCGAGTCGCATCAGGGCTATTACGCAGACGCCGGGGTATCGATACTTTGCCAAAGCAATTCGGCGCACCCGCGCGCGCACGCCTGGAGAAGACCATGACCGACGCCACCCCCACCACCGCAACGCCCGAGGCCGCAGCGCCCCGCAACCGCCGCACCGCCGGAGGCCGCGAGGCCAAACGCGCTGCCCGCAGTGCCCGTAGCGGCCACTCCGTGCCCTACATCACCCGCAAGATTCCGTACTACGAGGTGCTGGACGAAGAAGGCTTGGCCATCATTGAGTACAACGCGGACACGATCCTGGAAGAAATCGGCATTGATTTCCGCGATGACCCTGAGGCCTTGGACATCTGGCGCAAAGCCGGCGCCGACGTGAAAGGGGAACGGGTGCGCATGCCCCGTGGCATGTGCCGCGCCCTGGTGCAGGCAAGTGCCCCCCGCGAATTCACCCAGTACGCACGCAACCCCGCCAACAACGTGGTGATCGGTGGCAAAAACACCGTCTTCGCGCCCGCCTATGGCTCGCCCTTTGTGCGCGACCTTGACCATGGTCGCCGCTACGCCACCATCGCTGACTTCCAGAATTTCGTGAAACTGGCCTACACCGCCAACGCGATTCACCACTCGGGCGGCACGATTTGTGAGCCGGTCGACCTGCCGGTCAACAAGCGCCATTTCGACATGGTGTATGCGCACATGAAGTACAGCGACAAGCCCTACATGGGTTCGGTCACCCACCCCAGCCGCGCGCACGACACGGTCGAGATGTCCAGAGCCCTGTTCGGCGACAACTTTATCGACCCCCTGACCGGCAAGCCCAAAACGGTGTGTATCAGCCTGATCAACGCCAACTCGCCCATGACTTTTGACGACACCATGCTCGGTGCGGCCAAGGTCTACGCCCGCGCCAATCAGGCCACCATCATTACGCCCTTTATTTTGGCGGGCGCCATGTCACCCGTAACGGTGGCAGGCACCTGCGCCCAAACGCTGGCAGAAGCACTGGCGGGCATGGCCTTTGTGCAGCTCGTCAACCCGGGCGCGCCCGTGGTGCTGGGCAGCTTTGCGTCCAGCGTTTCCATGCAATCCGGCGCTCCCACTTTTGGCACGCCTGAGCCTGCGCTCGTGCTGTATGTGATGGCCGCTTTGGCACGCCGCGTGGGCGTCCCTTTCCGTTCGGGCGGTGGTCTGTGCGGCTCCAAAATTGCCGACGCGCAAGCGGCGTCTGAGGCCGCCAATACGATGCTGCCCACCTGCCTGGGGGGCGTCAATTTTGTGCTGCACACGGCCGGCTGGCTCGAAGGCGGACTGTCCATGGGCTACGAGAAGTTCATCATGGACTGCGATCAGGCGGGCATGATGCACACCTTGCTCGCAGGGGTGGATGTGTCTGAAAACGGCCAGGCCATGGACGCCATCCGCGAAGTGGGACCTGGCAAACATTTCTTGGGCTGCGCCCATACCCAGGCCAATTTCGAGAGTGCGTTCTACCGCTCGCCGATCACCGACAACAACAGCTTTGAGCAATGGGAAGCCGAAGGCTCAGTGGACATGTCGGTGCGCGCCAACACGCTGTGGAAGAAGCAACTCGCCGAATACGAGGCGCCTGCCCTGGACGTGGCCGCCGACGAGGCGGTGCTGGACTACATGAACCGCCGCAAAGCCTCGTTCCCCGACTCCAACGTCTGAGGCTTATCGCCTCCGCTTGGATCCAATCAGGGCCGGTCAGGCCGACGCCGTTTGGCGTTTGGCCATGACCTCGTCGAGCCAGTCCACCCGCATCTCGGGCACCGCAGTGATCAATTTCTGGGTGTAGGCGTGCTCGGGGTGGTCAAAGATTTTGTCGGTGTCGTCAAACGCCACAAACTGCCCCTGCAGCATGACTGCCGTGCGGTGTGCGATGCGGTGTACCACGTCCAGATCGTGGGTGATGAGCACATAAGACAGGCCCAGCTCGCGCTGCAGCTTGCGCAGCAGGGTCAAAATTTCTTCGGCCACCAGCGGGTCTAGCGCCGAAGTCGGCTCGTCCAGAATGATCAAATCGGGCTTGGCTGCCAGCGCACGCGCAATGCACACGCGCTGCTTTTGCCCCCCCGAGAGCTGTCCGGGGCGGCGCTCCAAAAAGTCCACGGGCAACTCCACCAGCGCCATCAGTTCTTTGGCTCGCGCAAGTACTTCGGCGCGGCCCGCACCAAAGTAAAACTCGACCGGGCGCCCGATGATATCGAGCAGGGTTTGGCGCGGATTGATGGCCACGTCAGGGATTTGGTACACGAGTTGAATCGTGCGCTTGAGTTCTTTGCTGCGATCTTTGAGGGCCGCAGGCAGCGCATTGCCTTGGAACGCAATTTCGCCGCTGCGCGGCATCAAAAGTCCGGTGATGATGCGTGCCAGGGTTGATTTGCCCGAACCGGACTCTCCCACCACCGCGACGGTTTCGCCGCGTTTCACATCCAGCGACACACCACGCACCACATGGAAGTCGCCATAGTAGGCATGGCAATCCTGGATGGACAAAACTGTTTCGGGCTTGACGGTCGCCGCAACAGCGCGCTCGCTGGCCGCAGCACCCCGTACTGCCACCAAACGGGCGGTGTAGTCTTGCTTGGCGTCGTGCAGAATTTGGGCCGTCAAACCCTCTTCCACCTCTTTACCGTGGCGCAATACCTTGATGCGGTCCGCCACCTGGGCCACCACCGCCAGGTCGTGGGTGATGTAAAGCGCTGCGGTGTGGTACTGCCGAATCAGCGACTTGAGCAGAATGAGCACTTCAATTTGGGTGGTCACGTCCAGCGCCGTCGTGGGCTCGTCCAGCACCAATACATCAGGACGGCAGGACATGGCCATGGCAGCCATGGCCCTTTGCAATTGCCCGCCGGAGACCTGGTGCGGATAGCGCTTGCCGAAGTTTTGAGGGTCCGGTAAATCGAGCGCTGTAAACAATTCGCAGGCCCAGGCTTCTGCCTCGGGGCGGCTCATGAGCTTGTGCATCAATGGTGCTTCGCAGACCTGGTCCATCAGGGTGTGCGCGGGGTTGAAGGCAGCGGCTGCCGACTGCGCAATGTAGGCCACGCGCTTGCCACGCATTGCACGGCGGCCTTCGGCGTCGAGCGCACGGATATTGGTTCCGCCCAAAATCACCTCGCCCCCTGCAATGTGCAAACCCGCGCGGGCGTAGACCATGCTCGACAGTCCAATGGTGGACTTGCCCGCACCGCTTTCGCCGATCAGTCCAAGCACCTCGCCCTTGCGCAATTGCAAGTCGACGTTGTCCACGATCAGATTGCCCGCCACGCTCTCGAGGCGCAGACCCTTGATGTTCAGAATGACTTGTTCGTCCATACCCGTGTCTTTCTTAGAGTTCTGCCTGGGCACCGGAGGGGCGCGCATCGATGGACAACATCCAGTCCACCACCAGATTGACCGATACCGTGAGCAAGGCAATTGCGGTCGCCGGGTAAATGGGCGCCATCATGCCGAAATTGATGGCGGAGGCGTTTTCGCGCACCATGCCGCCCAGGTCGGCGTAAGGCGGTTGAATGCCCAGGCCCAAAAAGGACAGTCCGGCGATAAACAAAAAGTTAAAGCAAAAGCGCAGACCAAACTCAGACACCAGCGGAGCCCAGGCGTTGGGCAAGATTTCGCGGGTGATCACCCACCACAGGCCCTCGCCACGCAAACGCGCTGCCTCGACATATTCCATGACGGTCAGGTTCATGCCCAAGGCACGGGCCAGGCGGAACACGCGGGTGGAATCCAGCACCGCAATGGTCAGGATCAGCACCGGAATACTGGAGCCGAACACACCCAAAATAATGAGCGCAAAGATGAGCCCCGGAATCGACAACATCACGTCCACCAAGCGGGTGAAGAAAATGTCCACCCAGCCACCCACGACCGCGCTGACCAGGCCGGTCAGGATACCGATCAAGAACGACAGCGAGGTGATGGCCAAGGCCACGCCAATCGTCATGCGGCTGCCGTACATCATGCGGGTGAGCATGTCGCGTCCGATTTGGTCTGCGCCAAACCACATCGTCATCGAGGGCTCATCCCAGGTGCCGCCCACGCTGTCTGATTCAGAAAACGGCGCCAGCCAAGGCGTGAAAAGCGCAATGAAAATAAACAGGCCCACCACGGTAAAACCGAAGGCGGCAGAAATCGTCAGTTTGTGGCCGAAAAGTTTCATGGTCACGGCTCCTTATCGTTGATGGCGCAGGCGCGGATTGACCAAAATCACCAGGATATCGGCCAAGGTATTGAGCAAGACAAAGACGGTGGCAAACACCAGGCCGCAGGCCTGGATCACCGGCACGTCCCGCTTGGACACCGCATCCACCATCAATTGCCCCAAACCGGGGTACACAAACACCGCTTCAATCACCACCACACCGACGACCAGGTAAGCCATATTGAGCGCAATGACCGTGATGATGGGCGCCGCCGCATTGGGCAGCGCATGGCGCACGATCACGCGGTGCCGTGGCGCTCCTTTGAGGAAGGCCATTTCAATGTAGGGCGTGGACATGACCGAAAGCACCGAACTGCGCGTCATACGCAGCATGTGCGCGGCCACCAGCAGGGTCAGCGTAATAGCCGGCAGCGTGGACTGGTACACCCGCTCTGAAAAAGGCATTCCCTTGAACACGGTGGACAGCGAGGGGAACCAGTCCACATCGACCGCCAAGAAAATAATCAGCAGGTAGGCAATAAAAAACTCCGGCAAAGAAATCGCCACCAGCGTGACGATATTGGCCAGACGATCGGACCATTTGCCCTCGTTGATCGCAGAAAAGACACCCAGGCCCACCGCCAAAGGAATGGCAATCAGCGCCGCGTAACCCGCCAAAAACAGGGTGTTACCCAAGCGGGGCAATATTTCATCAATGATCACCCGCTTGTTGGTGAGTGCGACGCCCAGATCACCGTGCAGAGCCCCCACCAGCCAGTTCCAGTACCGCAAGTGTGCAGGCACATCCAGCCCCAACTCCCGACGAAAGATCACCAGTGCTTCCGGCGTAGCGCCCTGCCCCAGTACCGCCGAGGCAACGTCACCCGGAAGAATTTGGGTACATACAAAAATAAGCACAGAGACCGCAAAAAGGGTCAGTATGCCCAACAGCAGTCTGTTAACAATGAGCTTTGCCATGGGTTGCTACAGGTAATGAAAAATCATAGTGGGAGACGACAGGCTATTGGAGCACAAGGACACCACGAGGACAGCACAAGGGTACCAAAATTTGAAGCAAAAAAGGGGTCGGGCGCAAACCCAACCCCTTAGCGCTTAGTGCAATGCGACGCCGGTTGTCAAACAACCGGCGGTCGTACGGCTTTAGGCGAACCAGCCTTTTTCAGCAATGCGGTCGTCACCCATGTCGTAACGGCCAGAGATGGTCAAACCTTGCAGATTGGTGGTGTGCGCGTCCAGGTAATCCTGCACTGCGTAGTTCACCATACCGGCGTTTTGAGACACGAGGGCCTGGCACTCGGAGTACAGCGCCTGGCGCTTTTTCTGGTCCAGCTCAACGCGAGCGGCTTCCAGCGCCTTAGAGAATGCGGCATTCTCAAAGTGGGTGTCGTTCCATGGGTTCTTGGTGCCGCCATAGAAGATACTGGTGAGCTGGTTGTCGATGGTGGGACGGTTGCCCCAGTACACGGCGCAGAACGGGGCCTTCAACCAAACGTTGTCCCAGTAGCCGTCACCAGAGACGCGCTTGAGGTCCATCTTGATGCCGCACTTGGCCAAGGATTCTTGGAAGATTTGGCCAGAGTCGGTTGCACCAGAGAATGCGCCTTCAGACACTTGCAACTCAATTGCCGCGCTGGTGTTGGCTTTCTTGAAGTGGAACTTGGCTTTGTCGGGGTCGTAGCTGTTCTTGACCTGTTTGGGGTCATAAAACTTCATTTTTGGACCGACGCAGTTGTCATTGCCAATCGAAGCGTAGCCGCTGTACACGTTGTCGACGATTTTCTTGCGGTCGATACCGTACTTCAAAGCCATCATCAGATCGCGGTTGGAGTAAGGATCTTTGTCGGTGTGCGCAACAAACGCGAAGCGGTTGCCCATGCCGGGTGTACGAGAAACTTTCAGCTTGTTGTTCTTGGCCAGCAAACCAGCGGTCTTGGGGTCCACGCGGTTGATGATGTCCACCTGGCCGGTCACCAGCGCTTGGGTACGTGCAGCAGCGTCGCCGATGTAGCGCAGTTCCACGCGGTCGAAGTTGCCGCGGTTGGGCTTCCAGTAATTGCCAGGCTTGCGCTTGAAGGTTGCGCGAACGCCAGGTTGGAACTCTTCGAGCACGAATGCGCCAGTGCCATCGGGCTTGCTGAAGTCTTTAAAGCCATTCGGCACCACGATGATGTGGTAGTCGCTCAGGTTGAAAGGCAAGTCCACATTGCCCTTGCTCATGGTGATTTGCACCTGAGTCGCAGACAGTTTCTTGACATCAGTGATGTCAGCCAGCAATGCTTTGGCAGGAGACTTGGTCTCGCCGCGGTGCATATTGATCGAATAGATCACGTCGTCGGCATCGAGCGTTTTGCCCGAAGTGAAGGTAATGCCCTTGCGGATGTTGAAAGTCCAGTCAGCCGCGCCAGGCTTGACTTCCCAGCTCTCAAACAACTCGCCGACGGCGTCGCCGTTGTCAGCCACTTCGACCAGGTTGTTCCAGAGCATCAAGCTCATGGTGATTGGGATGGAATCCGCATAGGTCAGGGGATCCAGACTGTCGGAGGGAGAGCCTCCTTCCATACCCATGCGCAAGGTGCCGCCTTTTTTGGGCGCTGCCATGGCAGACGTCGCACCAAAGGTGGACGACAGACCGACCGCAGACGCTCCGAGAATCAGTTGACGACGGTCGAGGATGATGCCCGAGTCGCTGGTGGTTTCGACATTTGCCATTTTTGAAAATCTCCAATCCAAGCAGATAAATAAAACAGTTTCCTGACCACCGTGCCTGAAAGATGCGCGGAAGCCCGGGTTCGGAGTGCAATTTCATTTGCGTCCTGCCACCATAGTAATGCAATAAATTGGCGGTCTCAAGGCGAACGTATTGGCATATTCCCTTAGAAAAACCGGCTTTTTCACCCTGCAGGGCAATTTTTGAAATTGATTGCTTCGCCATGGGGCGCAAGCCGTGAAGGACAGTCGCGCCGGCCCGCCGATGCCTCAGCGCAAGGCAATGCGCTCGTCTTTGGGGCGCTGCCCAAACCGGCTGCGGTAGGCGCGGCCAAAGTGCGAGGCGGAGCCAAATCCACACGCCAGTGCCACTTCCATGATCCCCAAGTCGCTTTGGGCCAGCAATTGGCGGGCGCGGTCCAGGCGCAGCCCCAGGTAAAAGGCCGCGGGTGAGGTCTGCAAATGGCTTGCAAACAAGCGCTCCATCTGCCGTCGTGTCACACCCATGCGCGACGCCAAATCCGCCAAGGGGAGTGGCTCTTCCAAGTGGGATTGCATGGTTTGAATCGCTTGCACCAACTTTTTGTCGTGCACGCCAAAGCGCGCCACCAGTTCCGTACGTTGGTGCTCCGAGGGGCTGCGTACCGGGCCGTGCAGGAACTGCTCGGACACGGTAGCGGCCAGCGCATGGCCGTGGCGCTTGCCAATCAAGGCCAGCATCATGTCCATCGCGGCGGTACCGCCCGCGCAGCTGATGCGCCTATCGCCCCACTCAAACAGTTCCTGCGTCACCGTCAGCGCCGGGAAAAGCTCCTTGAAGGCCGACTGCGCCTCCCAGTGCAAGGTCACCGGCTGCCCCTGCAAGAGGCGCGCCTGCGCCAGCACAAAGGCGCCGGTGTCGATGGCTCCCAGCGTGGCGCCCTGCCGGTCCAGTTGCCGCAAGGTGTCGCCCAGCGGCTGCCCATAGTGCTGCAAAGGGTTGAAGCCGGCGACCACCAGCAGGGTTTTGACGTCCCGGGCATCGGCCAGTGCGGCGTCCACATTGAGTGACATGCCGTTGCTGGCGACGACCGGGCCGCCGTCCAGGCTGAGAATGCGCCAGCGGTAGGCGTCGACCTTGAAACGGTTGGCCACCCGCAGCGGCTCCACCGCCGATGCAAAGCCCATCACCGAAAACTCCGGCAGCAGCAGGAAGTGAAACTCCTGGGTCTCAGCCATGGCTGCGCCAGCGCCTGCCGCAGAGCATATTTAGCGCCCCGTCCAGCGGGGCGGTCTTTTTTCGGAAAACGCCAGCGGACCTTCGGCCGCGTCCTGCGAGCGCAGCATGGCGCGGTAGGTGGGCAAGGTGCCACTGCGCAGGGTTTGGTAGGCACTTTGCAAGTCCTGGCCCTCGGTCGCACTGACGATTTCCTTGACCGCTGCCACCGCCAGCGGCGCGGCCTGCACGATTTGCTGCGCCAGCGCACGCGCAGCGTCCATCAAATCTGCTGCCGCAGTGACCTGGTTGAGCAGACCCCAGCGCAGAGCTTCGTCGGCACGCATGCGCCGCCCGGTGAGCATCAGCTCCATGGCCAAAGGACGTGGCAGGCGCTGGGGCAGGCGCAGCACGCCACCCGAGTCCGCCACCATGCCCAGTTTGACTTCGGGCAGGGCAAACTCCGCCGTGTCACTGGCCAGCATCAGGTCGGCTGCCAGCGCCAGCTCAAAGCCGCCACCCATGGCCAGCCCGTTGACGGCGGCAATCACCGGCTTGCCCAGGCTGAAAAACTCGGTCAAACCGCCAAAGCCGCCGGGGCCGTGGTTGGCGTCTATGGCTTCGCCCTCGGTCGCACCCGCAAGATCCCAGCCCGCCGAAAAGAAGCGCCCGGTGCCCGTGAGGATGGCCACACGCAGGTCCGGGTCTTCTTGCAGCCGGACAAAGGCCGCGTGCAGAGCCAGGCTGGTGGGCACATTGATGGCATTGGCCTTGGGCCGGTTCAGGGTGATGGTGAGCACGCCGCCTTCGGCCTGGGTGTGGACTGCGTCCAGCAGCGCATCAGTCATGGGGATCTCCTTGCAAGCGAATCAGGGCATCCACCGCCAGCACGCCGCGGGGCATGACCAGCACCGGATTCACGTCCAGTTCCAGCAGCGCGTCGGCGTGGTGCTCGGCGTAGCGGGCCACGGCCATGAAGGCATCGACCAGCGCGTCCACATCGCCCGCAGGCCGGCCACGAAAGCCCTGCAGCAGTGGCCAGATCGTGAGTGACTCCAGCGCCAAGCGAACCTCCTGGCGCTGCACAGGCAGCAAGAGCGTGCAGGCGTCTTGCAGCAGCTCCACCAACACGCCGCCCGCGCCCACCGTGAGCGACAAGCCGAACTGCGCATCACGCTGCACGCCGACAATGATTTCGGCTACGACGCCGTGCGCCATTTGCTCGACCAAAAACAGGTCTGACAAGCCGGCCATCTTGTCCAGCGCGGACTGCACTTGTGCGGCAGTGGCCAGATTCAGATGCACCGCCCCTGCTTCGGTTTTGTGTGCCAGATGCTCAGACACGGCTTTGAGCACGACGGGGTAGCCGATGGCCCCGGCAGCGGCGAGCACCTCGCCAGCAGCTACCACGCGGCCCTGGGGCACGGGCAAACCAAAGGCCGCCAAAGCGCGTTTGGCGCTCGCCTCGTCCAGCGTGCGTGCCTGTCCAGCCCGCAGCGCTTGCACCGGCTGCAATGGCAAGCGCTGGGCTTGGGTTTGCGCAGCGGCTCCGATGCGGGCGGCGTGCGCAACGGCGTCCAGGCAATCGGGCAAGCCCTGCATGGGTGCAATGCCGCGGGCCATCAGACTGTGTGCTGCGTCTTCGGGCAAATCCTCG
This sequence comes from Comamonadaceae bacterium, assembly GCA_947447985.1. Classification (GTDB taxonomy): domain Bacteria; phylum Pseudomonadota; class Gammaproteobacteria; order Burkholderiales; family Burkholderiaceae_C; genus Allorhodoferax. The sequence continues at coordinate 26,975 of CANFLX010000011.1, forward strand.
GGCAGGCTGGCCACCACCGTGGCAGCCTTGGGGCCCGATGCGGCGCCAGCGTGTGCGGCCGCCACAAAAGCGTCCACCGTGGTGCCCCAGCTGTCGGCACTGCAGCGGTCCAGGCGTGGGTAGTCCAGCACCAACAGGTGGGCGTCAAACTGGCAGTCCATCAGCGCTGAAAAACATTCGGTCTGGGCCGCCAGATGGCCCCAGATGTAGGTGTGGTAATCCAGCGGATTGGCCACCGTGACTTTGTCGCCCAGCACCGCGCTCAAGCGATGTTGGGCCGCAGGGGGAATGGCGGGCATATCCAAGCCGCGCGGCTGCGCCAGATCGGCCACCAGCGAGGCCTCGCCGCCCGAGCAGCTGGCCGAAATAATGCGCCTGCCGCCCAAGGACCCGTGCACATGCAAGAACTTGCAGGTCTCGATCAAACCCGCCGGGTCGCGCACCCGGGCCACACCGCAGCGGTCAAACAAGGCGTCGTACAAAGCATCGGGCCCGGCCAGCGAGCTGGTGTGGCTCATGGCCGTTTGGGCGCCCAGCGTGGACGATCCCGCCTTGAGCGCGACCAAGGGCACGCCCTGGCGCAGTGCTTTGAGCGCCACGCGCGAAAACGCGGCCACATCGTCCAAACCTTCAATGTGCAGGCCGATCACGCTCACGCGCGGGTCGGCCAGGAGCGCATCAACCAAGGCTTCCATGCTGTTGCCGGCTTTGTTGCCCACGGTAATCAAATAGGCCAGCGGCAATGCACGCCGCTGCATGGTCAGGTTCAGGCCGATGTTGCCGCTTTGCGTGACCAGCGCCACGCCGCGCTCCACCCGCTGGCCCCCGTGCTGGTCAGGCCAGAGCGCCACACCGTCCAGATAATTCAGCATGCCGTAGCAGTTGGGCCCGAGCAGTGCCATGTTGCCGGCCTGCTGCACCAACTGCTTCTGCAAGGCCTGGCCCTGAGCCCCCACTTCGGCAAAGCCCGAGGCATAGCAAATGGCGCCGCCTGCGCCGCGCACGGCCAACTGGCCCACGATGTCCACGGTCGCCTCCCGCGGCACCGCCACGAAGCTGGCGTCCGGCGCTTGCGGCAGCGAGGCAACGTCGGGATAGCAGGCGATGCCTTCGACCTCTTTGCGGGTCGGGTGCACCGGCCACAGCGCACCGGCATAGCCGAGCTTGCGGCATTGGCGAATCGCCTCAGCGGCGGCATTGCCACCAAACACTGCAATGTGGCGTGGCGAGAACAGCCGCTGCAGTTGCGCGCGAGCAACGCTGTCTTGCGCTTCAAGGGCTGACATCGACGCCAGGCTCATGCCCCGTGCACGCGCAGCATGGCGCGGGAAATGATGTGGCGTTGGATTTCGCTGGTGCCATCCCAAATGCGTTCCACCCGGGCGTCGCGCCAGTAGCGCTCAATGGGCAGCTGGTTCATCAAGCCCATGCCACCAAAAATTTGAAGCGCGTTGTCGGTGACCCGCGCCAGTGCCTCGGAGGCAAACAACTTGGCCATGGCGGCATCCGAGTCGGTCATGGTGCCTTGGTCGCACTTCCAGGCGGCTTGGAGTGTGAGCAGTTCGGCGGCGGCCAGTTCGGTGGCCATGTCGGCGAGCTTGAAACCGGTGCCTTGAAACTTGCCGATGGGCTGGCCAAACTGCTTGCGCGTGGCCGCCCATTCGGTGGCCATCTCCATCACCCGCTGGCCCCGGCCCACGCTGGTCGCCGCCACGGTGAGGCGGGTCGCACCCAGCCACTGGCCCATCAAATCAAAGCCTGCCCCTTCCTCGCCCAGGCGCTTGTAAGCAGGCACACGGCAGTCGGTGAAAAACAATTCGCACTGGTGGTAGCCCCGGTGCGATACGCAGGCCGGGCCCCGGCGCACGGTCAAGCCCGGCGAGTTCAGGTCCACCAGAAAACCGGTGATTTTTTTCTTCGGGCCATGCTTGGTGTCCTCGACCCCGGTGGCGGCAAACAGCACCACAAAGTCGCTCATGTCGGCGTGGCTGATGAAGTGCTTGGTGCCGTTGATGCGGTAGTCGGCGTTCTCGCCCGTGCCGTCGCGGGTGGCGCGGGTTTGCATGCCGCGCACGTCGGAGCCGGCGTTGGGCTCGGTCATGGCCAGGCAGTCGTGGCGCTCGCCACGGATCGTTGGCAAGAGGTATTCCTCAATCTGCGCCCCTTCGCAGGCCCGCAAGATGTTGCTGGGGCGCGCCACCAGCATTTGCAAGCCGTAGGACGCGCGGCCCAGCTCGCGCTCCATGAGCGTGATGGTGAAGTTGTCCAAGCCGCCGCCGCCCAGTTCGGCCGGCATATTGGCGGCGTACAAGCCGACTTCGATGGCCTTGGCCTGGATGGAGGCGGCCAGGTCGGGCACGATGGCGTCGGTGCGCTCCACCTCGTCTTCAAAGGGGTACAGCTCTTTTTCAACAAAGGCGCGCACCGTGTCGACGATCATGGTCTGTTCGCTGCTGAGTTGGAAATGCATGGTGGTGGCTTTCAGAAAATGCGGGGTGATGGTCAGGCCGTTTTGCGGCGTATGCCCATGGGCTTGCCCACCTGGGGCGGCAGGGGCAGGCTGGCGTGGGCTGCTGCAACGGCTTGCACCCGTGCGCGCAGGTCACCAGGCATGGGGGCAGCACGGCCTTGCTTCATATCCACGTGCACCAGCATTTGCTCCGCCGTGGCCAGCAAATCGCCGCTGCTGCCGTGGTACATGGCGTGAAAAATATGCATGCGCTTGTCGTCGGCATCGAGCAGCTGCAGCGTCAAGCGCAAAGGCTCGCCTTCGGCCACTTCCTGCACGTTGTAGATGTGCGTCTCCACGGTATAGAAGGAATACCCCCCTTCATCGCGGTAGGACTCGTCAATACCGATCATGCGGAAGTAGGCGTCCGAGTTGTCGCCAAACACCAGCAGGTAGCAGGACTCGCTCATGTGGCCGTTGTAGTCCACCCACTCGGGCAGCACCACCGGGCGGTACAGGCACAAAGGCGCGGCAATGGGCGCGTTCGGGTCCCACGGTGGCGCGGGAGTGCCTTCAAGCGGCGTGCTCAGGCCGTGGGATTTGGAAGATGAGGGTGCATTCATAGGCAAGCGTGATCTCGCGTTCAGGACGGGGCCAGCAACACGATTTTTCCAACAAAATTCTTCGCTTCAAAAGCCTGCTGCGCCAAGCCGATCTCGCGCAGCGCAAAGGTCTGCGCCACCACCGGGGCAATTTCGCCGCGCTCAATGTAGCCCACCAACTGGTCAAAAATCCGGTCTTCTTGAAAGGTGCAACCCAACAGCGTCAGGTCTTTGAGGTAGAGGGTGCGCAAGTCCAAATCCACCACCGGCCCGGCAATCGCGCCTGCACTGGCGTAGCGCCCGCCACGGCACAGCACCTCCAGCAGCGCAGGCCACTGTGGGCCGCCCACCAGGTCGATGACCACATCAATCGATTCGTTGCCCAAGGCCTGCACCGCGTTGACATCGCGCGGCAAGCACTCGTGAGCGCCCAGCGCTCGCAAAGCTTGGTGTTTGTCAGCCGCGGCCAATGCCACCACATGGGCACCCCGACGGCGGGCCAATTGCACCGCAGCGCTGCCCACACCGCCCGACGCACCTGTGACCAGCACACGGCTGCCCGCAGACACCCCCGCACGATCCACCAGGTTTTCAGCGGTCGAATAAGCGCAAGGAAAGGAGGCCAGTTCCGCGTCACTGAGCCCGCTGCGCACTGCCACGGCAGCCGTCGCAGGCACGCAGGTGTACTGCGCAAAACCCCCATCGCACTCCGAGCCAAAGTACTGGCAGGCGTAAGGCTGCGTGCTGCGATGATCGCGCAGCACCGGGCGCACCAACACGCGCTGCCCGATGCGGGCGGCGTCCACCCCCGACCCCACGGCGACGATCGAGCCGCAGCAATCGGCGCCCTGGATGCGCGGAAACACCAATGGCGTGCCGCCCCAGCTCGGGTCCGGGTCACGCGTGCTGTCCACCACGGCAGCAGCACCGTCGGTGGCGCTTGCACTGGTTTTGGAATACCACCCGACGCGGGTATTGATGTCGGTGTTGTTCACTGCACTGGCCGCCACGCGGATCAGCACTTCGCCCGCGCCAGGGCGCGGCACGGGCAGGTCTTCGCGGTAGTGCAGCACCTCCGGGCCACCGAAGCCGGTCAGCACCACGCCACACATGGTGGCGGGCAATGCAGCGGCGGTGGCGGTGGCGGCAGTGGTCATGGTCAAAGGCTATTTGGGCTGGGGCAAGGCCATGACCCGCCCGATCTGCGCCGGGCGTGGCAGGCTTGCGTGCGCTGCTGCCAGGGGCTGCAGATAGGCCGCCACAGCCGGGGCAAAGACCGCAGAACGCGGCCCAACCATATCGACATTGAGCAGCATTTGCTCGGTCAGCGCCATGCACTCGGTGCCACCTTGCGCGTACAGGCTCAGCGCCACGTGCAGCCGCTTGGCATCCAACCCGAGCAACTGCAGACGCACTTCGACGGCGGCGCCCTGCTTGACCTCGTGCAGATAATTCACATGCGCTTCCAAAGTGAACCAAGAGTGCCCGGTGGCTTTGCGCCCGGCTTCATCCAAACCGGCGAGATCCATCAGCGCGTCCACTGCGCTGCTGAACAGCACCATGTAGTAGCCGTCGCGCAGGTGGCCGTTGAAGTCCACCCACTCGGGGCCAATGGTGCAACGGTAAACCACCGGCAGCGCTGCCGCGCTCGTGGCTTCAGGCATCGGGCGCAATTCCGTGCTTGAGCTTGGTCGCCTTGATGGCCGCTTGCACCGCCATCAGACAGTCGTCACGGTAGCGTTCCCAGTCGGCAATGCTACGGCTGCCCAGTTGCTCCACGCTGCCTTCGGCCACGGCATCGAGCAGCGAATCGGTCAACTCCGGCGCCTCCAGCTTGGTCCAGGGCAGCTTGAGCGCAGGACCGAACTGGGCCATGAAGTGGCGCATGCCCGCATCGCCACCCGCCAGTGTGTAAATCAAAAAGCTGCCCATGAATGACCAGCGCATGCCCGCACCAAAGCGGATGGCGTCGTCAATTTCACCGGTCGTGGCCACGCCGTCGTTGACCAGGTGCAAAGACTCGCGCCACATGGCTTCGAGCAGGCGGTCGGCGATAAAGCCAGGTACCTCTTTGCGCACGTGCAGCGGGCGCATGCCCAAACTGCGGTAGACCTGCATGGCCGCTTGCACCGCCTCAGGCGCGGTGTTCACGCCGCCCACCACTTCAACCAATGGCAGCAAGTACACCGGGTTGAACGGGTGTCCAACCACACAGCGCTCGGGGTGCTTGGCATGCGCATAAAAGTCGGTCGGCAGCAAGCCGGAGGTGCTCGATCCAATCAAGACATCAGGGCGCGCTGCGGCGGTGATTTCGGCATGCAGTGAGAGCTTCAGGTCCTGGCGCTCAGGCGCGCTCTCTTGGATGAAATCGGCATGGGCGACGCACTCTTGCACCGTGGCCACAAATTTCAGCCGGTCTTGCGATGCACCGGGCGCCAGGCCCTGTGCTTGCAATGCGCCCCAGGCCTTGGCCGTGCGCTCGCGCAGCGCGGCCTCAGCGCCGGGTGCCGGGTCCCAGGCGATCACGTCCAGGCCGTGGGCCAGCGCGCGGGCAACCCAGCCGCTGCCGATCACGCCGGTGCCCAGGGCTGCAAAGGTTTTGATGTCGGTGACAAAGTTCATGCTGTTCTTTCGCTGTGGTGAATAGGCGGGCAGCGCGCGATCAGCCGCGCTTTTTCAGGCCCATTTTTTCGCGGCCTTGCGCCGGGGTCATGGGCGTACCGCCCAGGCGGGTGATGATTTCCACTACACGCTCGGTGAGCGAGCCATTGGTGGCCAAGACGCCTTTGTCCAGCCACAGGTTGTCCTCCAGACCCACGCGCACATTGCCGCCCAGCAGCATGGCCTGTGCCGCCATGGGCATTTGGGTGCGGCCAATACCAAAGCCCGACCACACCACGCCTGGTGGCAGGTTGTCCACCATGGCTTTCATGGTGGTGGTGTCGGCCGGTGCGCCCCACGGAATGCCCAGGCACAGTTGGAACAGCGGGTTGTCCAGCAGGCCCTCTTTCATCATCTGTTTGGCAAACCAGAGGTGGCCGGTGTCAAAAATTTCGAGTTCCGCTTTCACGCCGAGTTCGGTAATGCGCTTGGCACCGGCGCGCAAGGCGGCCGGGGTGGAAACATAAATCGTGTCGCCATCGCCAAAGTTGAGCGTGCCGCAGTCCAGCGTGCAGATTTCGGGCAGCATTTGCTCCACATGGATCAGACGGGCCATGGGGCCAATCAGGTCGGTGGCGGGGCCGAAAGCCATGGGGTTTTCGCCAGGACCGATGTCCAGGTCACCGCCCATGCCGGCAGTGAGGTTGACGATGATGTCCACGCCGCTGTCGCGGATGCGGTCCATCACCTCGGCATAAAGCGCCGGGTCGCGGCTGAACTTGCCGGTCTGCGGGTTGCGCACATGGCAGTGCACCACGGTCGCTCCGGCCTTGGCGGCTTCCACCGCAGCGGCGGCGATTTGTGCTGGCGTGACCGGCACATGGGGGCTTTTGGCGGCGGTGTCGCCCGCACCCGTGAGTGCGCAAGTGATGATGACGTTGGGGTTCATGTGGTGTACTCCGGTTCTTCGTGGTCAAGGATTAGTTTCAGGGCTGCGAGGTGCAGATCGCAGTAGTCGGTGGGGTAATCGTTCCATTGTGCGCAGGCCAGCGCGGCCAGAGGCTCGGGAATCAGTGCCAGCGGCCGCCCGGTGGACAGGGCCAGCACCTGCAGCTTGGCGGCGCGCTCCAAGTAATACAGCGCGTCGAGCGCCTGCGCTACGGTGGCGCCCACCACGATCACGCCGTGGTTGCCCATGAACAGCACGTTTTTGCCTGCGCCCAGCAAGCCCGCAACGCGCTGGCCCTCGGCGGCATCCAAGGCCATGCCCGCGTAATCGCGGTCATAGGCAATGCGGCCATGAAAACGACAGGCGTTTTGGTCGAGCGCCATCCATTCGAAGTCTTGCAGGCAGCACAAGGTGGTGGCGTAGTGCATGTGGGTGTGCAGAATGCAGCGCGCCTGCGGCAGGCGCTGATGCAATTCGGCGTGCAGGTTCCAGGCGGTGGGGTCGGGTGTTTTGCCACCTTCTAGTGCCCCAGGCCGCTGGCTGTCCACCAGCAAGAGGTCACTGGCCCGGATGCGCGAGAAATGGCTGCCTACGGGGTTGAGCAGGAAGCGTGCGCCGTCATCCGAGACCGCCACACTGAAGTGGTTGGCGATCGACTCGTGCATATCCCAGCGCGCAGCCCAGCGAAAGGCGGCGGCGAGATCGATGCGCGCTTGGGTCTCAAAAGGCGTGGCGGCCATGCATCCATCCAATAGAAAAAGGTGACACTGTGCTGGCGCACTGTAGCCCCACGGCACGCGCCGTCGTAGCACCTATGCGACGGTTAATCAGCTTTTTACGACTTCTTTGGACTGAAACCTTCCGCCAGCGTCGCATTCACGCCGCACGCGAGCTACGCGCTGTGTCAACATGGAAGCCTTCGCACACGCACCCCATTAAGCACCGCTTTTTTTTGTCAGCCTGACCTCCATGAACACCACCATCAAACGCTCACTGGCCTGGCCGCTGGCCTCACTGCTCAGCGGCGTGAGCATGCTGGTGGTGGGGATCGCGCTGCTCTCCGTGGCGATTGGTGCACAAGCGGGCTTCGCCAAGTACTCGGTGCTAGTGACCGGCATGATCATGTCGGCTTACTTTGCCGGTTTTGTCTATGGCACTTATGCCTGCCCGGCCTTGATCCGGCGGGTGGGCTATATCCGTGCGTTTGCGGTGATGGCCTCGGTGGCGTCGGCGCTGCCGGTCTTGCATGCCGTGTGGACCAACCCCTGGTTTTGGGGCTTGCTGCGTTTTGTGACGGGCTTGTGCATCGTCGGCCTGTACATGGTGATTGAGAGCTGGCTCAATGTGGTGGCCGACCGCGAGAGCCGGGGCAAAGTGTTTGCCGCGTACATGGCGGTCAGTGGCGTGTCCATGGCGCTGGGACAGTGGCTGATTCTGGTGGGTGACCGGTTTGGCTTTGTGCCGTTTGCGCTGGTCTCGGTGCTGTTTTCGTTCGCACTCATTCCCACCACCATGACCACGATCCGCGAGCCTCGCCAGGCCGAGGCGCCGTCCATGAACCTGCTGGCCTTGTTTGCGGTCTCGCCCATCGGCTTTATTGCGGCTTTAGGCTCCGGCCTGATCAACGGCACCTTTTACAGCCTGGGCAATGTGTTTGGCCAGGGCGTGGGCTTTAGCGACAACCGCACGGCGGCCTTCATGGCCATTACGATTTTGAGCGGCGCCGCATTCCAGTGGCCGGTCGGGCATCTGTCGGACCGCTACGACCGGCGCTGGATTTTGTTTTGGATTTGCGTTATTTCGGCCATGCTGGCGGCGGTGGGCTTTTACCTGGCGCGCGAGTACGAAAACTTCTTAATTTTGCTGGGCGTGCTCTACGGGGCCATGTCCTTTGCCATCTACGGCTTGAGCGTGGCGCATACCAACGACCTGATTGAACCCGCCAAAGTGCTGGAAACCACAGGCGGCTTGCTGCTGCTGTACGGCATTGGCGCCACCATTGGCCCCACCTTGGCGGGGGGCTTGATGGACTACATCGGGCCGGAGGGTTTGATGCTTTACTTCTCGATGGTGCTTGGCGTACTAGCGCTCGCCGTGTGGTACTTCACCAACCGCCAAGGTCGTGAGTTGCCGGTGCCCGCACACCGCGCCGATTACGTGATGATGGACGCCAGCTCGCAGGCAGTGCTGCGAATGGACCCACGCGGCGTGGCACCGGCGGAGTTGGACGAGGCCACGGGAGTTTGATCGGCCCGAGCGCAATGACATACTGCAGCCTATGCCATTGAAACGCCACCCCACGTCTTTTTTGTTGGCCAGCACAGGACTGTCGATGCTGGCAGCGTGTGCGCAAATGCCCCAGTCTTATACAGACCTCCACTGGACTGACCTTCAAGGCGATCGCGGAAGTCAAGTCATGGCGCGCGACTTTGGAATGTGTGAGAAATTGGTCGAGCAACGCAGCCAGCTCAGGGGTTGTATGTTCGCGCGCGGCTGGGGCTTGGCGCCTGACTAGCTGTGCCGCTTAACGGCAAAACTTGCGCTCAGCGCTGGGCCAGGGCCTTTTTCACGTCACCCAGCAGCGAGGCGCTGTCGGGCGTGGTGATACTGGAGTAGCTGTCAATCAGTTTGCCGTCGCGACCTACCAGGTATTTGTAGAAATTCCATTTGGGCTCGCCGCCTCCGGCTTTGGCCAGTTCCTGGAACAAGGCGTTGGCGTTTTTGCCTTTGACGACCGATTTCTCGAACATCGGGAACTTCACGCCGTAGGTGTTGAAACAGAAATCAGCAATGTCTTTGCCCTTGCCGGGTTCCTGCTGTCCAAAATCATTGGACGGAAAGCCCAGCACCACCAAGCCTTGCGCGCTGTAGTTGGCGTAGAGTTTTTCCAGCCCCTCGTACTGGGGCGTAAAACCACAGTAGCTGGCCGTGTTGACCACCAGCAGCACCTTGCCAGCGTACTGGCACAGGTTTTGGGGCGCGTCGTCTTGCAGGCGGTTAAAGGTTTTTTGCAACAGTGCCGGGCAGGCCGCTGGGGACGCCTCAGCCGCCTGTGAGGGCACGCCGCTCAGCCACAAAGTACAAAGCAACGTGCCATGGACCACCAGACGAAATTGCAAACGGGCCATGGCGGCGATCAAAAATAGGGAGAGTGAGGAGGCTTTTGCTGGGAAACAATGGCCTATCAGGCCATGGTTACCGCAATAAAGGCCAGCAAAAACATCAGCACGGCGCCTGCGATGGGCAGGACGATGGGCATCATGGGGACAATTTCCTCCACGACGTCGTGGTTGGCTTCGTGAGGGGCATCGTGGTGTGCGGACATGGTGATTCTTTCAACAATTCGGGCTGCGCTTCGGGTTTAGCGCCAAGCGCTGAATTTTACCCGTATGCGGCGTGAGCCTGCGGTTTTGGTCCATTTACCCCTCCCAAAAGTGCCAATCGGCACCTTCATGGGGCTTTTTTGTATTTTTTTGTAAATTTAGGCCATGGCCTGTCAACCTGCGGCGGGGCTGAAGCGTGATAGGTGGACACATTGGACACACGGGTGTCAGTGACCTGACCCACCTAAACCTGACTTTTATGCAAAAAACACCGATCGCAATGCCCGAAAAAGGGACGTACAAGTGGCAGTTGTTCAGTTACTGGTCGGACGAATACCGCCAAACCCGTGCCGACCACTCGGCCTATATTGCCCTGAATTTCGCGGGCGCGCTGGATGTGTGCCGCACCAAACTGCAGGCCTTGATGCAGCACCACAGCCAGCACGCGGCTGACGCCGACTGCGGCCACCGCCATCACCGTGCCATTGAGCGCCTGCAAAACACGCTCAGCGGCGCCGCCATGGCCTACGAAAGCAGTTTTCAACGCCACTGAGTGCGCATCTTGGGCTCTTTTCAGCCCGCCGCGCCCACGACACGCAGTACTTCCTGGGCGTAGGCTTCGAGTTTTTTCACCCCCATCCCACTGATTCCTTGCAGATCGTCCATGGTCTGCGGTGACCGCTCTGCAATCGCCGCCAGTGTGGCGTCATGAAAAATCACATACGCCGGTAAATTGTGTTCGCGCGCCACCTCGGCACGCCAGGCCTTGAGGTCGGCATAGCGCTGCAAGGCCACGCCATCCAACTCGATCGGCGCCTTCACGACCGTTCTTCCCGCCGTCAACCGGCCCTTGGTGGCTTTGGGCAGTGACACCGATTCGCGCAGCAGCACGGGCACCTCGCCCTTCAAAATGGCGCGAGACTGCGCGGTCAAGACGAGCGTGTTGAAGGCCTGCACATCCACCATCACCGCGCCCATGGCCAGCAACTGGCGCAGCACACCGCGCAACTGCAGTTCGCTGAAATTCGCGCCAACGCCAAAGGTGCTGAGGCGCTCGTGCCCGTGTTGCGCCACTTTTTCGGTCTTTTTCCCGCGCACGATGTCCATCAACTGGCCTGCGCCAAAGCTGATGCCGCTGAGCTTGTCAATCCGGTAAATGGTGGACAAAAGCATCTGCGCCGCCTGCGTGCCGTCCCACACGGCGGGCGGCTGCAAGCAGTTGTCGCAGTTGCCGCAGGGCTGGCTGGCTTCTCCAAAATAGGCCAGCAAGCGGGTGCGGCGGCAATCGATGGCCTCGGCCAAACCCAACAAGGCCTCGAGCTTGCCGCGCATGGATTGCTTGAACGCTTCTTCGGCCGGGCCTTCGTCAATCATGCGCCGCTGGTTCACCACGTCACTCAGGCCGTAGCACATCCAGGCATCAGCGCTCAGTCCGTCGCGCCCGGCACGGCCGGTCTCCTGGTAGTAGCCCTCGATATTTTTGGGCATGTCCAGGTGCGCGACAAAACGCACGTCGGGCTTGTCAATGCCCATGCCAAAGGCGATCGTGGCGACCATGACCACGCCCTCTTCCCGCAGAAAGCGATCCTGGTGGGCCTGGCGCACGGCACTGTCCAGACCCGCGTGGTAGGGCAGCGCGTCGATGCCCGCCTCGCACAAGGTGTGGGCCATGTCCTCGACTTTTTTGCGCGATTGGCAGTAAACAATACCCGCCTCGTCCGGGTGTTCACGTTCAACAAAGCGCAGGAGCTGGGTCGTGGCATCGCGCTTTTCAACAATGGTGTAGCGAATATTGGGCCGGTCAAAACTGCTCACAAAGGCGCGCGCCTCTTGGAGCTGGAGCCGCTCCAAGATGTCGGCGCGGGTCAAGTCGTCGGCGGTGGCGGTGAGCGCCATGCGCGGTACACCGGCATAGCGCTCATGCAAGACCGTGAGTGCCCGGTATTCAGGACGGAAATCATGGCCCCACTGGCTTACGCAGTGGGCTTCGTCAATGGCGAACAAACTGAGTTGGCCGCGCTCAAACAGCGCATCGAGTTGCGCCAAAAAACGCGGCGTGGTCACCCGCTCAGGTGCGGCGTACAACAAGGTGATGTCACCGCGCAGCATGCGCTGCTCCACCTGGTAAGCCTCTTCGCCGGACAGCGTGGAGTTCAAAAATGCCGCACTCACCCCCGCTTCGTGCAGGGCACCCACCTGGTCGTGCATGAGTGCGATCAGGGGCGAAATGACGACGGTCACACCCTGCCCCGCACGCTGGCGGGCAATGGCAGGTATCTGGTAACACAAAGACTTGCCGCCGCCGGTGGGCATGAGCACCAGAGCGTCTCCGCCGCCGCCCACGTGTTCAATGATGTCTTGCTGGGGGCCACGAAAGCGCTCGTAGCCGAAAATTTCATGCAGGATGTGGGAATAGGACACGCCCTATTGTCTCGCCGATTACCCCCCATCGCAGCGCAGCCCAGCGCTTTACGCGTTTTTCAGGGTGCGCCGGTACTGCATGGCTTCAGCCACGTGACCCAAGGCGGTGGTGTCCGACCCCGCCAAATCAGCAATGGTGCGCGCGATCTTCAAGGTGCGGTGGGTGCCGCGCGCCGACCACCCCAGCTGGGCGGCAGCGCTGTTCAAGAACTTGGCGGCGCTGGGCTCCAAGCGCACTTGCACATCAATATCGCCGCCGTTCAGCGCCTGATTGGATTTGCCCTGTCGCACTTTGGCGCGTTCCCGTGCTTCGGTGCAACGCGCACGAATCGCGCTGGTGGCTTCACCCGCCGGGGCCCCCAGCAGCTCGTGGCTGGGCAGCGCGGGTACTTCGACATGCAAATCAATACGGTCCATCAGCGGCCCGCTGAGCTTTCCCTGGTAACGACTCACCTGATCAGGCGTGCAGCGGCAAACCCGCAGGGTGGCGCCCAAATAGCCGCAGGGGCAGGGGTTCATGGCCGCGATCAACTGAAAGCGGGCCGGAAACTCGGCGCGCCTTGCTGCGCGCGAGATGGTGATGGTGCCGGTCTCCAGAGGCTCACGTAGCGCTTCAAGTGCGCTGCGCGGAAACTCCGGCAGCTCGTCCAGAAACAGCACACCGTGGTGGGCGAGGGAGATTTCGCCGGGTCGAGGTGGCGAGCCGCCACCCACCAAAGCGACCGCACTGGCCGAGTGGTGGGGGCTGCCCGTGGGACGCTGGCCCCAGCGGCGAATGTCAAAACGACCGCTCAGGCTGGCGATGGCCGCGCTTTGCAGTGCCTCGTCCGTGGACATGGGGGGCAGCAATCCCGCAAAGCGCTGCGCCAACATGGACTTGCCCGCGCCGGGCGGCCCCACCAGCAAGAGACTGTGGCCACCCGCTGCGGCGATCTCCAGCGCGCGTTTGGCGCCCGCCTGGCCTTTGACATCAGCCAAGTCGGCCAGTACTTCGCCCTCGCGCGCAGGCGTGGGGCTCACCCGCGCCCAGCCTTCGTCTCCGAGGGATGCGTCGGGAGCCGCAACGGCACCCTCCGGGGCAAACTGGCGCACCACGTCCAGCAAATGCACCGCACGGTAAACCTGCGCGCCAGGCACCAGCGCCGCTTCCTCGGCGCTGGATGGTGGTAACACCAGACGACTGTCCACGCGCGCCGTGTGAAGCGCCAAAGCCATCGCCAAGGCACCGCGCACGGGGCGCAAGGCGCCGGAGAGTGACAGTTCGCCGGCAAATTCGTAGTCGGCCAAGCGCGCCCCATCAATTTGCCCGCTGGCCGCCAATATGCCCAAAGCAATGGGCAGGTCCAGGCGCCCCGAGTCTTTGGGCAAATCGGCCGGTGCCAGATTGACGGTGATGCGCTTGTTGTGGGGGAATTCCAAGCCCGCGTTTTGAATGGCGCAGCGCACCCGCTCGCGCGCCTCTTTGACCTCGACATCGGCCAAGCCCACCAGCGTAAAGCTGGGCAGGCCATTGGCCATATGGACTTCCACTGTCACCTGCAAGGCGTCCAAACCCAGCAGCACACGACTTTGAACCAGCGACAAGCCCATACCAGCACTCCCTGTAATAGTGCGCACATTCCACACATCCACCCTGCGACGCACCATTTGCGTGCATTATGGGTTTTTATACAGTTAATACTAACGGAATTTACAAGTTTTGCAAAGCGAGCTCTCACAGGGGAGCGGGCTGGTCCCAGACCCACTTGGCACGGGTTCTGCTAAGTCAGTTGATCTCCCACACCCGTGGGGAGGCAGCGCAGTGATCCGGTGTGCCTGCAAACCACTCTTTTACAAGCTGAGGTAAACACATGAAGTTAGTTACGGCCATCATTAAACCGTTCAAGCTCGACGAGGTGCGCGAAGCCCTCTCCAGTATTGGCGTCCAGGGCATTACGGTGACCGAAGTCAAAGGCTTCGGACGCCAAAAAGGCCACACCGAGTTGTACCGCGGCGCCGAATACGTCGTCGACTTCTTGCCCAAGGTCAAGATTGAGGCGGCGATTGATTCGGCCCTGTTGGACCGTGTCATCGAAGCCATTGAAGGCGCCGCCCGCACCGGCAAGATCGGTGATGGCAAGGTTTTCGTGTACGACCTCGAACAGGTGGTGCGTATCCGCACGGGTGAAACCGGCAAAGAAGCGCTGTAACGCTCGGCACAGAAAGGAATCCATGATGAAAAAACTACTCGTATCCCTCGCGCTAGGCTTGGGTCTGCTGACGGCAGGCTCGTTTGCTCTGGCACAAACAGCCGCTCCAGCAGCAGCCACTGCCTCTGAAACCAAGGCCGCTGCGCCTGCCGACGCTGCAGCCCCTGCCGCTGAGGCTGCCGCCGCCTCTGCTCCGGCAGCGGACGCTTCTGCACCCGCGGCAGTGCCCAACAAAGGTGACACCGCTTGGATGATGGTCTCCACCCTGCTGGTGATTTTGATGACGGTTCCTGGCCTGGCCCTGTTCTACGGAGGCTTGGTACGCAGCAAAAACATGCTGTCGGTGCTCATGCAGGTCATGGTCACCTTCTCGCTGATCGTGGTGCTGTGGTTCATTTACGGCTACAGCCTGGCGTTCACCGAGGGCGGCGCTTTCTTTGGCGGCTGGGACCGCTTGTTTATGAAGGGTATTTGGGACAACGCGGCTGGCACCTTTGCCAACGCTGCGACCTTCAGCAAGGGCGTTGTGATTCCTGAGATCGTGTTCGCCGCATTCCAGGCGACTTTCGCAGGCATCACCGGCGCGCTGATCGTGGGTGCATTTGCCGAGCGCATGAAGTTCTCTGCCGTGTTGGCTTTCATGGTGCTGTGGTTCACTTTCAGCTACGCCCCGATCGCGCACATGGTCTGGTTCTGGATGGGTCCTGACGCCTACACCGGCAAAGAAGTGGTTGACGCCATGAACGGCAAAGCCGGTTACCTGTGGCAAATGGGCGCGCTGGACTTCGCCGGCGGCACCGTGGTGCACATCAACGCCGCTGTGGCGGGCCTGGTAGGCGCCTTCATGGTGGGCAAGCGCATCGGTTACGGCAAAGAGGCCATGGCGCCCCACAGCCTGACCTTGACCATGGTCGGCGCTTCGCTGCTGTGGGTGGGCTGGTTCGGTTTCAACGCCGGCTCCGCGCTGGAAGCCAACGGTTTTGCGGCTCTGGCCTTCATCAACACCTTTGGTGCAACCGCTGCCGCTGTGCTGGCCTGGTGCGTGGGTGAGACATTGATGCGCGGTAAAGCGTCCATGCTGGGTGCAGCATCCGGTGCAGTGGCTGGTCTGGTGGCCATCACCCCTGCCGCCGGCAATGTGGGTATCGGCGGCGCGCTGGTGATCGGTTTCCTGTCGGGCTTTGCCGGACTGTGGGGCGTGAACGGCCTGAAGAAGCTGCTGGGCGCAGATGACACCCTGGACGTGTTCGGCGTGCATGGCGTCTGCGGTATCTTGGGTGCGATCCTGACGGGCGTGTTCAACTCGCCTTCTTTGGGCGGACCTGGCTATGTGGCGGATTGGGTGACGGCAACCGGCGTGACTGCTGGCGACTTCTCCATCGCGGCCCAGGTGTGGACGCAGACCAAAGCAGTGCTCATCACTGTGATCTGGTCTGGCGTAGTCTCCTTGGTCTCCTTCAAACTGGTGGACCTGGTGATCGGTCTGCGCGTGACGGAAGAAGAAGAGCGCGAAGGCCTGGACATCAGCTCCCACGGCGAAACCGCTTACAACCGTTAATCCGGTTCAAGCATTCAGGGGCGCACCGCCCCTGCGAACCGCCCGGCAAGACCCCTGGTTTTGCCGGGCGGTTTTTTTATGTCTTCAGCGTGCGCGGCACAATGCCGGTGCACCGATCCTGTCCTATTCCACCCTCACCATTGACCATGATCCAAAGCCCTGTTTGGCAGACCCTGCATTCCACCCCCTATGAATTGGGCGAATCGCCGTTTTGGCATCCGCACGAGCAGCGCTTGTACTGGGTCGACATTCCCGGCAAAAAAATTCTGCGCTGCGCGGCCGACGGCACCGCGCTGCAGGCCTGGGACATGCCCGCTGAGCCGGGTTGCATTGCGCCCGCGCAAACTGGCGGACTGGTGATCGCACTGCGCCATGGCGTGTTTCGGGCGCAGCACTGGGGGGCAGAGTTGGAAGCGGTGGCGGTTTTGCCCTACGACACTGCCAGTGTGCGGGCCAACGACGGCAAATGCGATGCACTCGGCCGCTTTTGGGTCGGCACGATTGACGAGCCCAAGGCCTCGCGCGCGGCCTCGCTGTGGAGCATCGACGCGCGTTCAGAGGGCGCTGCGGTCGTGCAAGAACAGGCCAAGGGTGCACTCACAGCCAACGGTCTGGCGTGGGCACCGGACAACGCTACTGTCTACTGGGCGGATACGCCCCAGCACATCGTGCACTGCTGGGACTACTCGCTAAAAAGCAATCAACTCAGCGCACGCCGCACTTTTTTGCAATTCGAGCCCAAACCCGCGGGGTGGACCTTCCAAGACGCCAGCTACCAAGGCCGTCCCGACGGCGCGGCGGTGGACGCGCAAGGCGCTTACTGGGTGTCCATGTTCGAAGGGGCCCGCATCTGCCGCTTTGCGCCCGACGGAACCCTGCTGGCGCAATACGCCACACCCGCGCAGTGCCCCACCATGCCCTGCTTTGGCGGGCCCGACCTGCAGACCCTGTTTGTCACCACCGCCCGCCACGGGCGCAGCGCCGCGGAGTTGGCGCAGTACCCGGAGTCAGGCTGCGTGTTTTCAATGCGGGTGGACGTGCCCGGCCTGCCGGTCAACTTCTACAGCGGGGCCTGAGGCTTCGCACCTATCCGATGGCGGGCGGCTTCCAGTGCCTCGGGCGTGTCGACGTCGAACACACAGCCGGCATCGCCCACGGGCAGCAGATGCGCACCAAAGCGCTGCACCACAGAGCGGGCACCGCTGTCGCCCGACAGCGCCAGTAACGCGTCCCGACAGCCAGCAGCAAACCCGACGGGATGACCGCGCTCGCCTTGCCAGCTGGGCACCACCACGGTATGCGTGGCCAGGGCTTGCCACACCTGCAACAGAGTGCTGGGCTGTACCAAAGGCAGGTCGGCGGGCAGGACCAGCCAGCCTTGGGCCTGCGCCGTGGCGGCAACGCCACAGGCAATGCTGTCTCCCATGCCGGGCAGTTCCAGGTGCGTCGTGTGGCTGCGCTCGACCACGTGCCAAGGCAAACCACTGCGCTGCACACTGTCCAGCACCCAGTCGCGCACTCGCCGCCCACCCAAGTCCGCCTCGAGTTTGTCCACGCCCCCGCTGGCGGCGCGAAAACGCTCGCTGCGACCGGCGGCCAAAATCAGGACGGTGGGCGTGAACGGCAAGGTCATGGATCGAAAATACAGCTCTTAAAGTGGCCATTGTGCTGGCATGCGCCGCCAATGGCGCTGATAAGGTCCAAGTTTTCAACCAGAAGGCATTCAAAAAATTCACGGATTGCCCTGGTCGGGGCATTTACCATCAAGCCATGCAAAACAACGCCCCGGCACTGGCCGATATCACAGACCAGATTCAGCAAGCCCGTGCCTCGTCCAGTTTGCTGCGTATCCGCGGCGGTGGCAGCAAAGATTTTTTTGGCAGTGCGCTGCAAGGCGATACCTTGGACACCCGCGCCCTGCAAGGCATCGTGAGCTACGAGCCCAGCGAGCTGGTCGTCACGTTACACGCGGGCACACCGCTGGCCGAATTAGAGGCCGCACTGCGCGAAAAGAAGCAGTGTCTGCCTTTTGAACCCCCGCACTTTGGACAGAGCCCCGCAACGGTGGGCGGCATGGTCGCCGCTGGCTTGGGCGGCCCATCCCGGGCCAGCGTGGGCGCGACACGGGACTATGTGCTGGGAGCGCGCTTCATCAACGGTCGGGGCGAACACCTGACTTTTGGCGGCCAGGTCATGAAAAACGTAGCGGGCTATGACGTCAGCCGCCTGCTGGCCGGCAGCTGGGGCACGCTCGGTGTGATCACGGAGGTGTCGCTCAAAGTGCTGTCCTTCGCGCCCTCCGAGGCCACCCTGGTGTGCACCCTGGCCCAGGCACCCGCCTTGGAACTGCTACATCGCTGGGGCGGCCAGCCCCTGCCCCTGAATGCGAGCTGCTGGCTGAATGACACTGCGGACGGCGGCGAGACATTGTTTGTGCGTCTGCGTGGCGCCGTTGCGGCAGTGCAGGCGGCCCTGCCGCGCATGTGCGCCGATGTGGCTGCAATCGGCGGCAAAGCAGACGTGATGGACAACGCGCAGGCCGGCCCCGGCTGGGCGGCTGCGCGCGACCAGCGTTTGCCGTTTTTCACAGCGCCGCCGGATGCTGATTCTTGCCTGTGGCGCTTGTCAGTGGCACAGACCACGCCGGCGCTCGATCTGCCCTATGCAACTTTCATTGAGTGGCATGGCGGCCAGCGTTGGCTGTGGGCCCCTGCCACGGCCGCTTCGCAGCTGCATGCGCTGGCGCAGCGAAGTGGTGGACATGCCACCCTGTTTCGCCGACCCGCCGGTGCGCAGGCCGATGCGCCCGCCGGTGGACAGGTGTTTACCCCCTTGGACGCTGCGCAAGAGCGCATTCAATCCGCCTTGCAACACCAGTTTGACCCCGACGGCGTGTTCAACACGCGCCGCATCCAAGCCGGGGCCTAGGCCACCGTATTGCCATGCAAACCACGCTTTCTCCTGAATACCAACACTCGGCCGATGGCCAGGCCGCCGAGGCGATTGTGCGCAACTGCGTGCACTGTGGCTTTTGCACCGCCACCTGCCCCACCTACCAATTGCTGGGTGACGAACTCGACGGACCCCGGGGGCGCATTTACCTGATCAAGCAGGTGCTCGAGGGCACCGAACCCACGCGCGCCACGCAGCAACACCTGGACCGCTGCCTCACCTGCCGCAATTGCGAGTCCACCTGCCCCAGCGGTGTGGAATACGGGCATTTGATCGACTTGGGGCGCAAACTGGTGGACGCCAAAGTACCGCGCCCTTTGCCCGAGCGCGCGGTGCGCTGGGCCCTGAAAGAGGGCCTGCCTTCACCCCTTTTTGGCGCGGCCATGAAGCTGGGCCAGGCCGTACGAGGCGTGCTGCCCGAAGCGATACGCGCCAAAGTGCCCGCCGCACAAGACGCCGGTCAAATGCCTGTGACAGTGCGCAATCGCAAGGTGTTGATGCTGGCCGGTTGTGTGCAACCCTCCATGTCGCCCAATATCAACACCGCAACGGCACGGGTACTCGACGCAGCCGGTCTGCAAACCGTGGTGGCGCCCAAAGCCGCTTGCTGCGGCGCCGTCAAGTTTCACTTGAATGACCAGGACGGCGCCAAAGTGTCCATTCGCGCCAACATCGACGCCTGGTGGCCCCACATTGCGCCCGAGCAAGGCGCCGGTGTGGAAGCGATTGTGATGAATGCGTCGGGCTGCGGCGTGATGGTCAAAGACTACGGCCACGTGCTGCGCGACGATCCGCTCTATGCCGACAAAGCCAAGCGCGTCAGTGAACTCACCAAAGATTTGAGTGAGCTACTGCCTGATCTGGTTGCAGCGCTCCAGCCCCGCATCAGCCGCGCCGCTGCGCAGGCGGCGGGCCTGCAGGTGTTTCACCCGCCCTGCACCTTGCAGCATGGACAGCAATTGCGGGGCGGGGTCGAAAGCCAGATGGCGGCCTTGGGCTTTGCCGTGAAAGTGGCCAGCAATGAATCGCATTTGTGCTGCGGCTCGGCGGGCACCTATTCGGTGTTGAACCCCAAGATCGCCTATGAACTGCGTGACCGCAAGCTCGGCAATTTGCAGGCCATGAAGCCACAGGGCATTTGCAGCGCCAACATCGGCTGCATCACCCACTTGCAAAGTGGCACGGACACGCCGGTGCGGCATTGGGTGGAAGTGTTGGATGCGGCGCTGAGCACCCACTGAGTCGCGATACGCGGCGTGGCGTTAGACGCCAGGATTTACTCAACGACTCCGCGCAAGGCCACGCTGCGACGGCGCAGCATTTCCAGCAAGAGCAGCATGCTGATGGCAAACAAGATCAGCATGAAAGCAGCAGACAAAATGGTGGGCGAGAGCTGCTCACGCAGACCCGTCCACATCTGGCGAGGCAAAGTAGTTTGCTCCGGTCCGCCCAGGAAAAGCACTACGACGACTTCGTCAAACGAAGTGGCGAACGCAAACAGCGCACCCGAGAGCACCCCGGGCCAGACGATGGGCAACATGATTTTGCGAAATGCCAAAAACTGCGATGCGCCCAAACTGCGGGCGGCACGCATCAGGTTCATATCAAAACCGCCCAGCGTGGCGGTGACCGTAATCACCACAAACGGCATGCCCAACACTGCGTGCACCAACACGATGCCCAACAGGTTGTTGGCAATGCCCAGCTTGGAGAAAAAGAAATAGGAGCCCACTGCCAGTACCACCACAGGCACGATCATGGGTGAAACCAGCACCGCCATGATGAAGCGTTTGCCCGGCAGGTTGTGGTGATTCAGACCGACCGCCGCCAAAGTGCCCAGAGAGGTTGCCAGCACCGTGGCCAGCACCGCGGTGATCACGCTGTTGTAAATCGCATGCAGCCAGACGGGATTGCCAAACAGATCGCGAAACCAGCGCAGGCTGTATTCCTGCACGGGAAAATGGAAGTAAGGCTCGTTGTTGAACGCCAGCGGCACCACGACCAGCACTGGCGCGATCAGAAACAACAATACCGCCGCACCAAACAGGCGCAGCGCCCAGTGCCCCGCGCGCTGCATCGGGGTGGCATAAAGGGGAACGGAGGAAGCGCTCATCCGAGTTTCAAGTTTCCAGGGCCTGCGATGCGGTCATACAGCGCATAGAGCACCAGTACCGCCGCCAGCAAAATTGCTGCCAGCGCTGAAGCCAGCCCCCAGTTGAGTGAGCGCCCCATGTTGTCGGCCACAAAGTAGCTGATCATCTGGTCGGTTGAGCCGCCAAGCAACGCGGGGGTGATGTAGTAGCCCAGCGCCAGGATGAACACCAGCAGCGCACCTGCGCCTATGCCAGGAATGCACTGCGGCAGGTACACCCGCAAAAAAGCGGTGGTCGGACTCGCGCCGAGTGAACGCGCGGCGCGCACATAGGACGCAGGAATTTGGCGCATGACCGAATACATCGGAAGAATCATGAAGGGCAGCAAAATATGCGTCATGGCCGCCACGACCCCAAAGCGGTTGAACACCAGCGGCAGCGGTTCACTGATGAGGCCCACGGTCTGTAACAGCGAGTTAATCACTCCCTCTTTTTGCAGCACCACCATCCACGCGGTGGTGCGCACCAGAAGCGACGTCCAAAATGGAAGCAGCACCAAAATCAGTAACAAGTTCGCCGTTTTGTCCTTCAAGTGGGCCAGCAAATACGCAAGGGGAAAGCCCAGCAAAATGCACATGAACGTCACCGTAAAGGCCACGCCCAGCGTGCGAAGGTAAATCGTGATGTGGATGCGCTGGTCCTCAGGCTGTGGCGCCACGGAACCATCAGACAGTCGGCGCGAATCCAAGGCTGACAAGAAAAACAAAGAATGCGTAGGCGAGGACAGATTGCGCAGGGTGCCCCAGATTGCGGGTTGCGCCCACGCAGGGTCGGCCTCTGCAAAAAATGGCGCCCAAGGGCCTGTGTCTTGGGTGGCAATACGGCGGGCGGGGCGCATGAAAATGGCGCGCAAGCCCGATTCTTCGATGTTCAGACGGTTCGCAATAGAGCCCGCTTTTTGCTCCTGCATCGCATCTTTCAAATCCAATGCCAATGCGGCAAACACCGGCTCCGGGGGGACCTGATCCCGAGGACCATTCCAGGCATCCAAAGCGCGCACGGTTCGCGCCAGGTTGTCAGGAATGATCGGGTCGTAAACGCTATTGAGCAATACCGTGCCCAAGGGCAGCAGAAAGCTCAAGGCAACGAACAGAAACAAGGGCGCGATCAGCGCGTAGGCCCACAGGTGTCCGCGCCGCTCTGCTTTGCGCAGGCGTTGACCCAGGTCTGTCGTGCTGATCGCAGTCATGTTCTTACTTGGCCAGCCAAGCAGCGAACTTCTTGTTCAAGTCGTCGCCGTTTTCCATCCAGAACTGGGCATTGGTGGGCATCGCACGTCCGGGGTGTCCGGCATTGGGCAGCCAAGCTTTGTAGGGGTTGGAAGCAGGAATCAAAGCCAGTGCCGAGTTCCGGGTAGGCGCGTAAGGGATGTACTTCGCCTGGTCAGCCAAGGGCTGGCTGCTGCTGGCAAAGCGAATGAACTCTTGCGCACTTTCAACGTTCTTGGAACCCTTCAGAATCGCATACAGGTCGGGAATCTGGATCTGGCCGTCCCACATCACTGCGAAGTCTTTCTTCTCCTTGTTGTTGGCGTCCACAATGCGGCCGTGCCATGCGTGGGTCATTACCACTTCACCCGAGGCCAGCAATTGGGGAGGCTGTGCACCCGCAGACCACCAGACAATGCTGCTCTTGATGGTGTCGAGCTTTTTAAACGCACGGTCCACACCGGCGGAGGTACCAAGCACTTTGTAGACGTCGCCAACTGCTACGCCATCGGCCATCAGAGCCCATTCCAGAATCACGCTGGGGTCTTTTTTGACGCCGCGCTTGCCAGGGAATTTGCTGACGTTGAAGAAATCTTCCAGCGTCTTGGGGCCGTTGGCGCCCAATTTGGCTTTGTCGTACGCAACGATGTTGGCGTAGGTAATCACACCAATGGCGCAAGGCAGGATCATGCCAGCCGAGAAGTCTTTGGCCGCTGGCGTGCCGTCGGCACCTGCGGGCAGTTTGCTCGGGTCAATGCGCTCCAGCAAACCTTCTTCGCAGCCTTTGAGGGCTTCAGCAGGCTCCAAATCCACCACATCCCACTTGATGTTGCCGGACTTCACTTGGGCACTGATTTCGCCCAAAGTTCCACCCCAGTCCACCGAAGTGATCTTGGTGCCGGTCTTGGCAGTGAAAGGCTTGTGATAGGCCTCGACCTGGCTGTTGGTATACGCGCCACCCCAAGAGGCCACGGTCAACGCTTGTTGCGCAGCGCCGGTGCTTGGCAGGACGGCAATAACGGCGGCGCTAACGACCGTCAGAGCGCTTAATTGGATCTTCTTGAACATGCTATTTTCCTGTGAGATGAATGAATGCCGCCCTTACACGCCGTCCAGAGCCCGGCAATCGGCCACATTCCACCCGAGGGTGGCGGTGCTGCCAGATTGCAAACTCAGGTCGCGTCCATCGTTGGGAAGCGTAACGATGAAATCTTCAAGTCCGCACGCGTTCATGCGCAGGCGCGCATAGCGCCCGAGGTAGGTGACGTCGATCACGGTACCGGTCACTGTGGTTTGAACCGCGCCCGATGGCGGGTTCAGGTGAATGCGCTCAGGGCGGATCGAAAGCCGCGTTGATTGCCCCACTTGCTGCACGGCCACCGACTGTGCGTCCAGACGCAGGCCATTGCCCAGCGTCACTTCACAGGTACTGCCGGTGATTGCACTGACATGGCCGTGCAAGGTGTTGTTTTCGCCAATGAACTGCGCCACAAATGCGTTCGACGGGCTTTCATACAACTGGGTGGGCGTGTCGATTTGCTGGATCCGTCCATGGTGGAACACGGCGACCCGGTCCGACATGGCCAAGGCCTCGGTCTGATCATGCGTCACATAGACGATGGTGATGCCCAACTCATGGTGCAAGCGCTTGATCTCGTACTGGAGTTGCTCGCGCAGTTGCTTGTCCAGGGCCGATAAAGGCTCGTCCATCAGCACCAACTGCGGCTCAAAGACCAGCGCGCGCGCCACAGCAACGCGCTGCTGCTGGCCACCGGACATTTGGGCGGGACGGCGTGATTCATAGCCTTTGAGGCCCACTTTTTCAAGGGCTCGCGTGACCCGCTCGTGCGCCTCGTGACCACTGACACCGCGCACACTCAGGGGGAATCCGACGTTTTCGGCCACGGTCATGTGCGGGAACAGCGCATAGCTCTGGAACACCATGCCAATGTTGCGGTGTTCCGGGGCGATGCGGTTGATGGGCTTGCCAGCCAGGTAAATTTCACCCGCCGTGGCGGTCTCAAAACCCGCCAACATCATCAGGGTGGTGGTCTTGCCAGAGCCCGAAGGCCCCAGCAGGGTCAAAAACTCTCCTTGGGCGATATCAAGGTTAAGGTCTTGCACCACGAGCTGTCGACCGTCGTAGCTTTTTTCTACATGGTCGAAGCGGACATAGGGCTGTTGCATGGGGAGCAGATTCCAGATTCAAGATATACGCAGAAGGTAAGCAGGTTTTGTGCCTACCCCGGGATGACGTTGTGCTGCGGACCGTAAGGGAAGCCTGTGATGTTTTGGTGTCCATGGTCTGTAACCACCAATATATCGTGCTCGCGGTACCCGCCGGCACCGGGCAAACCCTCGGGCAACATGATCATGGGCTCAATCGAAACCACCATACCGGGCTCGAGCACTGTCTCAATATCCTCACGGAACTCCAGCCCCGCTTCGCGCCCGTAATAGTGCGAAAGCACGCCAAAAGAGTGCCCGTATCCGAAAGTACGGTACTGCAGCAGGCCATATTCCTCGTAAATTTTGTTGAGCTCATTGGCCACATCGCAGCAGCGCACGCCGGGTTTGACCAGTTTTTGGCCTTCTTCGTGCACCCGCACGTTGACTTCCCACAACTTGAGGGAAGCAGCATCCACTTCGCCGAAAAACAGGGTGCGCTCCAGCGCCGTGTAGTAGCCAGAGATCATGGAAAAGCAGTTCAGGCTCAGGATGTCGCCCTTTTGCACCTTGCGTGTGGTCACCGGATTGTGGGCACCATCGGTATTGATTCCGGACTGGAACCAGGTCCAGGTGTCCATCAACTCGGTATGCGGGTAGCGCTTGGCGATCTCGCGCACCATGGCCTGGGTAGACGCCAGAGCCACTTCGTGTTCGGGCACGCCTTCGTGCACCGCTGCCACCAGGGCCGCGCCACCGACGTCGCACACCTGAGCGCCGTTCTTGATGAACTCAATCTCTTCGGCCGACTTGACCATGCGCAGCTTCATGCAATCCGCGGCGATATTGGTGAACTCCACATGGGTGAGAACGGACTTGATTTTTTCCATGCGCTCCAGCGGCAGGTGGTCGTATTCCAAGCCAACGCGGCCGCGGTTGGGCACTTCTTGCGCAATGGCGCGGAAGTAGTTGCCGCTTTGCCAGTCGGTGTAAATGACCGCGCGGTCGCACACGCCCTTGCGCCAGGGCTGGCCGCCGTCGATGTTGGCCGCGATGATGACTGCCTTGTCCTGCGTGACCACCAGGCTGTAAAAGCGGCCGAACGAGCAGTACAGGAAATCGCTGTAGTAGTTGATGTTGTGGTAGCTGGTGAAAACAACCGTGTCGACCGAGCGCTGGGCCATCATGGCGCGCAGCTTGGCAATACGGCGGGCGTATTCGCCGTCCGAAAAACTGTGGCGCACGCGCTCACCGTTGTCGATCGTTATCAGGCTGGGCATGGTCATGGTGGTACTCCGTTAGTGGCTTGAAAGTTGTCCCGAGTATTAGGGCAATACGGCGGACACAATTTCCGAATTACGACAAGATTTTTTCTTTATACGCCAATCCAACTTCCCGGCTGGCCCGGTCTTTTTGCGGCGGCGCTCCAAAACGGGGCGTGTAGCGCGCAGTCAGGTGCGAGGGGGAGGCAAATCCGGTCTCATGGGCAATTTCGCGAAGGCTTTTTTCGCTTCGACGCACCAAAATGCGCGCATGCGTGAGGCGGATGTCCAAATAAATGCGCTCTGCAGATTTGGAAAACTGCTGGCGAAACAAGCGCTGCAAACTGCGCAAAGGCATGCCGCTAAATTGTGCAATTTCGGCAATGGTGAGGGGCTCGGATACATTCGCCTCCATCAAGCGCAGCGCCTCCACCGCCACCGGATGCGTGACGCGCTCCTGGTGGATGATGGATACCGTTTGCACATCGGTCAGACTGCGCCGCTCCACCACCAGCAAATTCGCCACTTCGTTGGCCAACTGGCGGCTGCCGGGCGCACGGGTCAGCAAATAGGTCATCAGGTCCAAGGGTGCCACACCACCGCTGCAGGTGTACCGGTCCCGATCCACTTCAAAAAAATGGGGCGTCACGATCACTTGAGGAAACTGCTCCACCATGGCCTCGTGGTCCTCCCAGTGGATCGTGCACCGATACCCGTCGAGCAGCCCGGCCTGTGCCATCAAATAGGCACCTGTGTCGATACCCCCCAAGGGCAAACCTTGGGACGCCATGCGTTTCAACCAGAGGGTGAGCGGGCGCAAACCGCGCTTCGGGATGGGGTTGGGCCCGATGACAAACACCACGTCCAGTGGTGGCGCCTCCGACAGACTGCGCTGGGTCATGACCGCAATGCCATCACTGGACACCACCAGGCCTCCGTCTACCGACAACAACACCGAGCGGTAGCTTGCGCGCCCCAACACCGCGTTGGCGATGCGCAAGGGATCCACGCAGGCGCTCAGCGCAATCAAGGAAAAGTTGGGCACCACCACAAAGCCAAACACCAGCGTCTGCTTGGGCTGCGCCATGGGCTTCAGACCCCCTTAGTTTGCGGGCAACACCGCCTCAATATCGCGGGCTAAATCGGCAGGCTTGTCGGTGGGCGCATAGCGTTTGCGCACCACGCCGTCGGGGCCGATCAAAAACTTGGTGAAGTTCCATTTGATGCTTTGGGTGCCCAATATCCCGGGTGCCTCTTTGGTCAGCCACTGGTACAGCGGGTGGGCACCGGAGCCATTGACATCAACCTTGGACATCATGGTGAAGCTCACGCCATAGTTTTTCTGGCAGAAGTTGGCAATCTCGTCGTTGCCGCCCTTGTCCTGCGAGCCAAACTGGTTGCAGGGAAAACCCAGCACCACCAGGCCCTTGCTGCCAAACTGCTGGTGCAAAGCCTCCAAACCCGCAAATTGCGGGGTAAAGCCACAGGCACTGGCCGTGTTGACCACCAGCAAAGCTTTGCCCTCGAATTCTTTGAGCGCCAAGGGGTGGCCGTCAATCGCGAGAGCGTCAAAGTCAAAGGCAGTGGTCATGGGGGAACTCCTGGATGGGTGAGGTCAAAGGGGCGCGAAACTAACCGTGCATATTGTCATTGCGGGCTATCTCGAGCAGGTGATCCACTTCGGCGCCATGTTCGCGGCAGTTGCGGGCATGCCAGCGCTTGATCAGCCACATGCACCCCGCCACCAGCACGCCAAACACACTGATCGCAACAAAGGCGGAAACGCCCATGCC
Organism: Comamonadaceae bacterium; assembly: GCA_947447985.1. GTDB lineage: Bacteria > Pseudomonadota > Gammaproteobacteria > Burkholderiales > Burkholderiaceae_C > Allorhodoferax. Next base: position 54,601 of record CANFLX010000011.1, read on the forward strand.
GGTGGACAGGCTGTACAAGCCCCCCAACACCAGAATGCAGGTTTGCTCGTTGAAGTTTTGCACTGCGATGGAACGCCCCGCGCCCATCAGGTTGTGCCCGCGGTGCTGCAACAAGGCGTTCATGGGGACCACCAAAAAGCCGCCCAGACCACCCAGCAACACCAAAAAGGGCGCAGCCACCCAGACATTGGAAATCACGTTGAGCAGAATCACCAGTAAACCCATGGCAATGCCCAATGGAATTACCCGGGTGGCCATGTCGAGCCGCATGCGCAGCGAGGCCACTACCGCGCCCATTGCGGTACCCAAGGCCACCACGCCCACCAAGGACGAGGCCTGCGTCACCGAATAGCCGAGCGCCAAGGCAGCCCAAGCCAGCACGATATAGCGCAAATTGCCGCTCACTCCCCAAAACAAAGTCGTGGTGGCCAGGGAAATTTGCCCCAGGCGGTCTCTCCATAAGCGCATATTGCAAGACCAGAAATCGGGCAGCAAGCTGACCAGACGCGCGGGCAGCGGACGCATTTCCACGCCCGTCAAAGGGATGCGTGCGTTAAACCATGCTGCGGCCAAGTAAACAAAAATCAGTGCGCAAATCGCAGCTTCCGGCGGGGTATCGATGCCGGTATCGATCAGCGGCACATCCAAGGACAACAAAAAGGGCGCCACATGCGACCCCACCAACTGGCCGCCCAGCAGCACGCCCAAAATGATGGAGGCAATCGTCAGCCCCTCAATCCAACCATTGGCCTTGACCAATTGCGAGGCCGGCAAGAACTCGGTCAAGATGCCGTACTTGGCCGGAGAATAGGCGGCCGCACCCAGACCCACCACCGCATAAGCCATCAAGGGGTGGCTGCCAAACAGCATCAGCAAGCAACCCACAATCTTGATGCCGTTGCTCATCAGCATCACTTTGCCCTTGGGGAAAGCGTCGGCATAGGCCCCCACAAAGGGCGCCAGAACCACGTAAAACAGGGCAAACATGGGCACCAGCGCCGCTTGCTGCCACTCGGGGGCCTGGGCGCTGCGCAGCAATTGCACGGCCGCTACAAACAAGGCGTTGTCGGCCAGCGAGCTGAAAAACTGCGCCGCCATGATGGTAAAAAAACCGCGTTTCATGAATACAGGAAAGTGTCGCTAAGGGGCAGGAGCGGTTTGGGGCGCAATGGGGTGTGCAAAGTTTGTGGGTTATAGCACGCAGGCAGAAGCCGGACGGCGCAAAGGCATCGGGGCGCGGCTACAGTTAGGCCATGCCACGTCCCATTCAAGCCACCATCCATAGCCAGGCCCTGCGCCATAACCTGCAAGCTGCGCGCAACCGTGTACCCGATGCCCGCGCCTGGGCTGTCGTCAAGGCCAATGCCTACGGCCATGGCATTGAGCGTGCATTTGACGGACTGCGCGGTGCGGACGGTTTTGCGCTTTTGGATCTGGACGAAGCCCAGCGCCTGCGCGCTTTGGGGTGGCGTGGCCCCATCTTGCTGCTCGAAGGTGTATTCGAGCTGCGCGACCTTGAAATCTGCTCGCGCCTGGATTTGTGGCATGCGGTGCACAAAGAGGCGCAAATTGACATGCTGGCAGCCCACAAAACCAATGTGCCGCAACGCGTTTTCTTGAAAATGAACAGCGGCATGAACCGGCTGGGCTTTCGCCCCGACCATTTCCGTGCGGCCTGGACACGCCTCAACGCCCTGCCGCAGGTGGATGAAATTTCGCTGATGACGCATTTCAGCGATGCCGACGGCGCTGTAGGTGTGGCGGCGCAAGTCGCGGCTTTTGAGGCCGCCTGCGCCGATTTGCCGGGCGAGCGCTGCATCAGCAACAGTGCTGCCACGCTGCGCCATCCGCACTGCGCCAATGACTGGGTGCGCATTGGCATTGCGCTGTACGGCAGCGCGCCGGACCATCCCGAACATCCAGCGTCTCACTGGGGACTGCAGCCCACCATGAGCCTGCGCGCCCAGGTGATTGCAGTGCAAGATTTGCTACCAGGGGACACGGTGGGCTACGGATCAAGCTTTGTGGCGCACAAACCCATGCGCATTGGCGTGGTGGCCTGCGGCTATGCCGATGGCTACCCCCGTACCTGCCCGACCGGCACGCCCGTGCTGGTGGACGGCGCGCGAAGCCATACGGTGGGGCGGGTGAGCATGGACATGCTGGCGGTGGACCTGACGGGTCTGCCCCATGCCAGCCTGGGCAGTGAAGTCACGCTGTGGGGCGCAGCATCCAGCGGTGAGGTGCTGTGCATCGACGAAGTGGCAGCCCACGCCCAGACTCTGGGCTACGAACTGATGTGCGCGCTGGCCCAGCGCGTGCCCGTGGTGGCGGATTAGTTTGGCGACTTAAAAAGGCGCGGTCACTGACATGCCAAGCATCCAGTTCCTGGGCAAGCCCGGTTCAATGTACTGCGCGCTGTTGACGATGACTGAGCCCACATAGCGCTCATCGCTTGCATTGTTCAAACGCAGGTAGGCCGACACCGCGGCTTTTTCGACCGCCCAGCGCTGGCTGGCGCTCAGATTGAACACGGTGTGGCCATCGACCGAGGCGGTATTGGTGTCATTGGCAAAAATACGACCGGACTGCACCATCTCAATCGCCAGACGGGTGCCGGGTGCAGGGGCCTTGGCGCCATGGGTCAGGGGTGCGCTGGTCCATGCCAATTCAGAAAACACCGAGGTCTCGGGGATACCCGGAATTTTGTTGCCAGCCTGAACCGTGGTGGTACCTGTCACGGTTGCCGAGGTAAATGTTTGGGAATACTTGGCATCGATCAAGTTTGCCGACAACGAAGCCGACACATGGGGCGTTAGCAGCGTACTTGCGCCCAGCTCGATACCTACGCGTGATGTACCCGGCGCACTTTTGTAGGAGGTCTTGCCTCCCGCAGCAGCATCCACGACGATCTCGTCGGTGGCGTCGATCTGGAACAAAGCGAGGTCGATCCGCGACGCACGATCAGGAACCCATTTCGTTCCCACCTCGTAGTGCTGGCTGGTGGAAGCTTTCAAGCTGCGGTTGAAGACGCCGACCGGGGCACCCGCACTTGTTTTGTAAGCCACTTCTGCCAGCGTCGGCGTCTCAAAGCCCTGGCCGTAATTGGCGTATAGATTCAAATGGTCAGTCGCAAAGTAGGTCATTCCCAACACGGGGCTGATCGCACTGTAGCTCACGTCACCGGAGGCTGCGCCATTGTTTTGGAAGTCGATGCTGGCAAAACGGACATTGCTGGAACGCAGGCCACTGACGACTGCGACGGACTCCGACACCTGGGCGATCGCCTGGGCAAAAAGGTCGCTGTTTTCAGCCTGGTTTTCTTCGTTGCGGGTGGTCCCATTTATTTGCCCAACCCTAGCGGGCCCTGCTTTGCGCAACTCGCGCGAGCGGTCAAACTCATAGCCTGCCACCCACTCCACAGGCGTGTCAGCGACCTGCAGCTTCTCGTTGTACTGCAGGCCCACTCCGTAATAGGCCCGGTTCAAACCCGTCCACGCGCCATCGATACTGGGGCCCGTCGTCCCCACCTGGAACTGCAAGTTATCCCGTGTGCCGTAATACATGCGGCTGGTCACGGAACGGTCCTTGTCGATGCTGTAGACCGCATTGCCACCCAGCTGGTTTTGCAAAATAGTTTTACGCACGCCGAACTCGGCGGCCGTCTTGGTGCCCTGCGAGTTGCGCCCCTGTTGTTGCGGGTTAGCCGCCCAAAACGCTGGGGTCAAACCCAAGGGGTCCTGCGCCAGCGGCATATCAAACTGGTTGAACACCAGGTTGACGCGTGTCTGGTCGTTGGGCTTGAAGTCCATCTTGCCGTTGAACTGGTTGCGCTCGGTACGGCTGTTGTCACGGTAGCCATCGATGCTGAAAGTGCTGTAGTCGGCCACGAGGCCGTAGTCACCCACGGTATCCGAGAACTGGTAGTCGGCGCGGTGCAAACCGTAGTCACCGACAAAGTACTGGTAGTCCACCTGAGGCACTTTGGATGCCGGCTTGGTGAATGCCTGGATGACTCCGCCTGAAGCATTGCCGTAGAGCTGCGCCAAGGGTCCGCGCAAGACCTCGATATGGTCCATGGAGGTCAGGCTCACGGACGATCCTTGCCCCTGCCCATCCGGCGTAGACGCGGGAATACCGTCAATCAGCAGGCGAATGCCACGGATGCCAAACGGTGAGCGTGCGCCAAAGCCCCGGATCGACACCTGCAGGTCTTGTGCGTAGTTGCTACGGTCCAGAATGGTCAAACCCGGCACACGGACCAGCGACTCCGACAAGTTGACCTGCGGACCACCGTTTTGAATGGCGTCGCGGTCCACCAACTGAATGGCCGCTGGCGCGTCAAAGCTGCGAGCCTGGGCGCGCGAGGCGGTGACCACCACGTCGTCAAGGGTTTGGGCATTGGCACTGGCCAACACCACCATCATCACCGCTTGTGCAACCAAGGTACGCTGAGAAAATGAGATCATGAAAAAGTCCAAAATGGAGACCAATGCGAGTCTGACAACAACGCATACTGCCGTGAGAGTCAAACTACAAATTTAACGTAGTAACTTGGAATTTCCTTTTATTCACCAAGGAAACTTTTTCAAATTCCTCGCAAAAACCATTCAGGGAATATGAGGGCGACCTGACCATTGCGCCCCGTGTGGCACACAGGGACGCTTTGGCAGCGATCAAACCCTGCCAAAGCAACAACCTTGGTCATGCAAGCCCCTTGGAAAGCATGAACGCAATGAATGGCGGGCGCGGTCTAATGTGTTTCGACCGTGACTTTCACCGCGCTGAACCATGCCGAAAGATTAGCGATATCAGCATCTGACAAGGGCTTGGCGATCATATTCATGACTTCGTTCTGCCGTTTACCGCTGCGGTAATTGCGCAATTGCTCGCTCAGATAAATGGCCTGCTGACCCGCAAGATTGGGAGCATTGGGCAGTGTGGCGATGCCCAGGGCGCCATGGCACAGCGCACATGCCGCATCCGCTTTGGCGCGGCCATCGGCCACATCGTTGGCAAAGGCATTGAACATGACGCCAAGAAGCGCGGAAATTAGTAACTTTTTCATATTGCACTCGTAATAAAAAGGGCCCCCTAAAGGGCCCAGTTCTTCTGAGCACGGACCCGAGGGTCCGTGCATCAACCCAGGATTACATGCCGGTGTAGCTGATGCGATAGATCGCGCCAGCGTAGTCGTCAGACACCAAGATCGAACCATCAGGCAGGTTGGCCACGTCTACAGGGCGAGCCAAGGCACGTCCGGTTTTCTTGTCCAAGAAGCCGTCAGCAAACACTTCGGCAGGTCCTGCATTGCCGTCAGCTTTGATTGGCACAAAGTTGATCAGGTAGCCGCTGGGCACGGTGCGGTTCCAGGAACCGTGGGATGCCACAAACAGACCATTTTGGTACTTGGCGGGGAATGCCTTGCCGGTGTAGTGCGCCACGCCGAGCTGAGCCTGGTGGGCAGGGAACTCCACTTGCGGGAAGATGTGGCCTGCGGGCTCTTTCATGTCCTTCAGGTCTTCAGCCGCTGGAGAGCCTGCGACCTTGAAGTGGCCGTTGTAGTAGGGGAAGCCGAAGTGCTCGCCCGCCTTGGTCAGCTTGTTCAGCTCGCCTGGAGGAATGTCGTCACCCAAACCGTCAACTTGGTTGTCTGTGGTCCAGATGTCACCCTTTGGTCCAATGGTCAAACCTGCGGGATTGCGCATGCCTTTGGAGTACACAGTGCGTCCGCTTCCGTCCAGGCCGTTAAAGCGCAGAACGCCACCAATGCCCAAGCTCTCGAACAGCGCCACTTTGTCTGCGGGCTGAACGTTGTAAGGCTGGCCCATGGTCACATAAATTTTGCCGTCTTTGTCGACCTTGCAAACGCGACCAGTGTGGTTGAACGACTGCTCTTCCACGGGGATCAACTTGCCTTCAGGAACAATCACGCCCACAGCAACGTCCGGACCTTCGTAGAAGTACTCAGCGGCGGGGAAATGCAAGATGCGGTTCGATTCAGCAACGACCAAGAAACCGTCATTGGTAAAGCAAACACCGTTGGGGTTGCTGAACTTGATGGAAGGAGCAAAAGCCTTCACTTCGGTCGCAGCGTCACCGTTGTTGCGGTTGGTCACGGCCCAGACATTGGTCTTGCGGGTACCAACGAACAGCATGTTGGTCGAAGGTGCAACGGCCATGTAGCGCGCATCGGGAACGACGGCGTACAGGTCGATTTTGAAACCATCAGGCAATTTGATTTTCTTCAAATTGGCGCGGATAGCGTCAGCATTCTTGCCTTCTTGAGGTACGGTAGGGATGACCATATTGGTCGCGGTATTGCCCATGCGCTGGAGGGTGGACAGATTAGCATCCTGCGCGTTGGCTACTGTGGCGCACAGTGCGGCGGCCGCAATGGCGAGAGATGTCAGTTTGATGAGTTTCACGATTTTCCTTTGGAATGGTTCATGGCAGTAACAAAAAAGCCCTCAACAAACTCGGGAGGATGGCTGAGGCCCGAACAAAATGTAGTCAGCTACGCCGCCCCATCAAATAGGGTTAACCCGAAAAATCCCGCTCTCATTTTTCAAGCGCCCATGGAAAAAAATTCATTCGCCGTCACCGAGCCGACATACTGCCCTAGATACTATTTCTATTAATTGAATAGTATTCAAAATGGTATTTTATTTGAATCATCACTATGTCCTTGTCGGCACCCACTGCCCCAGGGCAAACACCGAATTGGGCGCACTGGGAAGCTCGAAATTCGCGCGGGGCTTCTTCAAGATGCCTTTGTTCGCCACTTTGCGCTCCTGAACCTGAAACCCCTTGGCGCGCTGTTCCTGGGCCAGGCTGCGCAGGCTGATGGTCTGCATATGCAGCATGAGCGACGAGTGCAATTGGTCCCACAGCGCCTGGGTCATATCGCTGGGGCCACCTGCGCCAGCGTCACTGTTTTCTGGCGCGCCTGGGCTGCTGTCCTCAATGGCGGAAACGATATCGGCCACCGAAATGGCGTCGCCCCGAAACCCCAGCGTGTAACCGCCACCCGGCCCGCGCGTGCTCTCTACCAGGCCGTGCTGGCGCAACTTGGCAAACACCTGCTCTAAATAAGACAGCGAAATGCCGTGGCGCAAAGCCAGCTCGCTCAGCGGCACTGGGTTGTGGCGCTCGCGCAGCGCCAGATCAATCATGGCGTTGATCGCAAAACGGCCTCGGGTACTCAGTCGCATACCAATCTCCTTAGGAAAAACGCACGTCAGGGTGCCGGTAAATGGGCCCGATTTTGGGCCCGATGGGAGGCACTGTAAAAGCGTTTACTCTTCGTGTAAATTCGTATTTTTTACAATTTCACTTCGATTAATTCGAAGTATTTGCAAATCATTGCTAAGGAAAGTGTCCAAACACCATGAACTTCAAACATTTGCACTACTTTTGGGTCACAGCCAAAGCGGGAGGCGTGATGCGCGCGGGCGCGCAGTTGCACACCACACCGCAAACGCTGTCAGGCCAAATTCGGCTTCTGGAAGAAGACCTGGGCCACAAGCTGTTCCAAAAAAGTGGGCGCACCATGGAGTTGACCGAAACCGGGCGCGTCGCGCTGGGCTATGCCGACCAAATTTTTAACCTTGGCAATGAGCTCGAAGCCGCGGTGCGAGAGGCCCATGACGGGCAGGCGGTGCAGGAGTTTCGTGTCGGCGTGGCCGACGCCGTGAACAAGTCGGTGGTCTACCGGTTGCTGGAGCCCGCGCTCGCCCTGCCGGTGCCCGTGCGCATGGTGGCCAGCGAAGGCAAGTTTGCCGATCTGCTGGCCCAGCTCGCCCTGAACCGGCTGGACCTGGTGATCGCGGACGAACCCATGTCCAAACGCCTCAATGTGCGCGCCTTCAACCACGCGCTGGGGGCCAGCAGCATGGCGTTTTTCGCAAGCCCTGCTCTGGCGGCTCAACTTCAGGGCGCCTTCCCCGGGTGCCTGAATGGATTTCCTCTGTTGATACCCGGCATCCAAGCCTCAGTGCGCCAGCAGCTCGAAGCGTGGCTCACGCGACACGGCATCACCCCGCGCATCGTGGGCGAGTTCGACGATGGCGCTCTGATGACCGCCTTTGGCCGCCAAGGCAAAGGCGTCTTCATGGTTCCCAGCGTCATGGAGGCGGAGACGGTGGCCCAATTCGGCGTGCAGTGCGTGGGCCGCAGCGAAGAACTGGTGGATGAATTTTTTGCCGTGTCGGTCGAGCGGCGCATCACCCACCCCTGCGTGGTGGCCATTACCGACGCGGCACGGGGTCAGTTGTTCGGCTGATTGCCGGTGGTGCCGGACCGGCCCCGCCACACAGGGCGCAGCGGCACGATGCCCTGCGCAACAAGCACTCCCAAGCCCACCACAGCGGCCGCCAGTGCTTGCGTCCACTGCCAGGCACCGCCCATCGCGAACAAGATCAGCATCACGTAAAACGGCGTTGCATTGATGTGCAAGGACGACAGAGCGATCCCCAAGCTGCCGATCGACATGATCCACAGCACCTGACTGATGGCCAGGCCCCCGATGGCAAATACCGCCAGCGCGCCCAGCTCTTTGGCTCCCAGCAACTCCCACTGGGGACCCGCCCCGCCCAGGAGTGCGTTCAAAACAGCGGCCAAACTGGTCGCCAGAGCGGCACCGGTGAGCGTGACGGTGGTTCGGCCCAAGGGGGTCAGGGTGGGAAAAGCACTGACCGTCAAGCGCGAACCCAGGGTGTAGAGCACTATGGAGCCCAGACACAGCAGTGCCCCCAGGCCCAAGCCAAGACCATCGCCACCCCCCTGCAAAACCATCAGGCCGCCAGCCAGGCTGAGCACGACACCGAGCACCAAGGCCAGGCTTATCTTTCGCCCGTCCAGCACCACTTCAATCGCAATGCCCACCACCGGCATGGCCGCGGAGATGATCGCCACCGTCACCATATTGGTTTTGCCCTGCCCCAGCACCAGCAGAAAAGCCCCCAGCCCCAGCCCGGCGCCTCCCACCACAATGCCCTTACCCCAGTGCGCAGAACGAAGCGCGTCGCTGCCTTCCGTCAAGCACCACAGAGGCAGCAAAAACAGGGCCGCCATCACCATGCGTGCTGCGGTCAAGGGCAGTGCGGGAACCGGTCCAATGAGAAGGTCGGCAGCCGGCAGGCCCACCGCCCAAATCAACATGGACAGCATACACAAGACATTGGCCCGCACCGGGCCTTGGCCGGCCTGCAAATCAAACGCCGCCGTGGGGATGCGTCGGATCAATCCAGAGCACCGTTTCGGGTTTTTCGGCGGGCTCGATGTCCATGTTCACGGCAATGGCCTGGCCATCGCTGCGGCACAACACGCATTCCAGGGCCTCATCAGCGCTGGCATTGATCTCCTGGTGCGGCACAAAGGGCGGCACATAGATAAAGTCGCCGGGCCCCGCCTCCGCGGTAAATTCCAAGGCGTTGCCCCAGCGCATGCGGGCGCGGCCTTTAACGACATAAATCACACTCTCCAGCGGCCCATGGTGGTGCGCACCGGTCTTGGCGTTGGGGTGGATGTGCACGGTACCTGCCCACAGTTTTTGAGCACCCACCCGGGCAAAGTTGATGGCCGCTTTGCGGTCCATGCCCGGCGTGGACGGCACATTGCCATCGAGCTGGTCACCTGGCACCACCCGCACGCCGTCGTGTTTCCAGTCGGTGGGGGCCGGGGGGTGGTCGTGTTCGTGGTGCGCCATGGTCAGGTCCTTGAGGGTGGGGGCGAAGGTTCGGATTGACGCGCATTATCACCAAGGGGCTGTTCCACCCTTTGCGCTTGCGCCGCTTACTGGGATTGAATGCGCAGGCGTCCAACCTGGCTCACGACCAGGTTGGCATACTTTCCAGCGTAGGTGCTGATGGTGGCGGCGTCACAGTTCGTCGCCTGGTCCGCATCCACCATGACGCAAATGCTGAACGGCCTTGAAGCAATCGCACCCGAAGGGAGAAACGAGGCAATAAAGGGTGACACATTGTGTTTGGCAGTCCACCCCGTTGGCAGAGCCAGTGCGTCATGCACTCGCAACACGGACTCCAGCGGATCAGCCACATCCCGCGCGTTGTTGTAAGGGATGTTGTCCACAAAAACGATCCAGCCCGCAGCCCAGTTGTCCGAACCACTGCAAGTGGTGCCGGTGAAAGACGGGCAAACCACCACGCGGGCGTTTCTTTTGATCGCCTCACTGCGAGCCAGCGCCATGTCTTCCAGCAACTGATTGGCGTAGGTCGTGCGGCGATTCCCCTCCATGGAAGACCGGTAGGACGGCACTGCCATCGCAAGCAGCAGCGCGAGGGCCGACAGGGTCACCATCATTTCTACCAAGGTGATGCCCCGACCGGCTTGGCAATGAACGGGGCGTTTTTTCATAGGGGTCAAGGTGGTGACAAACGATGTGAAGCCATCAATTTGACTAAAATAATCGTCAAATTGACTATAAATTTCTTTTGCAGAACAGGGGCATTCGAGATGTACTGTGCGCGTCCACCAAGCCTAAGTCAAAGCGGAGTGTCGCTGATCGAAGTCCTTGTTGGATTTCTCATTTTGTCCACAGCGATTGCTGGATTTGCAAGCCTCCAATTCAACGCCGCCCGCGCTGCCCGGGGCAGTTTACAGCGCACCGACGCGGCCATATTGGCCAACAGCATCATAGACGCGATGCAGGCCAATCGCGCCAATGCAAGCACCGCTGGTGGCAACCAATACAACACCCTCCAGCAATGTGAGGTGCCTCCTTGGGGCGCGACCTTGGCGGCCAATGACTTGCACGCTTGGTTTGACTCGCTGCACCAAAGTCTGGGCGACAGTGCCTGCGCCTCCATCACGTGCAACAGCAACAATTTTTGTACTGTAGACATCTTCTGGGAGGGCCGCCCCGCGCTGGGCGCCCCCGCGCTGCAAAAACTGCAATTGGTGGGCGCCTTATGAAACCAAGCCGCGGCACTGGTTTCAACAAGCTTCCGATAGCAACACGGCAAATCGGTCGCAGTCTGGTCGAACTTATGGTGGCCTTGCTTTTGGGGGCCATGGTGGCCGTCGGCGCGGCGGCTCTGTACCTGACCCACCGCCAGAGTTACATGGTGGTCGAGGGGCTGTCTCGGCTTGCAGAAAACGAGCGTTTGGCCGTGGAATTGCTGTCCCGGGAAATCCGGGAAGCAGGCGTGACACCCTGTTCGGGCTTGCCGGCACCCTCGACGCGCGGTGGAAACTTTGTGCCCGCCACACCCACATCCAACGCATGGGCACAATGGAACCAGGGGCTGACCGGCAAAGTATTTGCCACCGGCAGTCCCGCGATTTCCGCCCCCAACGGGTCCACCGCACAGCTTGCGGGCACCCATTCGCTGCTGGTTTGGAGCACCGGCGGCGCAGGCAAACCGATCAAACTTGGCGGCCACAACGTGGGCCAGGCCCGCTTCACCACCCTCACAAGTTCGGGCTACCGACAGGGCGATGTCGTCGTTGCCTGCGATGGTGGACAGCTGCTGACCGTGCAATTGAGTGACAACAGCACGGCGACGACTGTGCCCTACTTTCCCGATGCGGCTATCACCGCCGTCAGCGCGGGCGGTTTTTTAAGCCCGCTTTTAACGCACATCTGGTACATCGGAAAAACGGGCGTAGGCGACCCTGCCACTGCACTGCGCAGACTCACCATTCAAAAAGATGGCAGCACGCGCAGCAACGACGAAATCGTGCGAGACGTCTCTGACATGCAAATCTCTTATCTGGAAAGCAACCCCGCCAACCTCTTCAACGTGCGGCCCATCACGCAGCAGTACGTGGATGCCGCGGCGGTCGTGAACTGGGCCATGGTGATCGCAGTTCGCATCACCCTCACTTTGTCGACCTCCGATGCGGTGGGCCACACCGGAACGTCCAGCACAAAAATCGTGCATCCCATCACCTTCACGGTGGCGCTGCCGAGTCGCCTGGGATCCGGCCCATGAGGACGCGCGCACCAGTGCACTGTGGGCAACGCGGGGTGACGCTCGTGGTCGTCTCTCTGCTCTTGGTGTTGACTGCGGTTTTGGGCATTGCATCGGTTCGCACATTGATGCTGCAAGATCGTATGAGCACCAACACCCTCGATCGCACGCTCGCCCTGCAATCGGCTAACCGGGTGATGAAAAATATCCAAACCGTGATTGAACAAGAGGCCAGCAACGGCAATGCGCGCTTTGTGGCCGCGACGACCGGACACACGGATTGCCTGCAAGCCAATGCCAGTGACGACGCCAGTCGCTGCACCGCCGACGGATGGTGTCTGGCACCGGGAGCGCAGTGTCAGCCACGCTGGCAAGACGCGGGATTCAGCCATTGGGCAAGCGTGGTGTCCACCCATGCCAACGATCCAAGTTTGGCATCTGACACGGCGGATGCCGAGCTTGCCAATGGCTTGCGCCAGCAATACTTTGTTGAATACTTGGGAGCCAACTTCTATTGCTATGCCAACCCCACAAACGGTAGCACCTGTAAGGGGTACAGAGTCACGGTACGAACCAATCCTGGAACGGACCGGGCCATGGTACAACTGCAAACCAACTACATTGTGGAGTTATTGCCCTCGGGACATTGGAAGTCCTATTCAGTCAGTCGGCATGAAATTGTGAATTGAGCCCCATGGAAAGCACTCTGAATATCAAGCGTCTGCGCGGCTTCACTCTGATCGAGTTGATGATCGTGATTGTGATTGCTGGCGTACTCGCACGCATTGCGTTTGGCAGCTACACCACCAGCATCGCCAAAAGCCGGCGCAATGCAGCCCAAGGTTGCCTGATGGAGCAGGCACAGTACCTGGAGCGGGTGTACACCACCACGATGAGCTACGCCAGTGGCGCACTGCCGGCGGCCTCACAGCAATGCCAATTGGACCTCGCGGCGCATTTCAGTTTCAGCATTCCGACCCAAACTGCAAGCACCTACGCGGTGCAAGCCTCTGCCATGGCATACCAGGCCACGAAGGACGCCGCCTGCAAGTCGATGACGGTAGACCACACTGGTGCCCGCACCCCTGCAAGCGGGTGCTGGTAGTCCTCAGTCAAACAACTGTGCGAATTGCTGTGCAGGGAAGCTACGCCCTGCGGTGTAACGCACCCAGTTGCGGGTGTCGGCTGCGGGTTGGGGCAGTGCGGTAGCGGCGGCAGCCGTCACCCGCGGGTATTGCACCCATTGCAGTGCTTCGACCGAGCTTGCGCTGCTCACCACCCGCTGAACCGCCGCACCCAGGTAATGCACCCAGTTTTTGCGTTCGTCGGTGCCGCCATCAAAATGCACGGGGGCTTTGACCGGCCCACCGGCATATCGCACCCAGTTTTCGCGTTTTTCGGAGGGACGTGCTGTCAATCCAGCTGCTGCTTTGGCATCAACCACTGACAGGGCGGCGAGCACGGCCGGACGGGCTGCTTCATTTTTCGCCAGCACCAGTTGCAACAGCTGGTTGTGATTGGGAACCTTCAGGGCCGCCACGGTCAAGGTCCGGCGGTTGCCTCCCGCACTGAAGGCCTGCGGATTCAAACTGACAAAGGCTTGGGCCAACAAGTCGGGGTTGAGGGGGCTGTTGGGCAAGGTTTTTGCCACGATACGCACCAAAGTTTCCCCCAAGGCGGGTGTATAGGTGTGGGTAGAGCCCAATCCAGCCAGCGCGCTGGGTGCCATAGCGGTGGGCCCCACGGGTGTGGCCGCCAGCGCCAGCGCACTGAGGGCACTCAGCCCGAAGGCACACATGGAGCGCTGAAACGCGCGAGGCAAGCAAGCAAGGGCGTGGGTCAAAACGGACATGGTGGTCTCTCAATTGGATAAAGGGCTGCTGCAGGTGTCAAGAAACTGACGTCCGTCGAAACGGGCCTGCTGCGAGCCCTAAGCAGCAATTGCCATGCCAGCCCCATTGCAGCGATCGGATTCTCCATGGGGCAAACAGCGTGGCCACTGTCGGCAGCGCATAAACTGGAGCTTACGTCCCTCTCTGGAGAGCTGGCTTTGAAGCATTGTTTACGGCGATTTTTTGCGATGTGCGGCTTGGTCCCCCTGTGGCTCGGCATGGTGTCAGCCCAGGCCGGTACTGAGCTGCAATGCACTTTTGAGGTCAATTCCGAGACGCATTACCGCGCCTTCGGCCCCGCAACCGACCCCTACACAGTGGCGGCGGTGCCGGTGGGCAACCGGTTTCGGGTCAAGGCCATCGTCCTGAGCGCCGCGCCAGGATCGGCCGACACCCCGATCGAGAGCGTCAATATGTATGTTTACTACAACACCCGGCGCCAACCCATGGTCATGCAACACCTGCAATTTCTGCAGCCAGTGCCGCTGCGCAGCCCCCTGCCCGATTCCCTGACAGGCCGTGTTTCCCTGTATTCGCCGCTTTTGGGCAAAGAACTGCAGTACCGCTGCGCTTTGGCGGAGGTGTCGCCATGAAAACGCTGATCCAGAAATGGCTCGCCGTCGGGCTGTGGGTGGTGGCAAGCGCCACGCTGCACGCTGAGACGCCGCGCAAAGACACGGTCTCGCTGGTGGTCGTGGGCGACATCATGCTGGAGGACGGACCCAGCCAAGCCATGCGCCGCGGACGCGACCCCTTTGCCGGCTTTGCCAAGCTGTTTCGCGAGGCCGACATCCGCGTAGGCAATCTGGAATGCGTGGTCGCCACCATCGGTAGCCCCGAGGACGACAAGCCCAATGTGTTTCGTGTCTCCCCCAAGAGCTTGCAATTTGTGAAGCGCCACTTCGATGCCGTGGGCCTGGCCAACAACCATTCCGGCGACTATGGACCACAAGCCTTTGCGCAAATGCTGGGTTTCTTGAAAACCGCGGGCTTGGGCGTGTACGGCGGCGGCATGAACCTGAGCGAAGCGCACACCCCGTGGATCGTGGAACGCAAGGGCCTGCGCGTGGCGCTTTTGGGCTACGACGAGTTTCAGCCGCGCAGCTTTGAGGCCGACACTGACAAACCGGGCGTGGCCTGGAGCGAGGACGCCCAGGTGGTGCGCGACATTCAGGCGGCGCGCAGCCGATGGAAGGCCGACGTGGTGATTCCCATCATGCACTGGGGCTGGGAAGACCCGGTATCCAACGCCCGCCAGCGGCAGCTGGCGCGCGTCATGATTGACGCCGGTGCCGACGCGGTGATCGGTGGCCACCCCCACCAAGTACAAGACACCGAACACTACAAAGGCAAGCCGATTTTTTACAGCCTGGGCAACTTCGTGTTTGACGGATTCTCAGACCCCGTCAACAACCGCGGCTGGGCCTTGCGCCTGGAATTGGGCAAAACCGGAGTGCAACACGTCGAGGTGCATCTGGCCCAGATCGGCAAAGGCGGCTTGCCCCGCGACGCCGGCATCGTGGATCCCTTCAAACATTAAACGAGGCGCTATGGACTTCTCTCACCTCTCCCGCGATCACCTGCCTGCGCTGCTGGCACACATGCCCAAGGCCGAGTTGCATATTCACATCGAGGGCTCCTTGGAGCCCGAGTTGATTTTTGCCCTGGCGCGCAAAAACGGCATTGCGCTGGCCTACTCCAGTGTGGAGGCCTTGCGCGCCGCCTATGCGTTCACTGACCTGCAAAGCTTTTTGGACCTGTATTACGCGGGCGCCTCGGTGCTGATCGAAGAAGACGACTTCCATGCCATGGCCATGGCCTACTTTGCGCGCGCCCATGCGGACAATGTGGTGCACGCAGAGCTGTTTTTTGATCCCCAAACCCACACCGAGCGGGGCGTGTCCATGGGTGCGGTCATCGGTGGTTTGTCGCGCGCCTGCGCGGATGCCAAGGCGCAGTACGGCATCAGCGCCAGCTTGATCTTGTGCTTCCTGCGCCACTTGTCCGAGGCGTCTGCCATCGAGACTTTGCAAGCCGCCCTGCCCTACCGCGATCATTTTGTGGGCGTAGGTTTGGACTCTGGCGAGCGGGGAAATCCGCCCGAAAAATTTGCGACCGTGTTTGCCCAATGCCGCGCGCTGGGCTTGCATGTGGTGGCCCACGCGGGCGAGGAAGGCCCACCGGCTTACATTCACAGCGCGCTGGACGTGCTGCAGGTGGAGCGCATTGACCACGGCGTGCGCTGCAGCGAAGACCCGGCGCTGGTACAGCGCTTGAAAGACAGCCGCATGCCGCTGACCGTGTGCCCGCTGTCCAACGTCAAGCTTTGTGTGTTTGACACCATGGCCCAGCACAACCTGGCCACGCTCTTGCACCAGGGCCTGTGCATCACCCTCAACTCCGACGATCCAGCCTACTTTGGTGGCTATCTGCTGACCAACTTTGAAGCGACTTTTGCGGCCCTGCCGCAGCTGACCGCGCAAGACGCATACCAACTGGCGCGCAACAGCTTTGAGGCCAGCTTTGCCAGCCACGCGCAAAAGGCGACGTGGATGGCGCAGTTGGATTCTGTGTTTCAGGCTGCTGCCTGAGACACACGTGCCACGCCTCAGAAGTCGTACTTCAGCTCCGCCACCAAGGTGCGCCCTGGATACTGGTGGTAGTTCCAATATTCGGTATTCGTCAGGTTGTCGATGCCAAGCGCCGCGACGAGTTTGGGTTGGATGGCGTAACGCGCACGCAGGTCCAGCACCGTGA
>CANFLX010000012.1 GCA_947447985.1 Comamonadaceae bacterium
CTGCTGCAAGGCATGCAATGCCACCAGGAGCGGCTTGAAGGGGCCGTCGGGCAAGGGCAGGGCGGCTTTGTCGTGCTCGTGCTGCTGGAAGGCGTTCAGGCCCTGGGCCTGGAACACGCGCTCGGCTTCGTCACTGAACAGCACCGCGTCGCCGTCAAAGGCAATGCGCACTTCTTGCGGGTGGGCGCTGCTGGCGTGGGCCGACTGGGGGTAGACCTGCGCGGCCGGCACACCTGCGTCCAAGGCACTGCGCACGTCGCTCAGGTGCGTGCTCAAAAACAAATTGGCGTTGAGCGGCTTGAGGTATCGCCAGGGCGCTTCGCCACGCGTGAAGGTGCAGCGGATGATGGGCAGCGCGTAGTGCGCAGCCGAGCGCATCACCCGCAGGCCGCTGACCGGGTCGTTGCGCGACAAAATCACCACCTCGACCCGCTGCGTGGGCTCCTGGTTAAACGCCAGCAGTTTTTTGACCAGCGAAAACGCCACGCCCGGCTTGGCTGGCACGTCCAGGCGCTCGAGCTGTAGCTGCATGTAAGCGCGGTCGTCGCCTTGTTCAAAGAGCTGGTTTTCCTCTTCAAAGTCAAACAAGGCGCGGCTGGAAATCGCCACCACCAGCTTGCCGTCCAGCGTGACTGCCATGGCCGGTCAGGCTTTTGCAGCCGGGTTTTGCAAGAACAGCCGGTACACCGGGTTGTGGGTCTCTTCCACAAAGGGGTAGCCCAGTGCCTTCAAAAATTCGTTAAAGGCCTTGTTGTCCGCCTTGGGCACTTGCAAGCCGACCAGGATGCGGCCGTAGTCCGCGCCCTGGTTGCGGTAGTGAAACAGGCTGATGTTCCAGCCCGGGCGCATCATGCTCAAAAACTTCATCAGCGCCCCGGGTCGCTCGGGAAACTCGAAGCGCAAGATGCGCTCGTCCTGCGCCAGCGTGGAGTGGCCGCCCACCATGTGGCGGATGTGTTCTTTGGCCAGCTCATCGTGTGTCAAATCCAGTGTGGTGAAGCCCTGCTTGCCAAAGCTCTTGGCAATCTTGGTGGACTCGCCCGGGCCTTGGGTGGTCAGGCCGACAAACACATGGGCCTGCGCTGCATCGTTCATGCGGTAGTTGAACTCGGTCACATTGCGGGCGCCGCCAGGCAGTTCGCCAATCAGTGCGCAAAAGCGCCGGAAGCTGCCGCGCTCTTCAGGAATCGTCACGGCAAACAGCGCTTCGCGCTCTTCGCCCACTTCGGCGCGTTCGGCCACAAAGCGCAGGCGGTCGAAGTTCATATTGGCACCGCACAAAATGGCGGCATAGGTCTGGCCCTTGACTTTGTGCGTGGCGGCGTATTGCTTGATGGCGGCCACGCCCAGGGCACCGGCAGGCTCGACGATGGAGCGGGTGTCCACAAAAATGTCTTTGATGGCGGCACACACCGCATCGGTGTCCACCGTCACAAACTCGTCCACCAGGCCGCTGGCCACGCGGAAGGTCTCTTCACCCACCAGCTTGACCGCCGTGCCGTCCGAGAACAGGCCCACATCGGCGAGCGTCAGGCGCTTGTGGGCGGCCACTGACTGCATCATGGCGTTGGAGTCGTTCATTTGTACGCCAATCACCTTCACCTCGGGCCGCACCGCCTTGATGTAATTGGCCACGCCACTGACCAGGCCGCCGCCGCCAATGGCCACAAACACGGCGTCCAGGCGCCCGGGGTGCTGGCGCAAGATCTCCATGGCCACCGTGCCTTGGCCGGCAATCACGTCCGGGTCGTCAAAGGGATGGACAAAGGTCAGGCCCTGCTTTTTCTCGAGCGTCAGTGCGTGGTTGTAAGCGTCGGTATAGCTGTCGCCAAACAGCACCACTTCGCCGCCAAAGCCGCGCACCGCGTCGACTTTGACCTGCGGTGTGGTGGTAGGCATGACGATCAGCGCTCGCGCACCGAGTCGCCGCGCGCTCAGCGCCACGCCCTGGGCATGGTTGCCGGCCGAGGCGCAAATCACGCCTTTTTTGAGCTGCGCCGCACTGAGCTGCGCCATCTTGTTGTAGGCGCCGCGCAGCTTGAAGCTGCGCACCGGCTGCTGGTCTTCGCGCTTGAGCAGCACGGTGTTGTGGATGCGCTGGCTCAAATTGGCGGCCGTCTCCAGGCCCGACTCATTGGCCACGTCGTAGACCTTGGCGTTCAAGATTTTGATCAGGTAGTCGGCGGGGCTCAGGGCGGCGGGCTTAACGGAGGCGGCAGGAGATTTTTGGGTGGCCATGGAATTGCTCACAATGAAACGAGGGGGTTAAAGGCGCTGCTGTGCAGTGCCGTAGACATGGCTTTTGTCGCGTTTGCCTGCGGCGATGACGGTGACAAAGACTTCGTCCTCATCGACACGGTACACCAAGCGGTAGCCCAGGCTCTGCAGCTTGATTTTGTAGCAGTCGGGCATGCCGTGCAGTGCGGCGGCGGGCACGCGCGGGGCCTCGAGGCGCTGGGCGAGCTTTTTCTTGAACGGTTCACGGATGCTGTTGTCCAGCGCGTGCCATTCTTTGAGCGCCTGTTCGTGAAAACGCAGCTTATAGCGCATCCAGCGACACTTCCACAAACGGGCCCTGGGCACGCTCCTGGGCCAATTTGGCGTCTTCGAGGTCTTCGAGGTGCGCCATCAGCTGCTCGTAGTGGCTTGCGGGCAGCAAATAGGCTTCGGGCCGGTTGTGGTTGAGCACGGCGACCGGCCCTTGGTCGGCTTGTTTCAGAATGCCGGCGTAATTGCGCTTGAGCTCGGTCACGCTCACGGCAAAGTGCGAAAGTACAGCGTCCATGGGCAGTCCTCGGTAAAAAATATGAAATTGGATGCGAAATTACGTATTCAATAAAGCATTTTAGCGTCTTCGACAGCCCTGCATCCCCATGCCAGGCCTTGCACGAGGCAGACTGTCAAAATAGACCCTTCAAGGGCCGGCATGCCCTGTTTTTAGCGAACCAGGAGCAAACAAATGGAATGCACAGTGAGTTGGACGGGCGGTAGCGGCACGCGATCGGGGATGGGTTTTGTGGCCGAAACCGGCAGCGGCCACGCCGTGTTGATGGACGGCGCCCCGGACGCCGCCAAGCCGGAGAACGGCGGCCAAAACCTGGCGCCCCGTCCGATGGAGCTGGTGCTGGCAGGCACCGGCGGTTGCACGGCCTATGACGTCGTGCTCATCCTCAAGCGTGGTCGCCACGCGGTGCAGGGCTGCAGCGTCAAGCTCACGTCCGAGCGCGCCGACACCGACCCCAAGGTGTTTACCAAAATCCACATGCATTTCACCGTCACGGGCAAAGGCATTCCGGCTAGCGCCATTGAACGGGCCATTGCCATGAGCCACGAGAAATACTGCTCCGCCAGCATCATGCTGGGCAAAACAGCGCAAATTACGACTGGGTTTGAGTTGGTGGAAGGCTAGGGCTTTGCAGGGGGGTAGCCCAGTTCTCCAGCCGCAATCCGGGGTAGTCGCGAAAGTCGGCCTCATTGTTGGTGACCAGGGTCAGGTCTGCGCTCAGGGCCTGGGCGGCGATCAGCCGGTCTAATGCGTTACGCGAACGATCACGCACGGCGGCACGCAACACACCATAGCTGCACGCATCTGCTTCGGTGAAGGGCAGAACGGCAATGCGTTCCACCAATCGCGCCAATGTGCGCTCGTCCTGTTCGCGGTGGCTGCTTTGCATTTCGAGGCCGGCGCGCAACTCCGCATAAGTCACCACCGACATGACCACACTGCCTTTTTGTAAGGCTTGCAATCGACCCAGCACTTGGGGTGGATAGGCCTTGATCAGGTAAATGCACATGTTGGTGTCCAGCATGAAACGCATGGCGCACCCCTTCAGTCCTGCGGTCTAGGCTGCGCGTGGCCTTGCCAATCGCGTTCGTGCTCCGCCTGAAATTCGCGCCCCTGCGACATAAAGCCAGGGCTGAATGCCGCGAAAACGTCGCCAATATCGGCCAGTGTGTCGCGCTGTACCAAGCGTAAAACCAGCGTATTGCCCACGCGCTCCAGCTCAGCGTCCTGCGCCTCGAGGGCAAAACCCAGCTCTTTGGGAATGCGCACGGCCAAGGAGTTGCCGCTTTGGAAAATTCGAGTCAGCATGCTGTTTGCTCCTGCAACGGGTGACTTAGAAGTATATACGGTATATACAAATCAGCGATCAGCAGACGCAAAAAAGCCCCCAGGCATTGCTACCTGGGGGCTTTTGCACTTTCAAACTCTCACACTGGCACAAGGCCAGCGCGGGAATTAGAAGGAGTGGTTCAGCGACAGACGGTACTGGTCGTTGGTACCGCTGGTGCCGGACTGGGTGTCGTTACCCAAAGACAAGTTCACGTTGGTGCGCTTGCTCAGGTCGTACTGGGCAGCCACTTGCATGAAGGAAGCAGCGTCACGCTTGCCCCAGTTCAAACCAACGGTTGCGGCACCGAAAGGCACGGACACGCCCAACAGGGTTGCAGCTGCATCAGAGTCAGCCTTGCCACGACGGGGGGAGTCATAACCAAAACCGATGGTTGCAACACCAGCGTTGTACACAACGCTCAGGTCGGTCGAAGTGCTACGAGAGATGCCAGCAGCAGTCAGCACAGCGTTGAGACCGTCGCCGAAGCTGGTCGAGTTGTATTGACCAACAACGGTCAGGCCGTTGGCAGAGTACTTACCGCCCACCACATGGGTAACGGTACCAGCAGCATGGGAGCCGGAATAGCCAGCGGCCAGGCCAGCAGCGCCGGATGCTGTTGCGTCTTTGCCTTCAACGTACTTGTACGAAGCCGAGAATGCCGAGCTCAGAGGCACGGTCACTACAGCCACGTCAATCGCTTCGCGAGTGATCACGGCGCTGGCCCATTGGTCATCGTTCAAGTTAGCGGGAGCGACCAAAGCAGCGCCTTGGTTGCCGCCGGAACGGGTGTTCGCGAAGGTCAACACGTAAGCGGGGGTAGCCAAAGAGATCGATTGGTCACCGCGGTCCCAGTAGGTGCCACGGGGAGTGTCGTTTTCGATAACCATTGCAGCAGACAGCTTCATGCCGCCGCCCAGGTCTTCAGTCACGCCAACATACAAAGTGTTGTCGGTGAATGCCAAGCCTTTGCTCTTGCCATCCAGGCTCTTCTGGGAAGCAACAGACACGCCACCAGTGATGGAAACTTGAGCGTAAGATGCGCCCACAGCTGCCACAGCAGCCAATGCAATCAGGGTCTTTTTCATTAAAAATTCTCCAAAGGTTAATCAAAGGACGTTGCAATCGCTTCACGGCGCTACAACATCAACTCCCGTTTAAGAAGCTGTGTGTATTGCACCAGAGCCGAGGCGCTCTGGCAAAGAAAAGCCCGTAAATACTTCGCTAAAGCCCTGTTTTGTTGCGCTGACGCCACAAAACGATATGCTCACCCCATGCAAAACCCCACCGACCGCCTGCTGGCCGCAGCCGATACCGCGCTGCGCACCTTGTTTGCCACGCCGCATGCCTCCCAGCCTTGCCCCACGCTGCCCGACGCCCCGACGGCGCTGACCGATGCCGAGAAACAGCGCTCCGCCGGCCTGATGCGCGTCAACCACGTGGGCGAGGTCTGCGCCCAGGCGCTGTACACCGCGCAGGCCTTGGCCACCCGCAACCCTGGCTTGCGCGCCCACTACACCGCCGCCTGTATTGAAGAGACCGACCACCTGGCCTGGACGGCCCAGCGCTTGCAGGACCTGGGTTCGCGCCCCTCGCTGCTCAATCCGCTGTGGTACGCCGGTGCCTTCGGGCTGGGCCTGATGGCCGGACGTCTGGGCGATGCGGTCAGTCTGGGCTTTGTGGTGGAGACCGAAACCCAGGTCGGCGCCCACTTGGACAGCCACCTGCAAGCGCTGCCAGAAGGCGACCATGCCTCACGCGCCATCGTGGCGCAGATGCGCGACGACGAGTTGCGCCATGCCGATGCGGCCCGCACCGCTGGAGCCGCTCAGCTGCCGCCCCCCGCACAGGCGCTGATGCGCGCTGCCGCCAAGGTGATGACCACGGTCGCCCAGCGAATCTGAAGGTCCCACGGCTCAGGCCGTCTTGCGGGTGCGGCGGCTTTGCAGCAAGCCGATGTTTTGCTCGCCCGTCACGGTGCTGGCGTAATAGGTATTGATCACGTCCACGCTGGTGCGGGCATTGCGCGCCAGCGTGAGCAGGTCAATGCCCTGCCCATACAACAGGCGGAAGGTGATGGCTGAGTGGCGAAAGCTGTACATGCTGCGCGGTTGGCCATGGGCACCTTGCTTGAGCTGGGTCAGGCCCAGCACCCAATTGAGGTGAAAACTCAGCACCGCCAGCATGTAATGCCGGTCGCGCACATGGGGCATAAATAAGTAATCGTCCGGGTTGGCGCGTCCGAGCAGGGTATTGGCCTGCACGATTTGCTGGTAAATCCGCACCGCGGAATACAGGGTAACGATGGGTTTGCCGTGGCTCTTGGTCTCGGGCAGGTTCAGGCGCAAATAGGTGTGTTCGCCGCGCACCACCTCCACATGCCGGTGTTTGAGGGTCTTGAGGTCGCTGGGGCGGATAAAGCCGTGGACCATGAACCCAATCGCCCAGGCCAGCTCGGGCGGCATGACCTGGTCCTTGAGGCGAACTTTGTACTTGAGGCGAATCTCTGCGCCGCTGTCGGGGTGGCGCTGGCCGCGCATGCGGCGCGCCTGGCGGATGATGCGCCGGTACTCGGTCGGGGTGAATGCCCCACGTGACTTGGTCACCACCTTGACCTTGGGGAACTCGGGAAGCACCTCCAAATGGCCCGAGGCCACGGCGTGGCGCAGCACTTTGCGCACCGCCACCAGGTACTGGTGGATGGTGATGGTGGAGTGCTGTTTGCTCAGGGCGTTGGTGAATTCCAGCAGACTTTGGTAGCTCACCGCAGCGGGCGGGAGCGTGCCCCAGCGCGGGAGAATAAAAGCGTCCAGCCGGTTGCGCAGCACCTGCAAGCTGCCCTGCGTCCATTCGCCTCGGGCCACGCGCCCCTGTTCATTGGCGTACAGCTGCTCGGCGAGGCGGCCAAAGGTGATGGAGGGCGTCGCTGCAGGGGCTTGCGCTGACGGCTCAGTAGACAACCGCCCCCCCTGCGGCTGGTAGTTGTGCCCCAACCACTCCTCGTACATGGCGCCCGCAAAGCGCAGGGCAAGGCGCAAGGTTTGCGTTTTGGTGCTGCGCCGGTAAGTGCGCCCCGCAATCCAGCAGCGCACCTGCCAGTAGCGGCTGGCCGCCATTTTGTAGATGCACAGCTTGTCTGGGTAGCCCGGCACCGGGGTGATGGTGTCCGGAATAGGCACGGTGCGCTCGCGTTGGACCCCCACGGCCTCGTCGTTGGCGACCAAGCGACCCGTGTCCAGCAGGCTCATCATCATGCGGACGCTCCAGTTGTAGAGCGCAGGGGCGTGCTGGCCGCCGTCTGGCGCTGTGCGCTTGCGGCGCAGCAGCAGGTGCAGCGCCCAAAAATCGCGATTGAAAGTTGTAGAGTGGTTGTTAGACAACTAAAAATCACCGGCGAATTCAACGATTTCCCCTTGTTGTACTGGCAGCAATCATGCATTAAATTGCTAAAAACACAATAGTAACCATTTATGCATTGGCCGCTGTTGCAGCCGTTGGTACTTCCTTTGCTCAAGTGACGATCACTGGCAGCCTGTCTGCCGCGACCCAAAAGAACCTGGCTGGCAGCTCTAAAGGCCTGGCCATGACCGACAACACCTTGGTGGTTGGTCTTTCTGAAGACCTTGGTGGCGGCTTGAAGTTGTCTGCTTCGATGGTTATTGAAAACGACACCGCCCGCGGCACGTACTGGGACCGCGGTGACCAAGTGGTTTCGCTGTCGTCGCCCTCCTATGTGCTGACCTTCGCGAACACCCGTTCCGGCGGCAACCAAGGCGCTGCGCTGGTCGCTCCGGCCAATTTGGCGGACGACCAATGGACCAGCAAAGTGATCACCCGCGAAGCCATTGACGTCGTTTCAGTCACCATTCCTTTCAGCACTTCGCTGTCTGCGTCTTACAAGTACATCGAAGGCAAAATCGGAACGGCGATCCCTGCAGCATTTGGAACCTCAGGTGTGGCGATTACGGACAGCTATGCAGGCGCGGCCACCCCTGGCTCCGTCACCCAAGTACTGACCGGTAAATATTCGGCCAATGGCCTGACTGTTGTGGGTCAATTCAATTCGTCGAATTTCACTGACGCTCTGGCTGCTGCCACCGCCGCCGGCAACGGTGGAGTCAATACCCGCACAACGTCGACCGACCTGAGCGTTGTGTACAACGCGGGCGTCGCGACCATCGGTTTTGGTTATGACTCCCCCCGCCGCGGCAAGCCTGACTCTGATGCAGCTGCAACCCTGATCGGCCTGTCAGTGCCCTTCGGTGCCGCCACTGTGGGCGTGAACTGGGGCAAGCGTGACGTTGCTTCTTTCATGCAAGTCGCTGCCCAGTACGACCTGAGCAAGCGCACCAACGTGAACTTGTCTCTGGGTAACGACACCCAGTCCGGCACCAGCGGTACCAACGACCAGTACCGTCTGTCCTTGAACCACTCCTTCTAATTCCCGCGCTGGCCTGGTGCCAGTGTGAGAGTTTGAAAGTGCAAAAGCCCCCAGGCAGCCATGCCCGGGGGCTTTTTTTATGGTGCTGCCTAACCTTGTAACTGCGCCCGATTGGGGCAATGTGCTTTGTTGCAGGTCACGTACAGGCTCAGGGCATGGTCGGTAATGGTGAAGCCTTTGAGCTTGGCCACTGCGTGTTGGCGCTGTTCGATCTCAGGGTCAAAAAATTCTTCGACCTGTCCGCAGTCGAGACAGACGATGTGGTCGTGGTGCTGGCCCTGGTTGAGTTCGTAGACCGATTTGCCTCCCTCGAACTGGCTGCGGGTCAGGATGCTGGCTTGCTCAAACTGTGTCAGAACGCGGTAGACCGTGGCCAAGCCCACATCCGAGCGCTCCTGCAGCAAAACGCGGTACACATCCTCGGCAGACATGTGGCGCTGGCCGCTGCGCTGAAAAACTTCCAGAATTTTCAGGCGAGGAATGGTGGCTTTGAGCCCGGTGCTTTTGAGTTCGTCGATGTTGGTCATGGCGTGGTCATCAAAGGGGGCAGGGCTACAATGCCACGATCTTACTGCTGCATTTTCTGTCTATGAATCTCCACTTTTCTGTTCACCGCTGTGTGGCTGCCCTGGGCCTGGTGTCCGCTGCCTTGGCGCTGGTGGCCTGCAGCAGTCTGGACCGTGTGAGCCGGGCCGTGCCCGAGGTGGTCACACCTTACCGTATCGACATTGTTCAGGGCAACGTGGTTACCCGTGAACAGTTGGCAGCGTTGCAATTGGGTATGCCGCGCCCGCAGGTGCAGGCCATTTTGGGCACGCCCCTGCTGGTCAGCGCCTTCCATGCCCAGCGGTGGGATTACACCTTCACCTTGCAGAGCCAAGGTGTGCCCGCGCAGGAACGCCATGTCACGGTGTTCTTCAAGGAGGACCGACTGGACCGTATTGAAGCCGATCCGCTGCCCAGCGAGGCCGATTTTGTAGGCAGCTTGCGCAAGCGCCACGAACTTCCGCCCGGCAAATCCTTGCAAGCCAGTGATGCCGATTTGGCCAAATATCCACTACCCGCTGCCAAAGGCGTGGCGCCCGCGTTACCGATGCCGGGCGCGAGCAGCTACCCGCCCCTGGAGCCAGCAGCGCCCCAATAACCCGCCATGGATCACGGAGTCGTACGGATGGTTCAGTTAACAAGCACAACAGGCGCCATCCCCGTCGCCATTGCCGGCGCCAGTGGGCGCATGGGCCACATGCTGGTCGAGGCGGTGCGCGCAGACAGCGACTTTGCGCTGGCCGGCGCCTTGGACGTCGCCAGCAGCCCATCCATCGGACAGGACGCAGGGGCTTATGCAGGCCAGACGACCGGCGTGCACATTACGGCCGATTTGCAAGAGGGCTTGGCTCAGAGCCAGGTACTGATCGACTTCACCCGCCCCGAAGGCACCATGGCCCACTTGCAGGTTTGCCAAGCACTGGGCGTGGGCATGGTGATCGGCACCACTGGCTTTACTGAGGCGCAAAAGGCGCAGATCGCAGACGCCGCGCGGCACATCCCCATCATGATGGCGCCCAATATGAGCGTGGGCGTGAACGTGACCTTGAAGCTGCTGGAAATGGCCGCCAAGGCCTTGGCCACGGGTTACGACATTGAAATCGTGGAAGCGCACCATCGCCACAAGGTTGACGCACCGTCAGGCACGGCGCTGAAGATGGGCGAGGTGATTGCCGGCGCGCTGGGACGCGACCTGAAAGACTGCGCTGTGTATGCCCGCGAAGGCGTGACCGGGGAGCGCGACCCGTCGAGCATCGGTTTTGCCACGATCCGGGGCGGCGACATTGTGGGCGACCACACGGTGCTGTTTGCGGGCACGGGAGAGCGCATCGAGATCAGCCACAAGTCGTCGAGCCGCGCCACCTATGCCCAAGGCAGCCTGCGCGCTGTGCGCTTTTTGGCCACGCGCAAAAGCGGCCTCTATGACATGTTTGACGTGCTGGGCTTGAAATGAATGCCATTGGCGGCATGGTGGCGCTGTTTCGTGG
The DNA here is from genome assembly GCA_947447985.1 of Comamonadaceae bacterium. Lineage (GTDB taxonomy): Bacteria > Pseudomonadota > Gammaproteobacteria > Burkholderiales > Burkholderiaceae_C > Allorhodoferax. The sequence goes on from CANFLX010000012.1 coordinate 10,587, forward strand.
CGACATCGTGCACAACGCGGTGGCCTTGTTGTTATTGGCCATGTCGGTGGGCAGCTGGGTGGTGATCGTGTGGAAAACATGGCTGTTGCGCCGCGCAGCCTACGATGTGGCGCGCAGTACCACCGCTTTTTGGCAGGCCAGCGATACCGACGCAGCCTTGGTCGCAGTCCAGGCTTTTGACCGCGGCGCCATGGTTCTGCCCTTGGTGCAGGCGGCACACAGCCAACTCGACGTGACCCGTGCCGGTCAGAGTCTGGGTGCGGCGGGTGATGCTGCATCCCAACTGACCCGTGTGTTGCGCGATGCATTGCAGTCGAGCTTGCGCAAACTTCAGTCGGGCCAGGTGTTGTTGGCGACCGTGGGTGCTGTCGCGCCCTTTGTCGGTCTGCTGGGCACCGTGTGGGGCATCTACCACGCGCTTTTGACGATTGCCAGCGCTGGGCAGGTCAGTATCGACAAGATTGCAGGGCCGGTGGGTGAGTCCTTGATCATGACCGCTGCCGGCCTGGCTGTGGCCATTCCTGCCGTGCTGGGATTCAACTTGCTGGGCCGGATGATTGCCAGCTTGGAGGCCGACTTGGACGGCTTTGCCCGCGATGTGCGTGAGCTCATGGCCGTGCAGCACCATCAAAGCAGCGACTGGCGCGACGCTTCGATGCGTACAGGCTACTAAAGGCCATGGCTTTCGGTCGCATGGATCGTTCGCCGAGCACGGCGCCCATGGGCGAGATCAATATGACTCCGCTGATTGACGTGATGCTGGTGCTGCTGGTGATCTTCATCATTACTGCGCCTCTGCTGGTCAACGCCGTGAAGGTCGATTTGCCCCACGCCAATGCGCCGTCGACGGTGGACACCCGCGCACCGACACTGGCGGTGGCGATTGACAAAGACGGCAACGTGTATGTGCGCGACCAGATCGTGGCGGGGGAGGCGCTAGACGGTGCGCTGCGTCAGGCCGCCGCCACCCATGCCCAGACCGAAGTACAGCTGCGCGCCGACCGCGCGGTGCCCTATGGCCGGGTGCTGGAATTCATGGCGCAGGCCAACCGCGCGGGGCTGAGCCGGGTCGGTTTCGTGTCCCAGGCCAGCGAATAAAGCCGCACCCGCTTGCTGGCGCTCAGGCGGCAGGCCCACGGCCTAAAATGGGCGGGATTCCCTTCAAGACCCCCCATGCAAGACAAGTACCAACACACTGCCATTGAGCAAGCGGCCCGCGACCATTGGGCCCAGCCCCTGTGGAACGGCCACGAGGCCTACCGCGTCACCGAAGACCAGTCCAAGCCCAAGTTTTACGCGTGCTCCATGCTGCCCTACCCCAGCGGCAAGCTGCACATGGGCCATGTGCGCAACTACACCATCAACGACATGCTCTCGCGCTACCTGCGCATGAAGGGCTACAACGTGCTCATGCCCATGGGCTGGGATGCCTTTGGCCTGCCCGCAGAAAACGCCGCGCTCAAAAACGGTGTGCCGCCTGCCAAGTGGACGTTTGAGAACATTGCCCACATGAAGCAGCAAATGCTGGCCATGGGCCTGGCCATTGACTGGAGCCGCGAGGTCGCCACCTGCGACCCCAGCTACTACCAGTGGAACCAGTGGCTCTTCTTAAAGATGCTGGAAAAAGGCATTGCCTACCGCAAAACCCAGGTTGTGAACTGGGACCCGGTGGACCAAACCGTGCTGGCCAACGAGCAGGTGATTGACGGGCGTGGCTGGCGCACCGGTGCCTTGGTTGAAAAGCGCGAGATCCCCGGCTACTACCTCAAGATCACCGACTACGCCCAAGAGCTGCTGGGCCAGGTGCAGACCGGATTGCCCGGCTGGCCCGAGCGCGTCAAGCTGATGCAGGAAAACTGGATTGGCAAGAGCGAGGGCGTGCGCTTTGCGTTCCCGCACGCTATCCAGGGTGCCGATGGCGCCTTGATTGACGACGGCAAGATGTTTGTCTTCACCACCCGCGTGGACACCATCATGGGCGTGACTTTTTGCGCGGTAGCGCCAGAGCATCCATTGGCTGCACATGCCGCTGCCAGCAACCCGGCTTTGGCCGCCTTCATTGAAGAATGCCAAAAGGGCGGCACCACCGAGGCCGAACTCGCGGTCAAAGAAAAAGCCGGTATGGCCACGGGCCTGTCGGTCACCCACCCGCTCACCGGCCAGCCGGTGCCAGTGTGGGTGGGCAACTACGTGCTCATGGGCTATGGCGACGGTGCCGTGATGGGTGTGCCCGCGCACGACGAGCGCGACTTTGCCTTTGCGCTGAAATATGCACTGCCGATCACCCAAGTGGTGGCGGTGGACAAAGCGGGCGCGTTCGACGCGACCCAGTGGCACGACTGGTACGCCGAAAAAGGCGCGGGCCGCGCGGTCAACTCCGGCCAATACGACGGACTCACGTTCCAAGCCTGCGTAGACGCAGTGGCTGCAGACTTGAGCGCCCAAGGCCTGGGTGAGAAAAAAACCACCTGGCGTTTGCGCGACTGGGGCGTGAGCCGCCAGCGCTACTGGGGCACACCGATTCCCATCATCCATTGCGAAGAGCATGGTGCGGTGCCGGTGCCTGAAAAAGACCTGCCCGTGGTACTGCCGCTGGACTGCATTCCCGACGGCTCGGGCAACCCGCTGAACAAGCACGAGGGCTTTCATGCGGGCGTGACCTGCCCGGTCTGCGGCAAGGCCGCGCGGCGCGAAACCGACACCATGGACACCTTTGTCGATTCGAGCTGGTACTTCATGCGCTACTGCGACCCGCACAACGCACAGCAGATGGTGGGCGCAGGCACGGCCTACTGGATGCGCGACGCCGGTGGCGGCAGCGGCGGCAGCGGCATGGACCAGTACATCGGTGGCATTGAGCACGCCATCCTGCACCTCTTGTATGCGCGCTTCTGGACCAAGGTGATGCGTGACATCGGGCTGGTCACCATCGACGAGCCCTTTACCAAATTGCTCACCCAGGGCATGGTGCTGAACCACATTTATTCCCGCCGCACCGACAAGGGCGCCAAAGAATATTTCTGGCCGCAGGACGTGGAGCATGTGCTCGATGCGACTGGCAAAGTGGTGGGTGCACGCCTGATCAAAGCGGTGGGTGACCTGCCCGTGGGCACCGCCATCGACTACGAGGGCGTGGGCACCATGTCCAAGTCCAAAAACAACGGCGTGGATCCGCAGGATCTGATTGAAAAATACGGCGCAGACACCGCCCGCCTGTACACCATGTTCACCGCGCCGCCCGAGGCCACCCTGGAGTGGAACGACGGTGGTGTGGAAGGCAGCTACCGCTTTTTGCGCCGCGTCTGGAACTTTGGCTACAAACTCTCCGGGCTCGACCTGGCCGCTGCACGCGCCGCAGGCCCGGTGTCTGCCCTGACCCTGTCCAAAGACGCCAAAGCGCTGCGGCTGGAGTTGCACACCGTGCTCAAGCAGGTGGACTACGACTACCAGCGCATGCAATACAACACCGTGGTCTCGGGCGCCATGAAGATGATCAACGCTTTGGACGACTTCAAGCCCACCGGCGGCGCTGCCGACGTGGCGGTGTTGCTCGAAGGCTTTGGCATCTTGCTGCGCTGTCTGTATCCCGCCACGCCGCACCTGGCACACGCGCTGTGGGTGGAGCTGGGCTATGCGGCAGCGCAGGGCGACCTGCTTGACGCCGCCTGGCCGCAGGTGGACGCAGGCGCCTTGGTGCAAGACGAGGTGGAACTGGTGCTGCAAATCAACGGCAAATTGCGCGGCTCGGTGGTCGTGCCCTCGGGTGCGAGCAAAGAGGCGATTGAGGCATTGGCGTTGGCCAGCCCGACACTGGTCGCGTTTGCCGCAGGCGCAACGCCGAAAAAGGTGATTGTGGTGCCAGGCCGCTTGGTCAATGTGGTGTTGTAAATCCCAAGTCACCTTCCCATGCGCCACGCCAACCAGACCCGTTTGAACTGCAAGTCCAGCCCGCTGCGACGCACGGGTGTGTTGCTGGGTTTGACGGTGACGCTGGCCTTGTCAGCTTGCGGCTTTGCCTTGCGCAACAGCCAAAACTTTGCGTTTGAGACCGTGGCGGTGACGCCGGAAAAAGGCACGGGCGTGGCGGCTGAGCTCGCGCGCACCTTCGGCGCCAAGCTGCGCCCGCTGGTGCCCGGCGCCGAGAGTCTCGCTCCCGATGCGGTGGTGGATATCCTGGAGGAGGCGCGCGAGAAGGCGGTCGCTGGCGTCAACGCTTCGGGCCAGGTGCGCGAATTTCAGTTGCGGCTGCGCGTGCGCTTTCGTCTGCGCACACCGGCCGGTGTGGAACTGATCGCCCCCACGACGGTGACGCTGCAGCGCGACATGAGCTACAGCGAATCTGCGGCGCTGGCCAAAGAGGCCGAAGAGCGCATGCTGTACCGCGACATGCAGACTGACGCCGTGCAGCAGCTGGTGCGCCGTTTGGCTGCCGTCAAAACCCTGGCGCCCTGAGCGCGTAAGCCATGCAAATTGCCCCGCTGCAGCTTGGCCGGCACCTCGAGCGCGGGCTCAAAAGCCTGTACACCCTGCACGGCGACGAGCCCTTGTTGCAGCTCGAGGCGCTGGACGCCCTGCGTGCCCACGCCCGCACCCAGGGCTTTAGCGAGCGCAGCGCCCACACTGTGGCGGGCGCCCACTTTGACTGGAGCGAGGTACTGGCGGCGCTAGGCAGCCTGAGCCTGTTTGCCGACAAGCAAATTATCGAAATTCGCATTCCCAGCGGCAAGCCGGGCAAGGAGGGCAGTGCCGCCCTGCAGCAAATCGCCGAGCAGTCGCAGGGCAACGACAGCACGCTCACCGTCGTCCTGCTGCCGCGGCTGGACAAAGCCACCAAGTCCAGCGCTTGGTTCATGGCCCTCGAGAACTTTGGCGTGACCTTGCAAGTGGAGCCGGTGGAGCGCCAGGCGCTGCCGCAGTGGATTGCCCAGCGCCTGGGCGCGCAGGGCCAACGGGTGGCTGCCGGTCTGGAAGGTCAACACACGCTGCAATTTTTCGCCGACCGGGTCGAGGGCAACCTGCTTGCTGCACACCAGGAGATTCAAAAACTCGCCCTCTTGCATCCGCCTACGCCTGCCAATGACAGTGTGCTGACGCTGGAGCAAGTCGAGGCGGCCGTGCTCAACGTGGCACGCTACGACGTGTTCAAACTCTCCGAGGCGGTGCTGGCGGGCCAGGCGCTGCGGGTGCAGCACATGCTGGACGGCCTGCAAGCCGAGGGCGAGGCCGAGGTGCTGGTGCACTACACCCTGGCCGAAGACATTCGCGCCCTCAAGCGCGTCAAAGACGCCATCGGCCAAGGCCGCCCGCTGCCCATGGCGCTGCGCGAAAACCGCATCTGGGGCGCCAAAGAGCGCCTGTTTGAACGGGTGCTGCCGCGCATCAGCGCAGCACAAGTGGCTGAGCTGCTGCACGCCGCCCAGCGGGTGGACGGCATCGTCAAAGGGCTCAAGCAAGCCGACTGGCCCACCGACGGTTGGCAGGCGCTGCACCGCTTGGCGCAGCAGCTGTGTGCGCTGTGTGCCACGGGGAGCGGCGCAGCCAGCCAGCCCCAGCGGCGCTAAGCAAACGAGGAAATTAAATCACTTCCCTTTTTTCGCCATATAAATTGCAATTTTGAGTACTATGATGAATAATTAAAAATTTAATACTTTGCAATGTTTCAACTCGATGTTTTGATTTGGCTTGAATGCGCAACGGCCTTTCGGCGAGTGCGCGCACAGGGCTTCACCATGATTGAGCTGATGATGACCCTCGCTGTGGTGTCAATTTTGGCAGCTGTTGCGGTGCCAAGCTACAAAAGCTATATCGCCAAAAGCAGGGTCCACGGGGCCAAGGGGGATGTGATGGGCATGTCTTTGGCGATGGAGCGGGCTTATCAAAAAAAGTTGGCCTATCCCGCGTACGGCACTTGTGGCGTTTCGGACCAGGCCGTTGCGGCCTTACCGGCCAGTCGCACCCCCGCGACACTGAAAGATGAATTTTCGGGATGGCTTCCGACCCAATCAGACGCCTTCCAGTACTCGGTTCAATCGGACACGCGTACCGCAAGCCTGTGCGGCAATCTCTATGGGTACGCGGTGGTTGCCACCGCCAACAACGGATTCGGGCTCGACGGGTGTGTCTTGACGCTTCAGGGCACAGGCGAACGCACGGCGACCGCCGCCTGCGGTTTTACGGCCTGGTGATGTATGAAACAGGCGAACAGGCCTTTCCCATGCGCGCGCAGCGAGTGCGGCCTGACCCTGATTGAGCAGTTGATAATCATGTTTGTCCTGGCCCTGTTGGTGCGCGTGGCCTTGCCCAGTTACCAGGTCTATACCAAACGGCCCATCATCAACGCCGCCCAACAAGATTTGATCCGCATGGCGGCGGCGCTGCAGGCCAACAGCTTTGAGAAAAGCCTCAGCTTGCCCAATACCTCGGGTTATGTCCTGGTGCCTGCACTGCCCGCGTCCCGAACCCTGGGAACACAAGCGTCAGATTTTGCGGGCTGGCAGCCGACTCAGGGTGCCAAATTTAACTATTCCGCCTCGTCGAGCAGCAATGCGACTTTGCTGGCTTTCACGGTGCGCGCAAGCAGCACGCAGGCCGGCATTCTGCCGACCAGTTGTGTCATGGATCTGCGCTGGTCGGCTGCTTCGGGTGCGTATGCCCGCACCGCAAGTGCAGGCTGCGGCTTTACAAGTTGGTGAGCGCGTCGATGAAAAGACACACTGGCCAATCGGGTTTCACACTCATCGAGCTGATGGTCGGGCTGCTTATCACGCTGATTTTCTTGATCGGCAGTGCCAATAGCATCATGAATTGGCATTACCGCCGCGCCATCACCCAAGCCAAAGGTGACCTGACGGCGGCCTACAGCATGGCCAAGGCCATGGCAGTGCGCAATCCCACCGCAGCGACGAGCGGAGCCTGTGCCGGCCTGCTGCTGGTGCCGGCCTCGGGTGCCGCGGACCACCTTTTGTTTGTGTGTGCGGGCGACCCCCGTTCTGCCAACTGCGGCTCGGGCGGCAGCGCGGTGCTCACCCGCCGCACGCTTCCAGCGGCCATGTCCGTGTCGGTGGCGTCAACGGTCTTGTCGGGCAGCAATTTGGTTTTAACCCTCGATAGCACCGGTCAACCGACAACCGGCACCACCTACAACTATGCGCTCTCGCTTGGGTCCGCGGCGCTTTCCAACATGGTTTCGGACAATGGCAGCCTCTATTAAATCCCGGGTGAACTGGCCCGTCGATCAAGGTATGGGCTTGGGTTTCGTACCGCAGCGGGGCAACATGATGCTCGAAGCCGTGGTGGGCCTGGCCATTGGCGCCACCCTGGGTTTGGCGATGGCCTGGGGTGCCGCGCAGGCACTGCATTCGCAGAAATTTTCAAGCACGCAAAGCATGCTGGTGTTTGCGATGCGCCAGAACCTGTCCGCTGCGTCGTCGCCCTTGCGCGGTACATCCGCCGCGGTCAGTATCAGTGTTCCCGCCAGTGGTTCACCCATGACATTGAGCGGGGTGAAATCTTGCGATGCGGCCGTGCCCATCTCGATGACGGTGAATGGCGTCAGTGGAGCGGTCAATTACCAAAAACCCTGCGAACTCAGCACCGATAACACTGCGGCGAACCAGTCAGTCGTAGGCGGCGGTGGTGCCATCAAGTTTTAGAGGCCGCGATGAAATCCACACATCGTCCCTGCTGCGCTTCTGGGCAAACCGGCGAGACCCTGGTGGGCCTCATGGTGGGCTTGGTGTTGTCCATGGTCGTGGTGTTGATGACGCTGGCGACCTTCAAAATATCGGTCGTGACGACGGCCGGTGCGGCGCAAGATGCAGCGGAAGACGCTCAGACCACCTATTCCCTCATGCGCGCCAGCGCCGCCGCACTGGATGTCGCTTATGGGGTTGCGACGACGCTTACCCTGCCCAATCGACCCGATGTACCGACCCATGCGCATGTTTTGTTCGGAGCGGGCATGTCGGGAAGCACGTTGACTTCCAGCAATACCACCATTACGTACAACACCGCGGGCAATGCCATCGTCTGGGTCAGAGTGCAAGGTGGTGCAGCTTCGTGTGCCGGACTTCTGTACAGCGACGCCAATGATGGCTCAGGCGGCTTGTATGCCCTGTCCCGGCCGTCGCCTTGCAGCACTGTGGGCGGGAACACACCGACCAGCGGCTCCGGCTGGACCGCAACGCGCCTGACAGACCGCTCCAAAAACACCGGTGCGTTGAGCTTTTCCCTGACGCGCTCTGCTTGCAATCCCTTTAATTTGCTCAGTTCAGTGTCGGGTGGCGTTGTGCTCACGATCAGCGCCGTCAACCGCAGTGGAGCCACGCTGTCAGAGCAAGCCTGCCTCGTCAATATTCCTTGAGGGCCGTATATGAAAAACCACCCACCCCCTTCTGCCAACGGTCAAGAGGGTATGACCACCGTACTGACCACGATGCTGGCGGGTGCGTCCGTCATGGCGGGCTCTTACGTCGTCGCGCAATACGTGCAGGCGACGCAAGACCAAAGCATCAGCGTTCACAGCCTGACCCAAGCCCAAATGAATGCGTGGGCCGGGGCCGATATGGTCAATCAATTTTTGACCAACGCTGGTAGCGGTGGGACCTTCGGAACCCTTTATACAAGTCTTCCCGCCAATGGCCAGGCAGGCTCGCCCGTGACTTTTAGTGCCCCAGCCAGCGGTCCATGGAACGGTAGCGTGACGCTCAACAAGGGGCTCAACCCCACGGAAGTGCAAGCCGTGATTGTCGGAAGAGCGGGCGGCGCCAGTCTGAAGTCAAAAACCAGTACCACGCTAACGCTCACTTACCAGGTCACCGTAGCCCCCCCACCGCCACCGCCACCACCGCCACCGCCACCTCCGCCTCCGCCGCCACCCCCACCGCCACCGCCACCGCCCCCACCGCCCCCACCGCCCCCACCGCCACCGCCGCCCCCACCGCGGCCCGTCGCAGCAGGGCATGGTTTGAGGGTTGTGCTCAAAGGGGATGTCTCCTGGAAAGCGAACACGGCAGCCGATGCCACGATCTTTGCTTCGGGGGACATCTACGGCAACGGACACAGCCTTACGGGGTACAACGGTGCAGGAACATCGATACCGCTGTCGTTAACCTCCATGGGCACGATCGCCATGACCAGCGGTGGTAGTTACGACACGGTCACCGCAAATTGCGATGTCTGGCTGTCCGGTGGCGCTGCGGCGAACAATGCCAATGCGGTTCGAAACCTGTGCACAGCGGGCGGTAGCAAGGTGTCGGGAACCGCCACCGCCAACAACCGCATCACGGCAGCAGGTTCGGGTTGGGGCAATGGTACGTTTCAGGCCAGAGCGGCAGGGGTTTCTTTGGGCCCGGTTTGCCAGCCCTCTGGCACCCCTGCTGATGTATCCCGCAATATCGCCAGTACCTGTGCCGCCGAGGCAGTGAACGGAATCAGTTTGAGCGGCGGCACCACATTCAGCGCTGCGAAGTCCTTGGCCGATATCAAAATAAGCAACGCCACTGTGATCAGCACCGAGGCGGTAGGAAACATCGACCGCAATGGTGCCGTGAGCCGGGGTGGTGGTGCTCCGAATATTCCAGCGGTTCCCTTGGTGGTGGAAACTGACGATCCTGCGTTCAACGCTTGGCAGTACAGCGGTTCGGCCAATTACCTTTTTTATTTTGCAAGTGGCGTGGCCAAGGTGAAGGTGCGGAATGTGAACGGTGTCACGGACGGGGTTTACAACGTCGCAAGCCTGCCTGCATTGCCCGCGAACCTCCTCACAGCGAATGCGGTGTCTGGCACCTGGACAATCCGCCAAGCGAACGTGTCGAATGCAACTTTTGTGTCCGGTGTCGTATGGTTTGACGGCGATCTCTACATCGAGCAGGGGACCTACTACAACACCTTTATTGCGACTCGAAATATCAGGACGGGCGGTGGCGACCACAGGATCTACCCCCCCAATTTCGCCACGCAAAATGGTTCCATCGACCCCACGACGCCAAATTCTCCACCTTGGGGCACGCCGGCTTTTGCATACGTCGGCCTGTGCAACAGGCCCAACTTTCCAAAAAATTATTGCAGTGGCGTGGGCGCACCGGTTGCAAACTACAACCTGCAGGCCAGCGGAGTGGGCAGTTACGCCTTGATGGCGGGCAGTTTCAATGGTGGAAGCATTGACGCCGGTGGCAATGTTGTGAATGGTCGTTTTACCTACGGCGTGAGCAATGACTACGTGGGCGGAAATGTTTACACCAGTATCACGATCCCGATCCCGTCGCCCCCCGGCGGCAATGCTTCAGGCGCGGCCTGGGTCTGGGGCTATATTCTGGCCGGTAACGGTGCCGATACCGCGGGTGGCACGACCAATGTGGGAGGCAGTTCCTATATCTACGGAAGAATCAATTCCCAGGGCTATGGCACCGCCAGTCCTGGTCAGGTTCAAACGTTTATGGGATTGGGAGGCACCACGGTGATCGACCTTACCAAAGTGCCTGCGTCGGTCAGCAGCACACTGCTGGGCGATGGCAGTGTTGGCAGCCTAGGGCGCCTTGCGCCCGGAATTGCCCCAATCAACAACGCGCCGGTCCTGGCTCTGGCAATAGGCAACGCAGGCAGAGGCAGCATGGGCACTGCCAAATCCGGGTCGGTGGTTGCTGGAGTGCCCAGCGCGCCCCAATTTCACAGTGCCGCCAGCATTCAAGCCAACGCTGTACCGTCCAACGCATCGATCTCGGGACCGGTGACGGTCTCTCTGGTGAGCGTAACCTTCAAATAGGGCGGTCTCGGCGGCAGGCGCCCAATCGGTGAAAATGGCACCATGACTGCTTCTACCATTTCCGAGATGGCCCAAGCCTTGGGCGCGCAGGGCAAGGCTGCCAGCGCGCGCATGGCCAGCGCCTCTACCGCGCACAAAAACCAAGCCCTCATGCGATTGGCCGCACTGCTGCGCAGCAACACTGCCGCCTTGCAGCTTGAAAACGCCAAAGACCTGGACCGTGCCCGCGCCGCCGGCTTGGCCGCCCCGATGGTGGACCGCCTCAAACTCACCCCCGCCGTGCTGGAGACCTGTGCCCAAGGCTGCGAGCAGCTGGCCGCGATGGCGGATGTGATTGGCGAGATCATTGGCATGAAGCAGCAGCCCAGCGGCATTCGCGTGGGCCAGATGCGGGTGCCCATTGGCGTTTTTGGAATGATTTTTGAGAGCCGCCCCAACGTGACGATTGAGGCCGCCAGCCTGAGTATCAAGAGCGGCAATGCCTGCATTTTGCGCGGCGGCTCGGAGGCGATTGACTCCAACAAGGCGCTGGCGATCCTGGTGGAGCAGGCCCTGACCGAGAGCGGCCTGCCCGCGCAGGCGGTGCAACTGGTGCAAACCACCGACCGCGCCATGGTGGGTGAGCTGATAGCGATGCCGCAGTATGTGGACGTCATCATTCCGCGTGGCGGCAAGGGGCTGATTGAGCGCATCAGCCGCGATGCCAAAGTGCCTGTGATCAAACACCTGGACGGCAACTGCCACACCTATGTGGATGACCCCTGCGACCTGGACATGGCGGTCACGGTGGCCGACAACGCCAAGACCCAAAAATACAGCCCCTGCAACGCCAGTGAGAGTCTGTTGGTGGCACGGGGCGTGGCGGCAGAGTTTCTGCCTCGCATTGGCGCGATTTACGCTGCCAAAGGTGTGGAAATGCGCGTGTGCCCCGAGGCTCGGGCGATTTTGTCCAAGGTGGCCGGTGCCCAATTGCAAGATGCCAGCGAACAAGACTGGTTTGAGGAATACCTGGCGCCCATCATCAGCGTCAAGGTGGTGGACGGGGTGGACGCAGCCATTGCGCACATCAACCACTATTCCAGCCACCACACCGACGCCATCCTCACCCGCGACCATATGCATGCCCAGCGCTTTTTGCGCGAAGTGGACTCGGCCAGCGTGATGGTCAACACCAGCACCCGCTTTGCCGACGGCTTTGAATACGGTCTGGGCGCAGAAATCGGCATCTCCACCGACAAATTCCACGCCCGTGGGCCAGTGGGCATCGAGGGCCTGACCTCGCTCAAGTACGTGGTGCTGGGGCAGGGTGAGGTACGGGGCTAAGTCCAGGTACCGATTGAATTCGGCGCTTGCATTTCGGCAAACGGGCACCATATCGTCGGAACGGGTCCTCCTGTCCGCCCTAGGCACTTCATCTACGAAAGCAGCACTGCTATGGTCCCCCACCTCGTCACTGCACTGACCGGCCCCATCAACGAGCTGGAGCAGCGCGTGCTCGACACCATGCCCGCCATTGAGCGCTGGTTCCGGCTGGAGTGGATGGAGCACACACCACCGTTCTATGCCTCGGTGGATGTGCGCAATGCGGGTTTCAAGCTGGCTCCCGTGGACACCGACTTTTATCCCAGTGGCTGGAACAACCTGACGCCGGCCATGCTGCCGCTGGCAGTGCAGGCGGCCATGGTGGCGATTGAAAAAATCTGCCCCGAGGCGCGCAACCTGCTGATCATCCCTGAGCACAAGCCAAACAACACCTTTTACATGAGCAATCTGGCGCAATTGCGCCGGATATTCCATATGGCGGGGCTCAATGTGCGCATTGGCTCCATCAGCCCCGAGGTGAAAAAAGCCACTGAGATCGTGTTGCCCGGTGGGGAGTCAATTTTGCTGGAGCCGGTGGTTCGCACCAAGGGCCGCATTGGCGTCAAAGACTTTGACCCCTGTACGATTTTGCTGAACAACGATTTGCACGCAGGCATCCCCGGCATCCTGGAAGACCTGCACCAGCAATACCTGCTGCCGCCCTTGCACGCCAGCTGGACGACCCGGCGCAAGAGCAAACATTTCCAGTGCTACGAAGAAATCGCCAAACGCTTCGGCAAGCTGATCGGCATCGACCCCTGGCTCATCAACCCCTTGTACGAGACCTGTGCCGATGTCGATGTGGCCACGTCGGACGGCGTGGCCAAGCTCACCGCGGGCGTGGACGCCTTGCTGACCAAAATCCGGCGCAAGTACAAGGAATACGGCATCAAAGAAAAACCCTTTGTGGTCGTGAAAGCCAACAACGGCAGCAGCGGTCGGGGCCTGATGACGGTGCGCGAGAGCAAAGACCTTCCCGCTTTGTTGAAAAAAACCGGTGCCGATAGCCTGGTTCAGGGCGGTGTGCAGGATCTGATCGTGCAGGAAGGGGTGTTGACCCACGAGCGCATGAACGATGCGGTGGCTGAGCCCGTGGTGTATTTGATGGACCGCTATGTGGTGGGTGGCTTTTACCGCGTGCATGCCGAGCGTGGCATTGACGAAGACCTGAGCGCGCCGGGCTCCAGCTATGTGCCGCTGGCCTTCGGCAGCAGCGCCCAATTGCCCCAACTGGGCGTGCGACCCGGGGCAAGTGAGCCCAACCGCTTTTATATGTACGGGGTGGTCGGACGTTTGGCCATGCTGGCCGCCAGCTACGAGCTCGAAGCGACGGACCCTGAGGCTGACCTCGACCTCTGAGCACGGCGCTGTCGAGTGCGGCTTGTCGCACAGGCGACCTTTGTTGCTGCGGCGCAGCATTTTCTTTGGCATTTTTGTCAAAACTGCCGTTTTTAGGGCGCGGCAAAGGCACAATGGCGCTCCCTCATTGAATGGAAACTGGGGTTCCTAAACGCCCTGGCGCATCGTTTGTCAGCATCCAAGTCGTCTCTTACAGCGCTTACCTTAGGCGCCATCGGTGTCGTGTACGGCGATATCGGAACCAGCGTGTTGTACGCCCTCAAGGAAGTATTCGGTTCGGGCCATGTGCCGTTCACCCCGGACAATGTGTACGGCATCCTGTCCATGATTTTCTGGACGCTCACCGTCATCGTGTCGCTCAAGTATGTGGTGCTGGTGCTGCGGGCAGACAACGCAGGGGAGGGCGGACTGATCGCCATGCTGGCCCTGGCGTCTCAGGCCGTCAAAGAACGTCCGATGTTGCGCCGCGTCTTGCTCAATGTGGGCATTTTCGGCACCTGCCTTTTTTATGGCGACGGCGTCATTACCCCAGCGATTTCTGTACTTGGCGCGGTCGAAGGCTTGGAGATCATCTCGCCCAGGTTTCTGAAATACGTGGTGCCACTGACGCTGGTCATTTTGTTTTGCCTGTTCTGGGTCCAAAAACGTGGCACTACGGGCATCGGCAAGTTTTTTGGCCCGATCACGCTGCTTTGGTTTGCCGTTATTGCGCTGCTCGGTGTTGTGCAAATTGCAAGCAATCCGCATATTTTGGTGGCATTGAGCCCCTACTACGCACTGGCTTTTATGTGGGACAACCCCGGTGTGACCTTTGTGTTGTTGGGCGCTGTGGTGCTGTGTGTGACCGGGGCAGAGGCGCTGTACGCCGACCTGGGGCATTTCGGTAAAAAGCCCATTCGTTTGGCCTGGTTCAGCGTGGTCATGCCCTGCTTGACGCTCAACTACTTTGGCCAGGGTGCCTTGCTGTTGAGCAACCCGGCATCTGTGAAAAACCCTTTTTACATGATGGCACCTGACTGGGCACTTCTGCCCCTGGTGGTGCTGGCCACCATGGCTGCGGTGATTGCCTCACAGGCCTTGATTACCGGTGCATTCAGCGTCACCAAGCAGGTGATCCAGCTGGGTTACTTGCCGCGTCTGAACCTGATCCACACCAGCGTGCGCGAGACCGGACAAATCTACATTCCGTTTGTCAATTGGGGCTTGTTTACCGCGATTGTGCTGGCGGTGGTGATGTTCAAGTCGTCCAGCAACCTGGCGGCGGCCTACGGCATTGCGGTGTGCACCGACATGCTGATTACGACCTTGCTGACCTTTTACGTGATTCGCTACGGATGGAAATACCCGCTGTCGCTCTGCCTTGCCGCCACCGGTTTTTTCTTCGCCGTAGATTTCATGTTTTGGGGCTCCAACCTGCTCAAGCTCTTTGATGGCGGCTGGTTCCCGCTGTTTATCGGGGGGGTGGTGTTCCTGTTCATGGGCACCTGGAAAGACGGCCGCGCTCTGCTGAGTTCCAAGTTGCAGGCTGACTCCATGGGCCTGCCCGACTTTCTGGAGGCCGTCTTTGTCAGCCCCCCCACACGGGTGGAGGGCACCGCGGTCTTTTTGATCGCCTCCACCGGTACCGTACCCAACGCGCTGTTGCACAACCTCAAGCACAACAAGGTGTTGCACGAGACCAATTTGTTCGTCACCGTGCGCAACCGTGAGGTGCCTTGGATCGGACTGGACAAGCGCATTGAGATCGAGCGCCTGGGCCACGATTGCTGGCAGGTGCTGATCAACTACGGCTTCAAAAACGACCCGGATGTGCCGCGCGCGCTGGAGCAGCTCAAAGGCCGGGGTGTTGCGCTGGACCCGATGATGACCAGTTACTTTTTGTCGCGCGACACGGTGGTGCCTGTCTTGGGCGAGGGTATGGCCCCGTGGCGCGAGAAGCTGTTTGCTCAAATGCACCACAACGCCAGCAGTGCGGCGGACTTTTTGAACCTGCCCAGCAATTCGGTGGTCGAGCTGGGCTCCAAAATCGAAATCTGAGCTTCAGTGCAGTTTTTTAAAGACCTGAGCTGGTCCAGCTTTACGGCCGGTTTTGTTGCGGTGCTGGTGGGCTTTACCAGCTCGATTGCGATTGTTTTTCAGGCGGCCCAGGCCTTTGGCGCCACACCGGCCATGCTGGCGTCGTGGCTGTGGGCCATCAGCATCGGCATGGGGCTGACCACGGCGCTACCCTCCTTGTGGCTGCGCAAGCCCGTCATGGTGGCCTGGAGCACGCCCGGCGCGGCGGTGCTGGCCAGTGCCGGTGTGGTGGGCGGCTTTTCGATGGACGATGCGGTGGGTGCGTTCATGATGAGTGCTGCGCTCATCGTCTTGGTGGGAGCGACCGGCTGGTTTGAGCGGGTCATGAACCGCATTCCAGTGGCCTTGGCCAGTGCGCTGCTGGCCGGTGTGCTGGCCCGCTTTGGCTTGTCAGGCTTTAGCGCCGCGCAATCCGCCCTGCCACTGGTGGTGCTGATGCTGCTGACCTATTTGCTGGGTAAGCGCTTTGCACCCCGCTATGCAGTACCCGCCACCTTGCTGTTTGCGGTGTTGTTTGTGGCCGCGCAAAACGGTTTTTCGCGGGTGGACGTGCCCTTGGGGCTGACCTGGCCGGTGTTTGTGGCACCCGTGTTTTCATGGGCGGCGTTTGTGAGCCTGGCGCTGCCCTTGTTCATCGTGACCATGGCCTCCCAAAACCTGCCGGGTGTGGCGGCCATTCGCGCCTCCGGTTTTGGCGACGAACGCGCCCATGGCGGCGAAGCAGGCATTCCGGTGTCCAAAATCATCACCCTCACGGGTGTGGCCACACTCTTGCTGGCGCCGCTGGGTGCGTTCTCACTCAATCTGAGCGCGATTACTGCGGCGATTTGCATGGGGCCTGAGGCGCATCCAGACCGCGCACGGCGTTACACGGCTGCAGTGTCGTGTGGCCTGCTGTACATCGCTTTGGGATTGTTTGGCGCCACCATCATGGCGCTGCTCACCGCTTTCCCCAAAGAATTGGTGGCCGCGATTGCTGGCCTTGCGCTCATGGGCACGATTGGCAGTGCACTGGCGGCCGCCCTCCACAAAGAGTCGGACCGCGAGGCCGCCATGGTGACCTTTTTGATCACGCTCAGCGGCGTGGTGGTGGGCGGTGTGGGCTCGGCGTTTTGGGGTGTCGTGGCCGGCGCCTTGGCCCTGGCTGTGCAACACTACCGTCCCAAGCTGCGCAGCGCTTAAAGACCCTGCGGTCTGTCTTTTGAGAAGCCTCCCATGAACATTCTTTTTGTTGCCGACCCGCTGGAGTCTTTCCAGACTTACAAAGACACCACCTTTGCCATGATGCGTGAGGCACAGGCCCGTGGCCACACGGTGGCGGCGTGCGAGCCGCGTGCGCTGGTGTGGCGCAGTGGTGGCGTGGTGCAGGCCCAAGTGCGCCAGATTCGTTTGACGGGCCAGGCGCCGCAGTGGTTTGTCGCAGAGAGCGCGACGGTGCGCGAGCTGCGCCATTTTGATGCTGTGGTGATGCGCAAAGACCCGCCGTTTGACAGCGAGTTCTTTTACGCCACGCATCTGCTGGAGCAGGCCGAGCGCGAAGGTGCGCAGGTGTTCAACAAGCCGCGTGCGCTGCGCGACCACCCGGAAAAACTGGCGGTCATGGAGTTCCCCCAATTCATCGGCCCTACCTTGGTCACGCGCGAGGCCGCTGCCGTGCGCGCGTTCCACCAGGAGCACCGTGACATCATTCTCAAGCCGCTGGACGGCATGGGGGGCAGCGGTATCTTCCGCGTCAAGGACGATGGCCTGAACCTGGGCTCCATCATCGAAACCCTGAACCGCGACGGCGCGCAAAGCCTGATGGTGCAAAAGTTTTTGCCCGCGATCAGCGAAGGCGACAAGCGTGTGCTGGTGATTGGTGGCAAGCCCGTGCCCTTCTGCCTGGCGCGCATTCCGCAGGGTGGCGAGGTGCGCGGCAACCTGGCGGCAGGCGGCTTAGGTGTGGCGCAGCCGCTCAATGCGGCGGACCGTGCGGTCGCAGAGGCGATCGGTCCGGTGTTGGCAGAGCGCGGCTTGCTGCTGGTGGGGCTGGACATCATCGGCACCAGCCTGACCGAAATCAATGTGACCAGCCCGACCTGCTTTCAGGAAATCACCGATCAGACGGGCTTTGATGTGGCGGCCATGTTCATGGATGCGCTGCAAGCGGCTGCCCGTCGATAAACACCTGCAACTCGCCGGGCTGCATAGGCACCCAGGTTTCGTTGGCGGTCAGAGGCTCGGTCACGACAATGACCTGGCGGTCGTCGGGCGAATTGAGCTGTGACAGGTCCACGCTCAGGTCTTCGTCTTTGAGCTGCACTTCGCTGAAGGGGTGCTGACGCAGCACATAGTGCAGCTTGGTGCTGGCATGCGCCCACAGCGCTTGGCCGTTGCTCAACAGGAAATTGAAGGTGCCGTGCTTGGCGATGCGCTGGGCCAGGTCGCGCAAGGTGTGGGTCAGCTCCACCTCGGAGGGCACACCCGCATGCGACTTGTTCATCTCTTGCATCATCCAGCAAAAGGCGAGTTCGCTGTCGGTGGTGCCTACGGGCCGAAAGCTGCCGTGCAAGTGCGGCGCAAAGTCTTTCAGGTCACCGTTGTGGGCAAACACCCAGTAGCGCCCCCAGAGCTCGCGCACAAAGGGGTGGCAGTTTTCCAGGCTGACCGCACCCACGGTGGCTTTGCGCACATGGGCCACCACGTTGTGGCTTTTGATCGGGTAGCTGCGCAGCATCTGCGCGATGGGGGAAGTGGCAGCGCTCTCTTTGTCCACGAAATAGCGGGCGGCTTTACCTGGCAGATTGCCTTCGCTTTCAAAAAACGCAATGCCCCAGCCGTCGGCGTGGTGGTCGGTGCAGCCCCCGCGTTGGGCGAACCCGGTAAAACTCAAAGTCAAGCTGGCCGGCAGGCGGCTGTTCATTCCAAGCAATTGGCACATGGAAACAGTTTACGCCTTTGGGCCGGCCGGGCCGGGGGGCCTACTCCACCTTCTTTTGGTGGTCCCAAAAGAGTGTGCCGTCAATATCTTCCCCGTTGAAGTACCGGCGTCCGTTGCCATGGGGTTTGTTGATATCCACCGTGCTCCTCTCTACCCCAAACTTGCGACAGGCTTCCTGCTCGTCCCGAATTTGGGCGGTGGTCAATACGGCATGGGCGGGCAGGAACTGGAAGCCATCGACAAAATACCTTGGAATCGGCAGTACGCAGCCGATGTACTCCCCCTTTTCAATCATGACGGGCGTATTTTTTCGGGTGACCTTTAAATTAAATGTGAAGTCCCGTCGGAGGTTGTCAGTTTCGATGACCCCAGTCATATGGTGGATGCCGTCAATCCAGCAATTGGGTGGATTGATGGTCATTAAATTGATACCCGGCGGTGTTCTGAAAGTAAATCGGTTTTGAATCGTAATGACACCCATGCCGAAATGGGAGGAAATTGTTTGTGCCGCTGGCATATCAGATTCCTCCATGATTTCAACCTGCGTGTCAGACGGTTGATCGCCGCCATTCCACACCGCCCTGATTTTTTTCAACGACCTGATCGCAAAGCCATATTGATTCCCAATCGTGAGAGGCAGGCAAAAGTAGGCGTGGTGGATAAACCATTCCCTTTTCAGCTTGCCTTTGAGTGGTTCAACGATAAGGCGCACGCTGTGATCAAAGGCCGGATGATCGGCAATGGCGATGACGGTGTTGTCCGGGATGGCAATCATTTTTCTGGAATCTCCCAGTGGTCGGAGTACTGCTGCTGCTGCGTCCAGAACGATGCCAGCGTATACCGAAGGCTGCCGCTAGAGGTCTTGACTCGGGTGACGCCATGCAGGTGGTGCTCTGAGTCCCCCGGGTGCACGGCCAGTGAACCTGACTTTGGGATGATTTCAAACTGGTGCTGAGGGTAAAAAGTATGCCCACCCTCGTAGTTATCGTTCAGATAAATGATGGCACCAAACTCCCGATGGTGAAACCAAGAGTCGGCAGGGGTGTTTTTCATGTCATCCGCATGGGGCGACTGTTCCATCCCATCCAGCCATCGCACGACCTGAAACAGATCGCAATAAATCGTATCGATATGAAAATGCTGCTCAATAAAACTTTGCAAGCGCTTTTTCAAACGCACCATCAGTTCGCCTACTTCGGCGTTGTAGGCGTTGTACATCGTTCGATCGGAGATCGTTCTGTTTGACCAGTTCCGGTCGTCGGAGAGTTCCCATGGTTCTATGTTTTGAACGGTGCTGACAATCAATTGGCACTCGATTGGAGTCAGAAAATTTTCAGCAGTTTTAAGCCTGAACATTTCGGTCCTCCAAAGTGATGGCCAAAGGCATTGACCGGATCGCTGGAATGTGCCGCGGGTCTTGCCACGGTATAGGCGCTCAAAAGTACGTCTTTGGTAAATTAAATTATTATATAAATAATAACATGCATATTAATAATGAAATGCAGAGGCCAAGACGACGCGCTTTGGCGCTTGAATTCAGCCGTGTGGAGCAGCCTGCCTTGTCAATTACCGCGTGGCTCGCTCCAGAGCTTGCCGCCGGTGGCCCAGTTCTCTGCCTTGACGTCGGTGATCAACACATCCACCGAATCGGGCGAACCGCCCAGCACTTCGACGCTGACGCGGGTGATTTCTTGCACCAGTTTTTTCTTTTGCTCCAGGGTGCGGCCTTCGATCATTTCAACGTGGTAAGTGGGCATGGGAATCCTTTGGTCAGACTAAGAGCATGCGGTGCAGACGCGCCGCGCTGGGTTCGCAGTTTAGACTGCGGCATGGCAAAAATTCACCACACGGGCAGGGGCAAAGACCTTGCATAAGCCGGCGCGCATTTTTTCGCGCCGCCTTGGCCTGGGCGGAGTGGTGGGCGCTTTGGCGCTGGTGCACCTGCTGTGGGGCGCGGTGCTGGGCCTGTCGGTGGATGAAGCGCATTACCTGCTGTACGCCGCGCATCCGGCGCTCAGCTACTTCGACCATCCTCCGTTGGTGGGCTGGGTGCAGTGGCCTTTGGTGGCCGTGGATGCGCCCCCCGTGCTCCTGCGCGTGCTGCCAGGTGCGCTGTGGTTGGGCACCGTGCTGTTGGTCTACCAACTGGCGCGCGGCCTGGGCGGTGCTGGTGGCGGTACGCCCCACCGTGCTGGTGTGTGGGCGCTGGCTGTGATGGCCTTGGCGCCCTTGCTGCATGTGCTGGCCATTGGCCTTTTGCCTGACACCTTGCTGATCTTTCTGGCGGTGCTGCTCATGCGGCAAACGCAGCAGCTGATGCATGCAGACGCGCCGTGCAAGACCTGGCCCTGGCTGGTGTGGGGCGGGGTGTTGGGCCTTGCGGGTTTGAGCAAATACACGGCCGTCTTTTTTGCGCTGGCGTCAGCTTTGTGTTTGCTGCAGGCCCATGGGCTTCGGGTGCTGCGCGTACCGGTTTTGTGGCTAGCCGTGGCGCTGGCGCTGCTGATGGTGTCGCCAGTGCTGGTGTGGAACGCCCAGAACGGTTGGGCATCTTTCGTCTACCAGGCCCAGCATGGCGCGGGCGGTGTGTGGCGCTTGCAGGACCTGCTGCGTTTTGCCCTGCTGCAGCTGCTGGCCTATGGCCCTTTGCTGTGCTGGGGCGCCCTCGCACGCACACGCTGGGGCGCGCTGCGCTGGTTTTTTGTGCTGCCCTTTGCCGTACTGGCCTGGCTGTCGGGCGGTGGCAGCAGTCTGCCGCACTGGACTGCGCCCGCCTGGGCAAGCTTGGCGCCGTTCGCAGGGGTCGCCCTCGCGGATGCCTGGGGGCAGGGGCGGGAGGGCCGTCCGCTGCGGCGTGGTCTGATCGGCACCTTGGTGGCTTTGCAGGCCTTGGCTTGCGCCGGTTTGCTTTGGCTGATGTTGAGTGCGGGCGCCCCGGTCTTGCCCCGCACGGCGGACGATGCCCCGGTAGGCGCCAATCCCTTTGTCGATGTGTATGGCTGGCAAGAGGCCGGGGAGCAGGCGCGGGTGCTTGCGGCGCAACAGGGCCTGGGCAGTCTGTCGGTGCAGCACTGGACGCTGGCCAGCCGCCTGGCCTGGTACGCACGGCCGGTGCCAGTCCACGATTTGGAAGACCGCTTTGACCAGTTCACCTTGTGGGCCGGGCCCTTGCCCGCAGGCGCTGACACCCTGTTGGTGGACTGGTCTGCCATGGCCTATGCCGTGCCGCTGGGTGCGAACGGCTTTCAGGACTGCGCGCTTTTGGCGACCCATGTCGCCACGCACTGGGGCATGCCGGTATCGAGTTTCCGGTTCTATGCCTGCCATGGCTGGTCGGGCAAGCCGCAGCCGCGTTTGAGGATGGAGTAAGGGATGGAAGCTGATTTGCGCCCCACATGGCCTTGGTGCCTGCTGCCGCTGCTGATGCTCGGCGTGTGCGCGCCCTTGTGGCTGCACTGGGGAGAGCCAGCGCTTTTTCTGGCGATCAACCAGGCCTGCATGGTGGTGCCTGCACCGGTCTGGACCGCACTGTCGCTGCTGGGCAATGCCTGGGGCGTGCTGGCGGTCACGTCGCCTTTGTTGCTGCTGGCGCCCCGCCTGCAATGGGCCTGGTTGTGCGCCGTGCCCTTTGGCGTGCTGTTCGCACGCCTGGGCAAAGGCTTGCTCGAAAGCCTGCGCCCAGCTGCGGTGGTGGACAAGCAACTTTTTCGCATCGTCGGTGAAAAGCTCGAACTGGCGTCCATGCCCTCGGGCCACACGCTCACCGCTTTTGCGGTGGCCAGCAGCTTGTACTTTGCGCTGGACGCGCCGCAGCGCCGTCGCTTTGTGTGGCTGTGGCTGCTTGCCGCCGCGGTTGGCCTGTCGCGCATCGCGGTGGGTGCGCACTGGCCGGGCGACGTGGCGGTCGGTGCGTGCCTGGGGGTGCTTGCAGGTGGCCTGGGCCATGGGCTGTGGCGCAATCTGGGCGAAGCCTATGGGGATCCCAGGGGTTGGCGTCTGCGCGCAGTGGCACTGCTGCTGGCGGCGACCGTCTACACGCTGCTCGACGCGCCGCTGGACTTTGAAGAGAACCTGCTGCTTCAGCGCTTGTTGGCCGCGCTGGTGGCTGTGGTGCTGCTGGTGTTTGCCATGCGCAGCGCCAAGGCGCTCAAGGCCGAGTAGGCCTCAGCGGCAGTCGCGTCCCACTTCGCCAGGGCGTCGGCCTGGCGGGCAATTGCCGCTGTGTCGCCACGCGCGGCGGGGCCGGTCAGTGCACCCTGTGGCCCCAAGCGGGTGATGTTGGCCACCGCGTTGTGCAAGAGCGAGGCCCGCAGGTGCGGCAGCAAGGCTTGCGGCACGCCGCTGGCACGCCAGGCATCCTCAGCCACGGCTTGCAGCACCGGCATAAAGTTGGTGGCAAATACCGCACCCGCGTGGTACAGCAGTTTGTCCTGGCTGCGCACGTCAAAGCACTGCGCGCCAATGGCAGAAAACGCGGCTTGCAATCGACCGCAGGCCTCTGCCTTGCCTTCCAGCGCACAAGGGGTTCCGGAGAATTGGGCACAGGCGGTGTCCGGGTTGGCAAAGCTCAAGATCGGATGGGCGCTTGCCGTGTGCCAGCCCAGCGCAGCCAAGGGGGAGAGCTCTGCCGCAGACAAGGCGCCACTGCAGTGAAACACGGTGGTTCCCCTGGGCGATTCCAGCGCCACCGCCTGTTGCGCCAAGGCTGTGGCAACGTCGGCAATCCGGGCATCGGTCGTGGCAATCAGCCACAGGTTGGCGGGGCGCATGCGGTCCATCCCACTCGACGGCTTGCCCGCGCCTATGAAATCGCAGGCCGCCTGCGCGCTGGCGATCGAGGTGGTCAGCACGTCCTGCACCGCAAACACCCCGGCCTGCGTCCACAGGCGCGCCAGCGTTTGGCCGACGCGCCCGGCGCCAATCAGGTTCAGGGTGGGCAGGGTTGCGGCCACGGGCTAGACCACCAGCGGGTTTTCTTGCATGGCTTCGCACTGCTCTTGCAGCATTTGCACCTGGCCTTGCCAGTAGTCGCTGGAGCCAAACCAGGGAAAGTTGACCGGAAAGGTCGGGTCGCTCCAGCGCCGCGCCAGCCAGGCGCTGTAGTGAATCAGGCGCAAGGTGCGCAGCGGCTCGATCAGCGCCAGTTCTTCGCGGTCAAATTCGCGGAACTGCTCATAGCCGTCCACCAGCGCGCCCAGCTGGCGGGTGCGCTGGCTGCGGTCGCCGCTGAGCAGCATCCACAGGTCTTGCACGGCGGGGCCGGTACGCGCATCGTCCAAGTCCACAAAGTGCGGGCCGGGCCCCGCGCTGGCCGCGGCATCGGTGGGGGTCCACAAAATATTGCCAGGGTGGCAGTCGCCGTGCAGGCGCAAGAGGCGGATCGGCGAGGCCTGGCCGGTCAGGGCCGGGTGCTGGGCAATCAGCGCCATGGCCTCGTCGCAAGCGCGGGCCCAGGCCGATTGCACGTCCAGCGGCACCAACTCGTGGCCGAGCAGCCAGTCTTTCGGTTCCTGGGCAAAGGTGGCCAGGTTCAGCGCTGGGCGGGTGGCAAAGCTGCGCTTGGCACCGACGCTGTGGATGCGGGCCAAAAAGCGGCCTATCCACTCCAGCACCTCGCCATCGTCGAGTTCCGGGGGGCGGCCCCCGCGGCGCGGGCTCACGCTGAAATCAAAGCCGCCGAAGGGGTGCAGCGTGGCGCCTTGCAAGTGCAGGGGGCCGATCACGGGGATCTCGGCGTCCATCAGTTCCTGGGCAAAGCTGTGCTCTTCCAATATCTGCGCCTGGCTCCAACGCTCGGGCCGGTAAAACTTGGCCACCACGGCGCCACCGTCTTCTAGCTGCACCTGGTAGACCCGGTTTTCGTAGGACGAGAGGGCGGTCAGACGCCCGTCACCGCGCAGGCCCACAGACTCCAGCGCGTCCAGCACGACGTCGGGGGTGAGCGATTCAAAGGCATGGTGCATGCCCTGATTGTCAACGCTGGGCGTCTGGCCTAAGCTCCTGCGACCGACATATTTGCGAGGTGCTGCATGGGAATGGATGAAACAGCGGTGTTGCAGGGTGGCTTTGCGCCCGTGGAGCGCGAAATCACCGTGGACCTGACGGAGGTTGAAGGCGAAATTCCGCGCGATCTGCACGGCATGCATGTGCGCAACGGCCCCAACCGCCAATTTGCCGCCGCCGGACGCTACCACTGGTTTGATGGCGACGGCATGCTGCACGCGCTGCGTTTTGACGGCGGGCGGGTGCAGTACCAGAACCGCTGGATTGCCACACAAAGCCTGACCGAAGAGCGTGCCGCAGGCGCGGCGCTTTGGCAAGGCATCAAAGACCCGCCGCGCCGCGACCGGCCCGACATGCCGCTCAAAAATACCGCCAACACCGACGTCAAGTTTTTTGCGGGCGAGCTGTTGGCCATGTGGTACCTGGGGGGCGAGGTGCACCGCGTGCGCCCGTCGGACCTGCACACGACCGGTACCCTGGCCATGGACCCGCGCCTGGCGGGCCTGCACATCTCGGCCCACTCCAAGGTGGACGAGCGCACCGGCGAATTCATCTTTTTTTGCTACGGCAAAGAGCCGCCCTATATGCACTACGGCGTGCTCGACAAAACCGGTGTGCTCACAACCCTGGTGCCTGTGGCGCTGCCGGGTGCGCGCCTGCCGCACGACATGGCCGTAACCCGCAACTACAGCGTGTTGCACGACCTGCCTTTGTTCCAAGACCCTGAGGCGGCGGCCGCCGGGCGACACAAAGTGAGCTTCTACCCTGACCTGCCCGCGCGCTTTGGCGTGATTCCGCGCCATGGCACGCCGGCCGACATTCGCTGGTTTGAAGCAGCACCTGCCTACATGTACCACGTGTCCAACGCATGGGAAGAAGACGATGGCCAGGGCGGCACCGAGATCGTGATGACCGGCACGCCTTTCAAACCACAGTTGGATGCACGCGGGCAGTTGGACGCCAGCCGCTTGCCCCGCTTGATTGCCCAGCTGGGCCAGGACTGCATGTTTTATGAATGGCGCTTCAACCTGCGCACCGGCCAGACCCGCGAGCGCGTGCTGGACGATGTGCTGAACCAGGAGTTCCCCATCATCAACAGCGCCTACTTGGGCGAACGCACGCGCTACTCCTGGAACACCTTGATGGCCAACGGGCAAGGGCCTGAAGAGCCGCGCTTTTGCGGCATCGCCCGCCACGATTTGCAGCAGGGCAGTTGCACCAGCTACCACGGGGGCATGCACAAGTGGTTCAGTGAACACAGCTTTGCGCCCAAAGACCAGGCGGTGGCCGAGGACGATGGCTACCTGGTCGGGTTCATGTGGGACGACCTGGCGGAGCGTTCCTACGCCACCGTGTTTGACGCCCATGACGTGGCCCAAGGGCCGGTGGCGCGCATTGCGCTCCCCCAGCGGGTGCCCAATGGCTTTCACGCCACCTGGGTCAGCCGCGAGCGCCTGAATCGCGGCTGGTAAACCTTACTGGCCGAAGCGTTTGCGGGTGAGCGCCAGCGCCACCCAAAACGACACCACGGCGTAGGCCAGCAGCACGCTGCCATGGTGCAGCACGTCGTGGGGCCACTGGTCCATGAACAAAGGGCGCACCAGCGCCACTGCGTTCGACAAAGGCAGCCAGTCCGCCACCACCCGCACCGCCGAGGGCAGCTGATCCAGCGGAAAAAAGACTCCGCTCAAAAACATGGTGGGCGTCAAAAACAAGGTGAAGTAGTAGGTGAAAAAGTCATAGCCCTTGGCCATGGCATTGAACACCAGCGCCATGGAGCTGAAGGTGATGCCCACGCCCAGCAAGATCGGCCAGGCCAGCAGCATCTTGGGGCTGTGGCTGATGTTCAGGGCCAGCATGACGCCCAAAATTGCCGTCACGGTAAACAGCGCTTTGAAGGCCGCCCAGAGCATTTCGGCCAGCACGATGTCGTCCAACCCCACCGGCGCGTTCATGATGCCGTCCCAGGTTTTTTGCACATGCATGCGTGAGAACGCCGAATACAAGGCCTCGAACGACGCTGCCTGCATGGCGCTCATGCAAATCGAACCGCTGGCCAGAAACAAGATGTAGGGCACGGGCTGGCCGTCCACCGTGATTTTGCCGACCAGCGCGCCCATTCCGTAACCAAAGGCGACCAGCCACATCAAGGGCTCGGCGATATTGCCCAAGAGGCTGGGGATGGCCAGCTTGCGCCAGACCAGCAGATTGCGCAAAAACACCGGCCAAAAGCGCAGCGTGAGCTCGGGCGCGCGCCAGCGGCTGAGCGTGCGGGGCGTGGGGCCAGCGGCCAGGGTGGTTGGGGTGTTCATCTCAGGCGTCCTCACGGATCTGGCGTCCGGTCAATTTCAAAAACAAGTCTTCCAGGTTGGCCGGGCGGTGCAAGGTGCGCAGCTGGGGGTAGGCGTGCAGCGCCTGAATCAGTGCCGCGGAGTCGCGGGTGTAGAAAAACACCGTTTCGCCACTCACCTCCACCCGCGCCGCGTGCGCGCGCAGCGGGCTGTCCGCCAGCGCCAAAGCACCCACGCCGTAGACCTCGACCACATCGGGCTCCAGGTACTGGGCAATCAGGTCGCGGGGGGTGCCTTCGGCGATTTTTTTGCCGTGGTCCAGCACCAAGAGGCGCGAGCACAGGCGCTCGGCCTCGTCCATGAAGTGGGTGGTCAGCAGAATCGATTTGCCCTGTTGCAGCAGCAACTGCAGGCGCTCCCACATCAGGTGGCGGGCTTGCGGGTCCAGGCCGGTGGTGGGTTCGTCCAGCAGCAGCAGCTTGGGGTCGTTCACCAGGGCGCGCGCCAAGCTCAGGCGCCGCTTCATACCCCCCGAGAGCTCGCCCGGCTTGGCTTTGGCCTTGCTGGTGAGGGAGGCAAATTCCAGCAGCGCCGGAATCCGCTTTTTGATCTCGGCGTCTTTCATGCCGAAATAGCGCCCGTACACCAGCAAGTTTTCTTCGCAATTGAAGTCGGGGTCCAGGGTGTCGAGTTGGGTGACCACGCCGAGTTGCGCTTTGATGGCGAGCGCATCTGCGGGCATGTGCAGGCCCAGCGCCGTAATGCCCCCGCCATCGGGCACGGTCAGCCCCAGGCACATGCGGATGGTGGTGGTTTTGCCCGCGCCATTGGGGCCGATCACGCCCAGGCATTCGCCGGGGGCAATCTCAAACGACAGGTCGCGCACGACCTCGGTGTCGCCGTAGCGCTTGGTGAGGTGCTGGGCTTGAAAAAGCGGCGCATGCGCCGCTAGGGTGGAGGTGGAAGACATCATCCGATTATCGGGGGTCGCCCCCGTCTTCGCAGTTCACCGGGCTATTCAGTCGCTTATTGGAAGGAGTGGAAGCCGATGGCATTGCCCTCGGTGTCGATGGCCCTGGCAACAAAGCCAAAGGGCCCAATCGACGTCCTGGGCTGAGCCAGCGTGCCACCCGCCGCCTCTACACGGCCGGACTCCACTGCGCAGTCGGCACAGCTGAAGTACACCAGAGTGCCCTGGCCATGGGGCTGGCGCATGGGGTGTGACACCAAGGCGCCGCCGGCGCCGGGCGTGCCTTGAGACATAGGGAACGCAACCATCTGCATGCCAGGCGCGCTGGACGGCATCTCGGTCAAAGGTTGCGCGAGTACGTACTCGTAAAACGCTTTGGCGCGGGCCATGTCTGCGACATAAATTTCAAACCATCCGACGGGGTTTTGCATAGGGGCTCCTTGGTAAAGTGGTTTCAGAAAAGAAAAGCATAGCAGTTTGCTGCACTTTACTGAAACGCGACTTCCGCAAAACTGCGCAGCTTGCGGCTGTGCAACTGGTTCATGCCCCGCTCACGCAGCAGCTCAATGGCACGCATGCCAATGCGCAGGTGCTGGTCCACCCGCTCGCGGTAAAAGTGGTTGGCCATGCCCGGCAGTTTGATCTCGCCGTGCAGCGGTTTGTCGCTCACGCACAGGAGCGTGCCATAGGGCACCCGGAAGCGAAAACCGTTGGCAGCGATGGTGGCGCTTTCCATGTCCAGCGCCACGGCGCGGCTTTGGCTGAAACGGCGCTGGGGCTGGTTGTCGGGCAGCAGCTCCCAGTTGCGGTTGTCGGTGCTGGCCACCGTGCCGGTGCGCAAAATGCTCTTGAGCGCGCCGCCTATCAGGCCGGTGACATCGGCCACCGCACGTTCCAGCGCCACCTGGATTTCTGCCAGCGCCGGGATGGGAACCCAGAGCGGCAGCTCTTCGTCCAGCACATGGTCTTCACGCACATAACCGTGCGCCAGCACGTAGTCGCCCAGCTGCTGGGTGTTGCGCAGCCCGGCGCAGTGGCCCAGCATGATCCAGGCGTGCGGCCGCAGCACGGCAATGTGGTCGGTGATGTTTTTGGCATTCGCCGGTCCCACGCCGATGTTGACCATGGTGATGCCGGTGTGGTCTGCGCGCACCAGGTGGTAGCCCGGCATTTGTGGAAGACGGGGTGGGTTGTTGCCCTCGCTCTGCGGCGCCATGCCCGCGGCGCTTGCGCGGTAAGTGACCACGTTGCCCGGCTCCACAAATGCCATGTATTCGCTGTTCGGGTCCGCCATGGCCGCACGGCCCAGGGCGATGAATTCATCAATGTAAAACTGGTAGTTGGTGAAGAGCACAAAGTTTTGAAAATGCTCCGGCAGCGTGCCGGTGTAATGGCGTAGCCGGTGCAGCGAATAGTCCACACGCGGCGCAGTAAACAAGGACAGCGGCTGAGGATCACCCGCGCGGGCCTCAAAGGTGCCGTTGGCAATGCCGTCGTCCATGGCCGCGAGGTCGGGCAGGTCAAACACATCGCGCATGCGGGCACGGCGAGTGGCGTCCATACTGCCTTCGATATGGTCGTTTTCGGCAAACGAGAAGTGCACCGGAATCGGCTGTGCACTGGTGCCGATTTCCAGCTCTACGCCATGGTTTTGCAGCAGCAGTTTGAACTGCTCGCGGTAGTAATTGGCAAACAGATCAGGCCGCGTGAGCGTGGTCTCAAACCGGCCCGGGCCTTCGACAAAGCCGTAGCTCAGGCCCGTGCCCTCCGCGCCGCTTTTGCGCGACGCTGTCTCGGTTTGCAAGCGCACCAGCGGGTAGCAGGCGCGTACATGGATGTCGAGCTCGCGCCCTGCCACAAAGTCCTGCATGGCCTGGCGCAAGTGCGCAATGCTGCCGTCATAAATGCGCATGACCTGCGCCAGTGCGGCGTCGGCATCGCTAAAGCGCATGGGCGCGATGAAAGGGGGGAGTTGGGGGCGTGCTTGGCTCATGTCTGCATTGTGCCGCGCCGGAGTTTCTAAGCGGTTACACCTGCTGCCGCAACCAAGGGCTGACGCGGTACCGCTCGCCCCGGTACTGGGCATCCAGCGCCTGCAAGACCTCAATCACGCCTTGGGCACTCCATGCAGCCAGCCAGTCAAACGGCCCTGCGGGGTAGTTGACGCCCAGTTTCATGG
Organism: Comamonadaceae bacterium; assembly: GCA_947447985.1. GTDB lineage: Bacteria > Pseudomonadota > Gammaproteobacteria > Burkholderiales > Burkholderiaceae_C > Allorhodoferax. The sequence continues at coordinate 40,509 of CANFLX010000012.1, forward strand.
CCTGATTGGCCCCCTCTACCGTACACACGCCTTGCTGCACTGCGTCTGCCGCTTCGTTGATCAGCATGGCCACTGTGCGGGCCACGATGAGGGCGCTTTGGTCTGCCACTTGCTGCGACTGGTAGCCCAACACGCTGAGCCAGTTTTGCCCCTCGGTTGTGCATTCGGCGCTGGCCCGCAACGAGGGTGCCCAGGCCAGCACCCGCGAGCCCTCAGACGCAAACGCCATGTCAAACACGGCTACGTCAGCGCCCAGGCTGGTAGCGGTGCGGCCATCGGTTTGGCGCAGTTGCAGGGTGGGGGTGGACAGGCCGGTCCAATCGCTGCTGCGGTCGTGCGTGAAAACCACGCCGGCATCGCTCAGGCGACGGGCCCAAGCGTCCATGCGCGCCCCGCTGCCGTGCAGAGTGACGCCGCTCAGTGCAGGTGCTGCGGCCGTTGGTAGTGTGGCCAACTGTGCGTGGCTAGCACTCTCGGTGTAGTCGTAAATGCCGCGCCCCGATTTGCGCCCCAGCAGGCCGCCATCCACCAGTTCGCGCTGCAGCAGTGAGGGCACATAACGTTTGTCGTAAAAATTGGCCTGGTACACCGACTGCGTGACCGCGAAATTGGTGTCATGGCCTATCAGGTCCATCAACTCGCAGGGCCCCATGCGAAAGCCCATGGCCTTCAGGCAGGCGTCCAGCACCACAGGACTGGTGCACTGCTCCTGCAGCAGGGCCAGCGCCTCGGCGTAATAGGGGCGTGCAATGCGGTTGACGATAAAGCCTGGCGTGGAACGCGCATGTACCGCCACCTTGCCCCAGTGCTGCGCCAAGGCAAATATCGCGTCGGCAACGGGGCGCGCCGTATGCAGGCCCGACACCACCTCGACCAGCCTCATCAGCGGCACGGGGTTGAAAAAATGCATGCCCACCAGCCGCTGCGGGTGGCGCAGGCCCTGCGCCATGGCGGTAATCGAGATCGACGAGGTATTGCTGGCCAGCACGCACTCGTCGGCCACGATGGCCTCCAACTGCTGCCACAAGGCGCGCTTGGCATCCACGTTTTCAACAATGGCTTCTACCACCAGCGCGCAACTTGCCGCGTCATGCAAGCTCGCAATAGGGGCGATACGCCCAATCAAAGCGTCCACATCCGCTGCTTGCATCTTGCCTTTGGCCACCAAGGTGGCGAGGCTGCTGCGCAGTTTGTCCAGCGCGCTCTGGGCTGCGCCTTCGCGCACATCAAACAGCTGCACCGTGTGGCCCGCCTGTGCTGCCACCTGGGCAATGCCTGCACCCATGATGCCGGCGCCGATCACCAGCACGCGGGCGTTGTGAAGCTCGGTCATGGCGTGTTCAGCCAAGGGGCCGTGCGTTTGTCAAAAAAGGCGGCGAAGCCCGCGCGCGCCTCGGGCGTGGCGCGCACACGGCTGATGGTTTGTGCAGTCAGTTCACGGGTGGATTCGTCCATGGCGCCTGGGGTGAGTTGAGAAAAAAGTTGTTTGATTTCGTGCTGTGCTCCCGGCGCGGCGGCCAGCAGTTCATTCACGCGGGCGTCCACAGCGGCATCAAGCTGGTCCAGCGCGCTCACCTCTTGCACCATGCCCATGGCCAGCGCCTGCGCAGCCCCGATGCGGGTGGCCGTGAGTGCCAAAAACTGAGCCTGGCGTTTGCCCACGGCTGCCACCAGATAGGGGGAGATCACGGCCGGCAAGATGCCAAATCGCGCTTCACTCACAGAAAACACGGCGTTCTCGGCGGCGATCGCCATATCGCAAGCGCAGCACAGACCGACACCGCCGCCCAAGGCGCTGCCCTGGATGCTGGCCAGCGTGGGTTTGGGGCAGGCTTGGATGCGCGCGAGCATGGCCGCAAAGCGCCGCGCGTCCTCCAGGTTCCACTCCTGGCTGGCAGTGCTGGAGCGCTGCATCCACTTCAAATCCGCCCCGGCGCTGAAGTGCTTGCCCTCGCCGGCCAGCACGATCACGCGTACGCGGTCGTCGCTGGCGGCTTGCGCGAAGGCCGTATCCAGCTCGGCAATCATGAGTTCATCAAAGGCGTTGAACACACTGGGGCGGGCCATGGTGATGCAGGCCACACCGGGGCGTGGGTGGCTGATCTGCAAGGTTTGCGGCAAAAATTCGGTCATCGCAATCAATAGGTTTCCAGGTGCAGCCGTCCGTATTGCTGCAAATCGGCCGCCACCGCGGACCAGTCCAGCCCCGCACCCTGCGCCACGTCGCGCAGGGCCAGCACCACGCCTTCTTCCATGCTTTTCAGGCCGCAAACGTAAAAATAGCAGTCGGGGTCGGCCAGCAGGGGCGCCACGTCCGCCGCACGCTCGCGGATCAGGTCTTGCACATAGCGTTTGGGCTGGCCGCTGGCACGCGAGAAGGCAAAGTTGCTGTCGATAAAGTCCTTCGGCAAATTCTGCAGGGGTCCGAAGTAGGGGAGTTCTTCTTGCGTACGTGCGCCGAAAAACAGCATGAGCCGACCCCCATCAAATTTGCCGGAGGCGCGCAGACGTCGGCGCCATTCGGTCATGGCCCGCATGGGGGCGCTGCCGGTGCCAGTGCAAATCATCACGATTTTGGAGCGTGGATGGTTGGGCATCAGGAAGGACGCACCAAAGGGCCCGACCACCTCGACCGTGTCGCCGACTGCCAGGTCGCACAGGTAGTTGGATGCCACGCCGCGCACAGCTTTGCCCTGGCTGTCTTCCAGCACGCGTTTCACGGTGAGTGAGAGGTTGTTGTAGCCAGGGCGTTCCCCATTGCGTGGGCTGGAGACCGAATACTGCCGCGCATGGTGGACGCGTCCGTTGGCATCCAGGCCCGGGGCCAAGATGCCGATGGATTGGCCCTCTAGCACCGGAAACGGCAGCTTGCCAAAGTCCAACACGAGGTGGTGCGTGTCGTAGTCGCGCCCCACGGCGGTCACTCGCACGTTGCCACTCACGGTGGCGGTAATGCTTTTTTGTGCGGCTTTCGGTCCATACAACTGGGTGTAGGCATGCGCCGCCGACCACGGGGGCAGCGTGGCTCCTACGGCCACGCTGGCGCTCGTGCCTGCGGTGGCCAGCGCGTTGGGCGCAGCGACCGCCTCGATGACGGTCAGGGCGCCCGCGTCTGCTGCTGCGCCAACAGGCACCTGTTGCTCCGGTGGCAGGGGTGCGGGCAGTTCATCCCACAGCAGTTGCACCTCGGGGCTGTAGGCCTGGCTGCGCAGCATGGTGCGCCAGTTGTCAATCGAGCCGGTGGGGCAGGGCGCAATGCAGGCCATGCACAAATTGCACTTCTCGGCGTCCACCACGTAGTTGCGCGAATCGTGCGTGATGGCACCCACCGGACAGGTGGCCTCGCAGGTGTTGCAGCGGATGCAGATCTCGGGGTCAATGAGGTGCTGCTGTATCAGTTCAGACGTCTGCGCTGTCACGTGGAGGCTCCTAGGGTGGCAAGTTTGGCAGGCTTAATTAAAGCGCACGTAGTCGAAGTCGACGCTTTGGCGGTTGATGCCCATGACCGGAGGGGCGATCCAGTTGGCAAATTTGCCTGGTTCTACGACGCGGCCCATGAGGCTGGCGACAAAGGCGCGGTCGCCACCGGAGGGCAGCCAGTTGTCCACCTGGGCGTTCCATTCGGACTGCGAGACCACACGGCCCTCGGGCGACACTTTGGCTGCAGCGAGTGCACCGATATTGCGGTGAAAGGCCTTGTGCGGCACTTTCAGGCGGAAGGGAATGCCCGCCTTGTCGATGACTTTGTTCCAGCGCTCCACACCACCAATGGAGTCCTTGATGTAGTCGTCGCGCAGCACTTCGTTCAGGGCGTTGAGCATGGGCACCTCTCGCTCCACCAGCTTGCCGTCCTGCACGCCCAGCACACGGTAGGTCTGGTTTTTGAGCACATGGTCGTCGGTGCGTTTGCCTTCTTCATATCGGCCTTTGAGGCCGGTGGAATAAAAGGTGGCTGCGTTGCTGGACTCGTCAGCGCCAAACAGGTCAATCGTTACGCTGAAGTGGAAGTTCAGGTAGCGCTGGATGGTGGGCAGGTCGATCACACCGGCTGCGCGCAGGGTGCGCACATCGTCGGTCTTGAGCTCGTTCATCGCGGCGCAGGTGCGCTGAATGACACGGCTGATGCCGGACTCGCCCACAAACATGTGGTGCGCCTCTTCGGTCAGCATGAACTTGGTGGTGCGTGCCAGGGGGTCAAAGCTGCTTTCAGCCAATGCGCAGAGCTGGAACTTGCCGTCGCGGTCGGTGAAGTAAGTGAACATGAAAAAGCTCAGCCAGTCCGGCGTTTCTTCGTTGAAGGCTTGCAGGATGCGGGGGTTGTTTTCCTGGCCGCTGCGGCGCTCCAGAAGTGCCTCGCCTTCTTCGCGGCCATCACGACCGAAGTGCTTGTGCAGCAGGTAAACCATGGCCCACAGGTGGCGGCCTTCTTCCACATTGATTTGGTACAAATTGCGCAGGTCGTACATGCTGGGCGCGGTCAGACCGAGGTGGCGCTGTTGCTCCACGGATGCGGGTTCGGTGTCGCCTTGCGTGACGATGATGCGACGCAGGTTGGCGCGGTATTCGCCAGGAACATCTTGCCAGGCGGCCTCGCCCTTGTGGTCGCCGAAATGGATTTTGCGGTCGGCCTCGCCAGGGTTCAAAAACACGCCCCAACGGTAGTCGCGCATCTTGATGTGGCCAAACTGCGCCCAGCCCTGGGGGTCCACGCTCACGGCAGTGCGCAGGTAAATCTCAGACTCGGTGCTGCCGGTCGGGCCCATGTCGTCCCACCAGCTCAAAAAGTTGGGTTGCCACTGTTCGAGTGCGCGCTGCAATGTGCGGTCTTCGCTCAGGTTGACGTTGTTGGGGATCTTGTCGCTGTAATTCATGGATGTCATGGGAGGCTCCAGGGCGTTAAAAGTGAGTCAGTGAAAGAGTGGAGTGAACGGGGAAAAGTACTTAGACGCGGTTCCAGTCAAAGGCAGCGCGTTCGCCTTTGCCGTAGACCTTGAGGGCGCCTTTTTCGCCCACGGCGTTGGGGCGTTGGAAGATCCAGTTTTGCCATGCGGTCAGGCGGCCAAACACGCGTGTCGCCATGGTCTCCACGCCGTTAAAGCGCAGATTGGCTTCCATGCCCGTCAGGGCGTCGGGGGACATGGAAACGCGCTCTTCGATGGCAATGCGCACCTCGTCGGTCCAGTCGATGTCATCCGGGTTGGCCGTAACCAGGCCCAGGGCAAATGCCGCATCCGCATCCAGCGCTTGGCCTTTTGCAGCCGCAATTGCGTCGAGCGGCGCTTGTTCGCCATAAAAGCGGCGCGCCAGGCGGGTCTGGTTGGTGGCCATGGGGTACAAAGAAAAGTTGACATCGCTCACGGTGATGCGGGGAGACGCAGCCTCGTCGTCGGGCAGCATCAGTTGGTAGCTGCGGTCGCAGGCCAAAGCCAGCTCCAGAAAGGTTCCAGCGAAGCAGGAGCCTGCTTCGATGAGCGCAAAAAGGCTGCGCGAGGACACGTCCAGGCGGCTCAAGGTGCGGCGCAGCAGGCCCGTGGTTTCGCGCACCAGCCAATGGTTCTGGTGCGCCAGCAGCGTGGCGTCCATGGCCAAAACCGCACTGGATTCACCCTCGGTCTTGATCAACCAGGTACCGATCTCGTTTTCGTTGGTGCGCATCAGCAGGATGGCGTCTTCGAGTTCGCGCGCCAGTACCAGCGGGTACCAGTGGGAGCCCGCAGCTTCAATCTCAGCAACGTTGGCTGGCTGCGCGCCGCTGGGGGCATGCACGGTAAATACGGCGGTGCGCTTAGCGCGGTCGATGTCGACCTTCACATGGCTGTAGTGAATGGCATCGGCGCTGAAGCTGCGTTGCAGGGGGGTCAGGGATACGCCTTTGCCATCGGCAGGGCGGTCGCTTTGGGAGGCCAACTCAAGAGCGCGGGCTTGCACGCGGGCAGCAAAGTCTGCGGGGCGCACGGTTTCGTCCACCAAGCGCCAGTCCACGGCTTTTTTGCCACGCACGCCTTCAACGCTGGTGCAAAACAGGTCTGCCAGATCGTGGCGCACTTTGCGCTTGTCGGTTACACGTGTCAGGCCACCGGTGCCGGGAAGCACGCCCAGCAAAGGCACTTCGGGCAAGCTCACGGCACTGGAGCGGTCGTCCACCAAAATGATTTCGTCGCAAGCCAGGGCCAATTCGTAGCCCCCGCCAGCGCAGGCTCCGTTGACCGCTGCCAGGAACTTCAGGCCGCTGTGGGCCGAAGAGTCTTCCAGGCCGTTGCGGGTTTCGTTGGTGAATTTGCAAAAGTTCACTTTCCAGGCGTGGCTGCTGACACCCAGCATGAAGATGTTGGCGCCGGAGCAAAACACTTTGTCCTTGGCGCTGGTGATGACCACGGTGCGGACTTCAGGGTGCTCAAAGCGGATGCGCTGAATGGCGTCGTTCAATTCAATGTCCACCCCCAGGTCATAGCTGTTCAGCTTGAGTTTGTAGCCAGGGCGCAGACCTGCGTTTTCGTCAAAGTCGGCTTTCAGGGTGGCAACGGCGCCGTCAAAACTGAGTTTCCAATGCTTGTAGTCGGCAGGCTGGGTTTCGTAACTAACGGCTGGGGATGACATGAACCAATGCTCCTAAGGGTTATGCACAAAAATGCACTTTTGAATGATGACGCATCATAGTGCATGTTTTGAAACAAGGTCAAGCATTTTTTTGCATTTTTTTCAAGTGTGCAAATGCAGGCCCTGGCGCACAGTGTGGCGCAACAAGTCAAAGGTCGCGTCCAAGCCTTGTGTGCTGGTGTTCACGCGCAGTTGTGCCTTGGAATAAAAGGGGGCGCGGCCCGTCAGAATCCCCTTGAGGTCTTCCATCGCTTCCTTGCTCGCCGCCATGGGGCGCATATCGCCTTGGGCAATGACGCGGTGCATATGGTCTTCTGGCGCGGCCTGCAGCCAGACGGTGGTGCAGTGCGCCAGCAGCAAGTTGAAACTCGCCGGGTCTGACACCAGACCGCCGGGCGTCGCAATCACCGCTTCGGGGTAAATTTGAATGCTTTCTTCGAGCGCCCGGCGCTCATAGCGGCGGTAGGCGCTCACGCCATACAGCGCCTGGATTTCGGCCACGCTGCAGCCTGCAAATTTTTCGATCTCTTGGCTCAGTTCTACGAAGGGAAAGCCCAGGTCTTGCGCCAGCATCTTGCCCAGTGTGGACTTGCCTGCGCCGCGCAAACCGATCAGTGCCACCCGGGGGCTGAGGGCGGCATTGCCGCCGCCTGTACCCAGCATTTCGCCGATGGCGACGCGCACTTTTTGCAAGGTTGCGTCGTCGCGTTGCTCCAGCATTTCACGGATCAAAAGCCACTCAGGCGAAGAGGTGGTCACATCCCCAATCAGCTCACTCAGTGTGCATTGCAGCGCATTGGCCACCTGCAGCATGACCAGCAGTGAGGCGTTGCCCAAACCGTATTCCATATTGGCCAAATGCCGTTCGGAAACATCGGCGGCCAGCGCCAGCGCCTTTCGCGTCATGCCCCGGCGCGAGCGCAAAGCACTCACGCGCGCGCCCAAAGCGACCAGGAAAGGGTGTTTGCCGGGGGCCGGCGCAGACTCGGTTTCCGAGGGGGTGATCGGTGTTAACCCTGATTTATGCAATATAGTGCTTGACATGGCAAAACCATCGAAGTATCTTTCGCATGCAGAATAATTCATTTTCACAAAAATCACAAGCCAATTGGACAAGCGAGCATGCCTTTTACCTCTTCCATCGCCGAATTTCGCGACCACCTCGCACAGGTGTGTGCACCCTTGGCGGGCAAGGCGATCAATACCGAATTGGCGGACTGGCTCAATGCCGAACACGGCGTCGGCAGCAGCACCTATGCCACCTTGCAGGCCGATTGCCAGCGCGGTGTTGCCGAAGGCTGGCTGTGCAGCCGCGAAGGCGGCGGCATTCGTTATGGCCGCATCTTCAAGGCCGCTGAAGATTTGCATCGCTTTTCCGTCGATGTGGTGGACATGGAAAACATCGCAGGTCCGCACCACGTCCACCCCTTGGGTGAAATTGACCTGATCATGCCCATTGCGGGGGATGCCTTGTTTGACGGCCACCCAGCGGGTTGGATGGTCTGCCCCCCCGGCTCCGCCCACCGCCCCACGGTGAGCCAGGGCCGCGCCCTGGTCTTGTATTTGTTGCCCGAGGGTGAGATCGCTTTTACCCGCTAAACCCTTTGTCCTTGACCCACCTTCGACCCGAGATTTCCCCATGACAGAACTGCTTCCCAACTATTTCGGCGGCCAGTGGTCGCATGGCACCGGTGCCGGCAGCACCCTGCTGGACCCGGTGCTGGGCACACCGCTGGTGCGGGTAGACGCCACAGGCCTGGACCTGGCCGCAGGCTTTGCCTTCGCCAGAGACGTGGGCGGCGCAGCCTTGCGCGCCCTGAGTTACCGGGAGCGCGCAGCCATGCTGGGCGCAGCTGTCAAAGTGCTGCAAGCCCATCGAGACAGCTATTACGACATTGCCACGGCCAATAGCGGCACCGTCAAGAACGACTCCGCCGTGGACATCGACGGCGGCATCTTCACACTGGGCACCTATGCCAAATTGGGCGAGTCTCTGGGTGAGCGCCAGCACCTGGTAGACGCCGACATGGTGCGCCTTGGCAAAGAGCCCTTGTTTCAGTCGCAGCACGTGCTGGTGCCCACGCGCGGTGTGGCTTTGCTGATCAATGCCTTCAATTTCCCATCCTGGGGATTGTGGGAAAAAGCCGCGCCTGCGCTGCTCTCGGGCGTGCCGGTCATCGTCAAACCTGGCACTGCCACTGCCTGGCTGACCCAGCGCATGGTGCAGGACGTCGTGAATGCAGGTATTTTTCCGCCGGGTGCCTTGTCGGTGGTGTGCGGCAGCTCGGCGGGGCTGCTCGACGCATTGCAACCCTTGGATGTGCTGTCGTTTACCGGGTCGGCCGAGACCGCTCACACGGTGCGTTCGCATGCTGCAGTCGCCCAGCACTCGGTGCGCGTCAACATCGAGGCTGACAGCCTCAACTCCGCCTTTTTGCTGCCCGGCGAGGACGCCAACAGCGAATCCTTTGGATTGCTGGTGAAAGAAGTGGTGCGCGAGATGACGGTCAAGTCCGGCCAAAAGTGCACCGCCATTCGCCGCATCTTTGTGCCGCAGGCTTTGTATGACACTGCCGCCCAGGCGATTGGCGCACGCCTGTCGACCATCACGGTGGGCAACCCCCGCAACGACACGGTGCGCATGGGGTCGCTGGTGAGTCGGGCCCAGTTGCAATCGGTGCGCCAAGGTTTGCAAACGCTGCAAGCCCAGACCGCCACTTTGTACGATGGTGCCAACACCGCCTTGGTCGATGCCGATCCCGCAATCGCTTGTTGCGTCGGTCCTGCGCTTTTGGGCGCACGCAATGCCGATGCGGCTGACATGGTGCATGCGATGGAGGTGTTTGGCCCGGTTGCGACTCTGTTGCCTTACCGAAGCAGCGACCATGCCTTGGAACTGATTCGCCGCGGCCAAGGCTCTTTGGTGGCATCGATTTACGGCAGCGACCCGCAAACGCTGGCCCATGCTGCGCTGGCACTGGCCGACAGCCACGGCCGGGTGCATTGCATTTCACCCGACGTGGCGTCCTCGCACACCGGCCACGGTAACGTCATGCCCCAATCGCTGCACGGCGGCCCTGGCCGCGCGGGCGGTGGTGAGGAACTAGGTGGCTTGCGCGCGCTGGGCTTTTACCACCGCCGCAGTGCGGTGCAGGCCAGTACCCGTGTGTTGAATTTGCTGCGCGACAGCGACGCAGCGCCCACCGTCTAAGGAGACCCGTCCATGCCAACTACCAGCACTGCCGGCCCCGACAGCGCCCATTTCAATTTCACGCAGTACCTGCTGGACTGCAATGCGCAGCGACCAGACAAGCTGGCGTTTGTTGATGACCAGGGCACTTTGTCGTATGGCGCATTGGCACAGCGTGTGCGGGCGGTTGCCGGGGCCTTGCTCGGAAGCGGTGTGCACCGGGAAGAGCGCGTCTTCCTGTTGATGCAGGACTGCAACGATTGGCCCAGCGTGTTTCTGGGTGCCATGTACGCCGGAGTCGTACCGGTGGCGGTCAACACCTTGCTCACGGCGGATGATTACGCCTACATGTTGCAAAAAAGCCGCTCGCAGGTGGCATTGGTCTCACAGGCATTGCTACCGGTATTGCAGCAGGCATTGGACCAAGCCCAGGCGCATGGCGGGCATGAAGTGCGACAGGTTGTGGTCGCCAACCCGCAGGCTGCATTGCCTGCGGGTGTACTGGCTTTGGACGAATTTTTGGCAGCGCACAGACCCTTGGCGCAGTGCGCCGACACCGGCGCCGACGACCCTGGTTTCTGGTTGTTTTCTTCGGGCTCCACGGGTCGGCCCAAGGCCACCGTGCACAGCCAGGTCAACCCTTACTGGACGGCCACGCTCTATGGTCAACAGGTGCTGGCGCTGACCGAACACGATGTGTGCTTTTCGGCAGCCAAGCTGTTTTTTGCCTATGGCTTGGGCAATGCGCTGAGTTTTCCGCTGAGTGTGGGAGCCACCACGCTGCTGATGGCCGAGCGGCCCACGCCCGACGCAGTGTTCAAACGCTGGCGTGGCCAGGTCGGTGGCCTGCAACCCACGGTGTTTTTTGGCGCGCCCACCGGATTCGCGGGCATGCTGGCTGCGCCCGGCCTGCCCGCGCGCAGCGAGGTGCGCTTGCGCCTGGTGTCCTCGGCTGGCGAGGCGCTGCCCAGCGAGTTGGGTCAGCGCTTTCATGCGCACTTTGGGGTGGACATCATTGATGGCATTGGCTCCACAGAGATGCTCCATATTTACCTGTCCAATCTGCCAACGCGGGTGCGCTACGGCAGCACGGGCTGGCCAGTGCCGGGCTACGAACTCTCGCTGCGCGGTGACGACGGCCAAGCGGTGGCAGATGGCGAAGTGGGCGACCTGTTCATCCAAGGCCCCAGCGCGGCGCTGATGTACTGGGGTAACCGCGAAAAAACCTGCGAAACCTTCCAAGGCAGCTGGACACGCAGCGGCGACAAATACGTACGCAACGAGGACGGCAGTTACACCTACAGCGGTCGCAGCGACGACATGCTCAAGGTCAGCGGCATCTATGTGTCGCCCTTTGAGGTGGAGTCCACACTGGTGCAGCACCCCGCGGTGCTGGAGGCTGCCGTGATTGGTGCGCCGGACAGTGACGGCTTGACCAAAACACGGGCCTATGTGGTGTGCAAACCCGGCATGACGCTGCAAGCGGATGAACTCAAGGCCTTTGTCAAAGACCGCCTGGCGCCTTACAAATACCCGCGGGTGATTGAGTTCGTCGACGAATTGCCCAAAACCGCGACCGGCAAGATCCAGCGCTTCAAGCTGCGCGAACGGGCGGCCCTGAATCCATGAACCTGAACGGTACGCACATCGCCCTGGACTGGGACGGCCAGCGCATCGCGCTGGAGTGCCAGTGGCTGCGCCCTGAAGGCGTAGCTGCGGGCCGCCCTTTGGTCGTGTTTTTGCACGAAGGCCTGGGCTCGGTTGCGATGTGGAAAGACTTTCCGATGCGCCTGTGTGACGCGCTGCACTGCCGGGGTTTGCTGCTGTCGCGCCCGGGCTACGGCCAGTCCACGCCCTTGGACGAAGGCACGCGCTGGGAGCCCGACTTTCTGGAACGCCAGGCCTTGGAGGTCTTGCCGGCTGCTTTGCAGGCTTTGGGCGTGGACGTGCGGGCACAGCCTTTGTGGCTTTTGGGTCATAGCGATGGCGCGTCCATTGCCCTTGTTTACGCTGCGGCCTTTCCCGGCCACGTGGCAGGCCTGGTGGCGCTGGCGCCCCACTGCTTTGTGGAAGATTGCACCGTGGAAAGCATTGCCGCGCTGCAGGCGCCAGCCGTTCGGGGGCCTCTGGTACAGCGCTTGGCGCGCTACCACAGCGCGCCAGAGCTGGTTTTTCAGGCCTGGAGCCGTATTTGGCTGGACCGCGCTTTCAGAGCGTGGTCAATTGCTGACAGAATCCCCCGCATCGGCTGTCCGGTGCTTGCAGTGCAAGGGCTGGATGACGAATACGGAAGTTTGGAACAAATTCACAGTATTGCGCGTGCCTTGCCCGGTACGCGACTGATGGAACTAATCGCCTGTGGTCACTCGCCTCACCGCGATCAGCCGCAGGCCGTGATTGCAGCCGTAAACCGTTTGATGAACAACCATTAAGGAGACCCACCATGAAAACTTCACTCACCACCCTGGCTCGCCGCGGCGCTCTCGGATTGGCATTCACAGCGCTGGCCGCGTCTATGGCCGCTGCGCAAACCCCAGGCAAACTCAAAGTCGGCCTGATGCTGCCATACACCGGTACTTTTGCATCTCTCGGCACTGCCATCGAAAACGGCTTTCGCCAGCACGTCGCCGAGTTGGGCGGCAAGATTGCAGGCCGCGAGGTGGAGTATTTCAAGGTTGACGATGAGTCCGACCCCTCCAAAGCCACCGACAACGTCAACAAGCTCATCAAGCGCGACCAGGTCGATGTGCTGGTGGGCAGCGTGCACTCGGGCGTGGCCATGGCCATGGCCAAAGCCGCCAAAGAAAGCGGCACCCTGCTGATCGTGCCCAACGCCGGGGCCGACGCAGTGACGGGCGCCATGTGCGCGCCCAACATCTACCGCAGCTCCTTTTCCAACTGGCAGCCGGGCTACGCCATGGGCGAAGTCATGGCCAAGAAGGGCATCAAGAAGGTCGTCACCATCACTTGGAAGTACGCTGCCGGGGACGAGACCGTGCGCGGCTTCAAAGAGAGCTTTGAAAAGGGGGGCGGCACCGTGGTCAAGGAATTGAGCCTGCCATTCCCGAATGTGGAATTTCAAGGCCTGCTGACCGAAATTGCAGCAGCCAAGCCTGACGCGGTGTTCACCTTCTTTGCCGGCGGTGGCGCGGTCAAGTTTGTCAAAGACTATGCCGCAGCGGGATTGAAGAAAACCGTGCCTCTGTACGCCTCGGGATTTTTGACGGATGGCACCTTGGAGGCACAAGGCGCGGACGCCGATGGCCTGTTTACTGCATTGCATTACGCCGACAGCCTGGACACCAAGCGTGACAACAGCTTCCGCTTGAACTATGCCAAGACTTACAAGCTGCAGCCCGATGTCTATGCCGTGCAAGGCTATGACGCCGCCCAGATTCTCTCCATCGGTCTGAATGCGACAAAAGGTGACGCCACCAAGTCAGCTGACTTTTCTGCGGCTTTGGCCAAAGCCACGATTGACAGCCCGCGCGGCGCCTTTACCTTGTCCAAAGCCCACAACCCCGTGCAAGATTTCTATTTGCGCCAGGTGGGTGCCAAGGAAAACAAAAAGGTGGGCATTGCCAGCGCCAAGCTCGAAGACCCCGCACGCGGCTGCAAGCTCTGAGCTTCTGAAGCATTCCACACCGCCATGGACCTCACCACCTTTTTCATTCAGTGCCTGAATTCGCTGCAGTACGGGCTGCTCTTGTTCTTGGTGGCGTCCGGTTTGACGCTGATTTTCGGCATCATGGGCGTGATCAACCTGGCGCACGGCAGCTTCTATATGGTGGGCGCCTATTTGGCTTTCAGCCTGGCTCCGGTGGTGGGCGCGGCCATGGGTGGCGGCTTTTTTTCCACCTTGCTCGTGGGGGTGGTGTTAGCGGTTCTTTTTGGCTACTTTCTGGAGTGGGCCTTCTTCAGCTTTTTGTACGAACGTGAGCACTTGCAACAGGTGCTCATGACTTACGGGCTGATCCTGGTATTTGAAGAGCTGCGTAGCCTCTTGGTGGGGGACGACGTGCATGGCGTGGCGCCCCCCGAGATTCTCAACGGCAGCTTTGCACTGGGCGAGATGATGAGCTATCCGGTGTACCGCTTGTTCATCTCAGGCGTGTGCCTGGCGCTGGCGCTGGGCATGTACTTTGTGTTCACCCGTACCCGCTTGGGCATGATGATCCGGGCTGGAAGCACCAACCGTGAAATGGTGCAGTCGCTGGGTATTGATATCAAGTTTCTGTACCGCGTGGTGTTTGCAGCGGGTGTGGCGATTGCTGTGCTGGCGGGTATGGTGGCTGCGCCCGTGTCCTCGGTCTATCCGGGCATGGGCAGCACGGTGCTCATCATCTGCTTTGTGGTGGTGGTCATTGGTGGCATTGGATCGATCCGGGGGGCACTGTTTGCGTCCTTGCTGATTGGACTTGTGGACACCTTCGGCAAAGTGCTGCTGCCTTCTGCCGCCGGCGTGCTGGTCTATGTGCTGATGGCACTCATATTGATTTGGAAGCCCGATGGATTGTTCAAAGCGGGCTGAGCGCCCAAGGTCGGTCGAATGAAGTATTCCAAAGTTATTTTTGTGGCGCTGGCTTTTTTGGGTCTGGCGGTATTTCCTCTGGCTTCTGGCCAGTACGGCCTGGACCTGACGACCAAGATCATGGTGTTTGCTATTTTTGCCCTCAGTCTGGAGTTGCTGGTAGGCACCACCGGTTTGGTGTGTTTTGGCCAGGCGGCGTTTTTGGGCATAGGGGCCTATGCCACCGTGCTGCTTTCACCCGGCGACCAAGCGGGCAATGTGCTGTGGCTTTTGCCTGCGGCCATGGCACTGGCCGGTCTGTATGCCCTGGCGGTGGGGGCGCTTTCGCTGCGCACCAAAGGCGTGTACTTCATCATGGTGACCCTGGCATTTGCCCAGATGGCCTATTACGTGGTGCATGACACGCCCCTGGGTGGTGGCACCGACGGCATTTATCTCATGCTCAAACCCACCGTGGGCGAATGGCTGGATCTGGACAAACCGCTGTCGCTGTACCGTTTTACGCTGGTATGCCTGCTGCTGACCTTTCTGTTTTTGGCCTTGCTGGGGCGTTCGCGATTTGGCCGCGCACTGGCGGGCATTCGCGTCAATGAGCAGCGCATGCGGGCCACGGGTTTTTCTACCTATCCCTACAAGCTGGCTGCCTTTGTGATATCGGGCGCCCTGTCGGGTTTGGCTGGTTTTTTGTTTGCGGTGAAAGACGGCTTTGTGAATCCTGAACTGATGGCCTGGCATGTCTCCGGCGAGGTGCTGATTATTGTGATTCTGGGGGGCCTGGGGCATCTGCGTGGCGCGCTGATAGGCGCGTTTGCCTTTGCCATGTTGCAGGAGTTTTTCAAATCCGAGGCGGTGTTCGGTGAATTTGCCAAGCACTGGCATTTGGGCTTGGGCATGACCATCATCGCCAGTGTGGCCTTGTTGCCCCGCGGCTTGGTGGGCTTGCCAGGGCAAATTGCCGCGCGACTGCGTGGTGACCGGGGTGAGCACTCCGTCGCTGCAGGAGGTCGCCATGCAAGCCACTGACGTTTTGCTGCGGGGCAAGAACATCAGCCGCCGCTGGGGCGGCTTGCTGGCGCTCAATGACGTGTC
The DNA here is from genome assembly GCA_947447985.1 of Comamonadaceae bacterium. Taxonomy (GTDB): domain Bacteria; phylum Pseudomonadota; class Gammaproteobacteria; order Burkholderiales; family Burkholderiaceae_C; genus Allorhodoferax. The sequence continues at coordinate 55,916 of CANFLX010000012.1, forward strand.
CTTGGAGGTCGCACGCGGCACAGTGCATGCGGTGATTGGCACCAACGGGGCGGGCAAGTCCACCCTGGTCAATATCTTGTCGGGTGAAGTCGAGCCCTCCTCGGGCACGGTGGAACTGCTGGGTCAGGATGTGACGCAGTGGAGCCAACCCCGGCGTGCGCGCGCAGGCCTGGGCCGCAGCTACCAGCGCAACACCATTTACCCCAGCTTCAGCGTGCTGGAAAACTGCCGTTTGGCCGCCCAAGCGAGCGTGCAAAAACCCTGGAATTTTTGGCAGGGTGCGCGTGGCTGCCAAGCCAGTAATGCGGCGGCAGTGGAAGCTGCTGAGCGCGCAGGTTTGAGCGCGGTATTGGAGCGCGAGGCTGGGCTGTTGTCCCACGGCCAAAAGCGCCAGTTAGAGATTGCCATGTGTTTGGCAACGTCGCCCCAGGTCTTGCTGTTGGACGAGCCGCTGGCCGGCATGGGTGCCGAAGAAACCGAACGCATGCTGGCGCTGCTGGAGTCGCTCAAAGACACGCATGCCTTGCTGCTGATTGAGCATGACATGGATGCCGTGTTTCGCGTGGCGGATTGCATCACGGTGATGGTCAACGGCGGCGTGATCGCCTCGGGCAGCCCTGACTTTGTGCGCAACAGCGCCGAGGTGCGTGTGGCCTATTTGGGGGAGCATTGAGATGGACACCGAGCTGATACTCGATGCCAAGGGCGTGCACGCTTGGTATGGCTCCAGCCATATATTGCACGGCGTGGACCTGCAGATTGCGCGCGGCCAAACCGTGGGCCTGCTGGGGCGCAATGGCATGGGCAAATCCACGCTGATACGCACCCTGCTGGGCCATGTGCCCCAGCGCAGCGGCGACATTCACTTTTTTGGCGTCGATGCCTCGCACAGCAAACCCCACACCGTCGCCCGTTTGGGCGTGGCCTATGTGCCGGAAGGGCGGGGCGTGTTCCCCAACCTCACGGTGCTGGAAAACCTGCACATGGCGGCCCGCGTGGGGCGCGATGGCCGCAATGACTGGCCGCTGGAACGGGTGCTGCAGACCTTTCCGCGCCTGGCCGAGCGCTTGAAAAACCTGGGCGCCCAGCTCTCGGGCGGCGAACAGCAAATGCTCTCCATTGGCCGCGCGCTCATGACCCACCCCGAGCTCATCGTTCTCGACGAAGCCACCGAAGGCCTGGCACCACTGATCGTGGCTGAGATCTGGCGCGTGATCGGCGACATCCGCGCCAGCGGCATTGCCACCCTGATCGTGGACCGCGACTACCGCAAGGTGCTGGAGCGGGCAGACACCGCCCTCGTGCTGCAAAAAGGCCAGGTCGTGATGCACGGCAGCGGCGAGGCACTGCTGCACGACACTGCGCTGGCGACGTATTTGGGGGTTTGAGCCACCTTCAATCCCGCAAGTGCGCGCGGACAAAGGTACGGAAATAGGCCATCGCAGGTGCCTCGGTTCGCCCGGCCAGGGTGACATACGCAAAACGCGCGGTGGCTGCTAACGGCGGTTTGAGTGCAAGCTCCACCAGGCTACCGTCTTCCAATCCGCTGCGCGCGGCGGCCAGCGCACCTAGAAATACCGCATCGGTTTGGGCTGCAGTTTGAACCAGGCTGGCCACATCGTCGCACCGCAAAGTGACCATGTCGGAGGGGTTCGCCTTTGGACCAAACTGGTCGACCAACAAGCGCGCCACCTCGTCAGACAGGGGGGTTGATGCCACCGGAAAGCGCAGCACATCCGCGAGCGTCGTGATTTTTTTCCGCGCCAGCGGGTGCCGGGCCCGGACGACAAACCCGGCTCGCAATTCCGCCATGGATTCGATGTTGAGGTCGCTGGCAGGGATCACGCGGCGCATGTCCACCACCATGGCGTCCAATTGGCGGCTGCGCAATTGCAAGATTTGCAACTCTACGGGTCCTTGGGTCACCGCCACCCGCATGCCGGTTTGCGTGGTCGCAGCGCACATCAGAGGCACCATCAGCAGCGCAGCGGGGCCAGACCCCAAGCCGACATTGATCAAGCCTCTGCCACCTTCTTGCAGAAGTTTGGCGCTGTGGCGCAGCTCCGCAGTGTCGCGAACAATGTGCCGCGCCCGCGCAACAACGTCTTGGCCCAAGGGTGTGAGTTCATTGCGCTTACCAATGCGATCCAGCACCCGGGCGCCCAGGTCTTGTTCCAGACTTTGAATGCTGCGGCTGAGCGCCGACTGGGTGATGAACAGCTTGTCCGCCGCACGGCTAAACGAGCCGCAGTCGGCAAGCGCCAACAGGTGTTCCAGGTGCTTAATGTTCATGGTCTTCCGCCTGGCTTATTAATGATAAAAATGAATGATAACTAGGAAAATAATACATTGGACTCATTGGTATGAGCTGCCTACGATACACACCACATCGTTCACTTCACATCACTTCAGGAGCCAGCCATGCGATTGAGCCTCACCCATTTACTGCGCACTTGCAGCACCGTTGTCGCCAGCTTTGCCGTGGCCGCTTCCGTGGCTGCACAGACCTTTCCGAACAAGCCCGTCTCGCTGATGGTTCCGTACCCGGTGGGCGGTTTGTCCGACATCATTGCGCGCACGGTCAACCAGTCTCTGTCCAAAAACCTGGGTCAGCCCGTCTTGGTCGACAACCTGGGCGGCGCCAGCGGTTCCGTTGCGGCGCAAAAGGTACTCAATGCCCCATCCGATGGCTACACCATTTTCCAGGGCTCTCCCAATGAGTTGATCTTGGCTCCCCTGGCCATTTCAGCCATCAAATTCAAGAGTGAGGACTTCCGTCTCCTCCAGATGATTGCCACCGCGCAAATTGCGTTTTTGGCGCGCCCTGATTTGCCGGTGAATTCGGTGGATGAGTTTGTCGAGTACGCCCGCAAGGCGGCAAAACAAGGTAAGCCGGTCACCTACGCCAGTGTTGGACCGGGATCCTTCTACCACTTGCTCGGTGAGCATCTCTCCAAGGTGACCGACATTCCCATGATCCATGTCCCCTACCGGGGTGCCGCACCTGCCGAACAAGATGTGATGGCGGGTCAGGTGGACTTTTTCTTGGCACCTTACGGTAAGAAGTACCTCGACTTTCAAAAGTCAGGCAAAGTCAAAGTGCTGGCCATGCTGAATTCCACCCGTTTGGACGGTGTGAAGGAGTTTCCCGCGGTCGGCGAGAGCAAGACACTTAAAGACTTCACCTTCAACATCTGGACAGGCTACTTTGTGAAGAAGGACACCCCCGATGCGGTGGTGAATGTCCTGCACAAAGCCATCACCGAAACCCTGGCCGATCCAACGGTTCACGCCGGACTGGAGTCCAACAGTCTGCTCACTGCCCAGCCCGCATCGCTGCCGGTTGTGAGCAAGGTATATGCCGATGGAACGGCGCAGTTCCGCGCGATTGCCAAGTCCATCAACCTGCAAGCGCAATAAGCGCCATGGTGTCATTGCCCGACGCACTCTTGGCCAGTGCGCAGCGCTATACCGCATTGCGTCGCGATATCCATCAGCATCCCGAAATCGGTTTTCAGGAGTTTCGAACCAGTGACTTGGTGGCAGAGCGACTGGAGGGCTGGGGCTACAGCGTCACCCGCGGTTTGGGTGGCACAGGTGTGGTCGGTCAGCTCAAGCGCGGCAGTGGCGCGCGCAAATTGGGATTGCGCGCCGATATGGACGCCCTGCCCATTCAAGAGACCACGGGCTTGCCCTACGCCAGTTGCCATACGGGTCTGATGCATGCCTGCGGGCACGACGGCCATACCGCCATGCTGTTGGCCGCGGCGGAGCATCTGGCTACAGGCGGGCAGTTTGACGGGACATTGAACCTGATTTTTCAACCCGCCGAAGAAAGTCTGGGCGGCGCCCGCAAGATGATGGAGGACGGCTTGTTTGATCGTTTTCCGTGTGATGCGATTTTTGCGATGCACAACTTACCCGGCTTTCGGCCGGGACAGTTGCTCCTTAGGGAGGGCGCGACCATGGCGTCCAGTGAAAACGTCCTGGTGCACTTGGAGGGCATTGGCGGGCATGGAGCCATGCCCCATCTGGGCGCGGACCCTGTAGTGGCGGGTGCGTCTATCGTGATGGCGCTGCAAACCATTGTTTCGCGCAATGTGGCGCCTCTGCAAATGGCTGTCATCACGGTCGGCGCTTTTCAAGCCGGGGTGGCCAATAACGTGATTCCCCAGCAGGCCACCCTCAAGCTCAGTGTGCGGGCTTTGGACCGAGGCGTGCGTGAACTTTTGCGTAGGCGAATTGTCGAACTGGTCGAGGCACAGGCCCAAAGCTATGGTGTTCAGGCAAGTGTGGAGTTTTTGCCCGGCTATCCGGTGCTGGTCAATACAGGTGCTGAGACGGCATTGGCGCGTGAGATTGCCATGGAGCTTGTGGGCCCAGACAACGTCATCTTGCAAACGGAAGCTCTTACCGGCAGCGAGGACTTCGCCTACATGCTGGAAGCCGTGCCGGGAAGCTATCTGTTTATCGGCAACGGCGATGCGGCCACAGGTGGCCACGGCGCGTGCATGGTGCACAACCCCAATTACGATTTTGAGGACCGCAATATTCCCATCGGTGCCGCCTTCTGGGTGCGTCTCACGGAGCGTTTTCTGGCACCATGAGTGCATGAGCACGCATCTCTCCCCCGCCCAAACCGCCCAAGCCCTGCCGTACCCCGCGCTGGCGCGCCATATCGAGGCGCTGCTCCAAGACCCCACGGTCAAGGTGCCCGCGCGCATGGTGCTGCCACTGGCGGGTGGCGGCAGCTACTTTGTGATGCCTGCCACCGATGCCACGCTGGCCATCAGCAAGCTCATCACCTTTATCCCCGACAACGCCAGCCGCCAGTTGCCCAGCATCCAGGGCGATGTGGTGGTGTTTGACGCCGCTACAGGCCAACGCCTGTGCATCCTGGACGGCCCCACGGTAACCGCACGGCGCACGGCCGCCGTGTCGCTGCTGGCCGCGCAAAAGCTGGCGTGCCGCACCGATGGCCCCTTGTTGATCGTGGGTGCAGGCGTGCAAGGCCATTCGCATGCCGAGGCGTTTGCCGCAGGTTTGGGTGTGCGCGAAGTGTGGGTGGCTTCGCGCAGCGCGGCGTCTGCGGACGCCCTGGTACGCCACTGCCACGGTCTGGGCTTGCGTGCCCAAAGGGTAGAGGATGCCAATGCCGTATTGGCCGAATGCCCGCTGGTGGTCAGTACCACCTCGGCGCAAGAAGTCGCATTGCGCACCATGCCCCGCGCAGACGCTTTCGTCGCGGCGGTGGGCGCTTTCACGCCCCGCATGGTGGAGTGGGATGCTGCGGTGTGCCAACGTCTGGCGCAGGAGGGCACGCTGGTGGTCGACACGCGCGACGCCGACCACGAGGCGGGTGACCTCCTCCAGGCGGGGATCGACGTACCGACTGTGCCGACGCTGGGCGATGTCATCGCTGGCTCGGCTACTTGGGCTGACTATGCAACCCAACGACGCAGCGGCCCTGTGTTTTTCAAGAGCTGCGGTTGGGCCGGCTGGGACTTGGCAGCAGCGCGCTGCGCGTCTTCAGGCCTTGGCCTTCGCCTTGACCTTCAGACGCCAGGCGTGTAACAGCGGCTCGGTGTAACCGCTGGGCTGCACCAGACCTTTGAACACCAGGTCGCACGCAGCCTTGTAGGCCATGCTGGTCGTGAAGTGGCCGGCCATGGGCTGGTAGGCGGCGTCACCGGCGTTTTGCTTGTCCACCACACCAGCCATGCGCTCAAAAGTCTCCTGCACCTGCTTTTTGCTGACCACGCGGTGCAGCAGCCAGTTGGCCATGTGCTGGCTGGAAATGCGCAGGGTGGCGCGGTCTTCCATCAGGCCCACGTTGTGGATATCCGGCACCTTGGAGCAGCCCACGCCCTGGTCAATCCAGCGCACTACGTAACCCAAGATACCTTGGGCGTTGTTGTCGAGCTCTTGCTGCTTCTCGGCAGCGCTCCAGTTCGTGCTGGTCGCCACGGGGATGGTCAGCAAGCCGTGCAGCAGGGCCGCGCGTTCTTTATTAACGTCGATGGCTTCCAGGCCTTTTTGCACATCGCTGACCAGCACCTGGTGGTAGTGCAGGGCGTGCAGCGTGGCGCCCGTGGGGCTGGGCACCCAGGCGGTGTTGGCACCGGCTTTGGGGTGGGCAATTTTTTGTTCCAGCATGGCCTTCATCAGGTCGGGCATGGCCCACATGCCTTTGCCGATTTGCGCTTTGCCACGCAGGCCGCAGGCCAGGCCCACGAGCACGTTGTTGCGCTCGTAAGCGGCGATCCAGTCGCTGGTTTTCATGTCGCCCTTGCGCACCATGGCGCCGGCGTGCATGGAGGTGTGCATCTCGTCGCCGGTGCGATCGAGGAAGCCGGTGTTGATGAAGGCGACGCGGCTGCTGGCGGCGGCAATACAAGCTTGCAGGTTGACGCTGGTGCGGCGCTCTTCGTCCATGATGCCGAGCTTGACGGTACTGGCAGGCAGGCCCAGCATGTGCTCCACGCGGCCAAACAATTCGTCTGCAAACGCGACTTCGGCGGGGCCGTGCATTTTGGGTTTGACGATGTACACCGAGCCCTTGCGCGAGTTGCGCACCAAGCCTGCTGCCGCATCTTTCTTGGTCCGCTTAAGGTCGTGCAGAGCGATGGTGGTGGTCACCACAGCGTCCAAAATGCCTTCGGGGATTTCACGCTTTTGACCTGCAGCGTCGGTGTAGGTGATGGCCGGGTTGGTCATCAGGTGGCCCACGTTGCGCACAAACATCAGCGAGCGGCCATGCAGCGTGACGGGCTTGCCATCGGCGCCGGTGTACACGCGGTCGGCGTTCAGACCCCGGGTGAAGGTCTTGTCGCCCTTGCTGATGGTCTCGGTCAAGGTGCCTTGCAGAATGCCCAGCCAGTTGCCGTAGGCCAGCACTTTGTCCTCGGCGTCCACCACCGCTACCGAGTCTTCCAAATCCAGAATGGTGGACAGCGCCGCTTCGAGCACCAGGTCGCAGACACCGGCGGCGTCGCTCTTGCCAATGGGTGTGTTGCGGTCAATGCGAATGTCCAAATGCAAACCGTTGTGCTGCAAGAGCACCGAGGACGGGTCTTTGGCCGTGCCTTGGAAGCCGATGAACTGCGCGGCGTCTTGCAGGCTGGTGTTGCTGCCGTCTTTGAGCTTGACGGACAACTTGCCACCTTTGACGCTGTAGGCCACGGAGTCAACATGCGAGCCCTTGCGCAGGGGCGCGGTGCGGTCCAGCACATGGCGGGCATAGGCGATGACTTTTTTGCCACGCTTGGGGTTGTACGGCTTGCCGGTGGCGCTGACTTTGGTCGCGCCGCCGTCTTCAGAAATCACATCGGTGCCATACAACGCGTCGTACAAACTGCCCCAGCGGGCGTTGGCGGCGTTCAGGGCATAGCGGGCGTTGAGCACGGGCACCACCAATTGCGGCCCGGCTTGCACGGCCAATTCAGCGTCCACGTTTTTGGTGGTGATGCGGGTTTTCTTGGGCACGGGCACCAGGTAGCCAATGCTTTCGAGAAAGGCTTGGTAGGCTGCCATGTCGGCAATCGGGCCGGGGTGGGCTTTGTGCCACGCATCGATCTCGAGTTGCAGGCGGTCGCGTTCGGCCAGCAGTGCCATGTTCTTGGGCGCCAGATCGGCCACGATGGCGTCAAAGCCTTTCCAGAAGGCGTCGCTGCTGATGCCGGTGCCGGGCAGCACTTGGTTGTCGATGAATTGCTGCAGCACGGTGGCGACTTGCAGACGGGCGATAGAGGTGCGGGCGGTGGCCATATTGAGTTTGTTCCTATACATAAAACCGGTGGGCATGGCGCGCTGCGCGCACCGTGCCGGGTCGAAAGTGTACTGACTTGGCGCCCCGCGCCTTCTGGCGGCTACCATCTTGAAAACATTTCAATCCACCATGAGCCATCCTGAACCACACAAACCCCTTCCATTGGCCGGCGTTCGCGTCGTTGAATTCACCCACATGGTCATGGGCCCGACCTGCGGCATGGCGCTGGGCGACTTGGGTGCCGATGTGATCAAGGTCGAGCCACTCACGGGCGACAGCACGCGTCGCTTGCTGGGCAGCGGCGCAGGGTTTTATCCCCTGTTCAACCGCAACAAAAAGAGCCTGGCCATCGACCTGCACAGCGCCCAGGGGCGCGAGGTGGTGCTGCGCCTGATTGCCACGGCCGACATCGTGAGTGAGAACTTCAAAACCGAGACCATGCAAAAGCTCGGGCTCGACTACGCCACGCTCAGCAAACTTGATGAGCGTTTGATCTATGTAAGCCACAAAGGCTTTTTACCCGGCCCTTACGACCACCGCACCGCGCTGGACGAGGTGGTGCAAATGATGGGGGGCCTGGCCTACATGACCGGGCGTCCCGGCGATCCGCTGCGTGCGGGCAGCAGCGTCAACGACATCATGGGCGGCTTGTTTGGTGCCATGGGTGCCATGGCGGCCTTGATGCAACGCCAGCAGACCGGCAAAGGCCAGGAAGTGCAAGCGGCGTTGTTTGAGAACAATATTTTTCTGGTGGCGCAGCACATGCTGCAGTTCGCCGTGACCGGCAAAGCCGCCGCTCCCATGCCCGAGAAGATTTCGCCCTGGGGCATTTACGACGTGTTCAAGGTCAAAGACGGCGCCCAAATCTTTTTGGCCGTGGTGGGCGATACGCAGTGGCGGGTGTTTTGCGAGGCCTTTGGTTTTGCCGATCTGTTTGCCGATGTGCGCCTGGCCAGCAACAACGACCGCGTGTTGGCGCGCAGCTGGCTGATACCGCTGCTGCGCGAGCGCTTGGTCGAGCAAAGCGCGACCGCACTGGCAAGGGTGTTTGAACAGCACGGCCTGCCGTTTGCGCCGATCACCGACCCGCAGCACCTGTTTGAAGATCCGCACTTGCAAGCCACCGGCGGTCTGGCGCCCATGACTTTGCCCGATGGCCGCCAGACCGCAACGCCCTTGTTGCCTTTGATGCTGGACGGGCAGCGCCTGGGCCTGCGGTTGGATCCCCCGCGGCTCGGGCAGCATGGCCGTGAGCTCTTGCAGAGCCTGGGCTACGCAGACGAAGAGATCAGCGCCCTGGTGGACGCCGGGGTGCTGCTGGCGCCAGGGGATTAGGGCGAGCGCCGGACGTCACCCCGCCCCGAACTCGTCCCCCATGGCCTGCGCACGGTCCCGCGCGGCGTGCATGGCGGCAATGAAGGCGGGCTTGATGCCGCTGGCCTCCATGGCACTGAGAGCCGCGTAGGTCGTTCCGCCTTTGCTGGTGACGCGCTGGCGCAGCACTTCGGGCGTCTCGGGCGACGCTTTGGCCAGCGCGCCCGCACCGGTAAAAGTGGCCACCGCGAGCTGGTAGGCCTGTGCCGCGTCCAGCCCCATGCTGACCCCGGCCTCGCGCATGGCTTCCAGAAAATAAAACACATAGGCGGGGCCCGAGCCGGAGAGGGCCGTCACCGCGTCAATCTGCGACTCTGCACTGACCCACAGCACTTCACCCGTGCTCTCTAAAACCTGCGTGACCAGGCTTTTGTCAGCGGCGCTGACTGCCGCGCGGGCAAACAGGGCGGTAATGCCCTGGCCAATCAGCGCGGGCGTGTTGGGCATGGCGCGCACCACGCGCTCGCTGCCCAGCCAGGCGGCGATGGTGTCACTGCGAATGCCAGCGGCCACGCTCAGGTGCAGGGCGTTCAGGGTGTGGGCCTGCGTTTGCGTGGCGGCGTCTTTGAAGGTTTGGGGTTTGACCGCCCATACCACCAAGTCCGCACGGTTCAAAAAATCGCCCGCTGCCGGCTGGGCCGAGATGCCGAATTGGGCCAGGAGCTTGGCGCGGGCTTCCTCGAAGGGTTCCACCACGTCGATCTGCGACGCAGCCATGCCTTGGCCGATCAGGCCGCCGATGATGGCGCTGGCCATGTTGCCGCCGCCTATGAATGCGATGCGTTGTTGCATGCGGGTCTTCTTTCAAGTGGGAAGTGGGTGGGAGTCTAGCGAGGCCATCAAAGCGCCGTGGCCTGGCGCACCGCATGTTCCCAGTGCTGCATTTTTTCTTGCGCTTCGCTCGGGCGAATGCGCGGCTCAAAGCGGCGCTCGGCTTTCCAAAGCTGGCTCAGTGCGTCGGTGTTGGGGTAGAGGCCGCACGACAGCCCCGCCAGGTAGGCCGCGCCCAGCGCCGTGGTCTCGGTGACTGCCGGTCGCACCACGTCAATGCCCAGCAGGTCCGCCTGGAACTGCATCAGCAAGTCGTTGACGCAGGCGCCGCCATCCACCCGCAGCTCGGTCACCGCCGCTGCGCCCGTCTGCTGTGCGTCGCGCGCCATGGCTTGCAGCAGGGCAGCGCTCTGAAAAGCGATGCTTTCCAAGGCGGCGCGCGCAATGTGCGCGGTCGTGCTGCCGCGTGTGAGGCCGGTGATGGTGCCGCGTGCCTCAGGGTTCCAATAGGGCGCACCCAGGCCGGTAAAGGCGGGCACCAGCATGACGCCACCACTGTCGGGCACCGTCTCTGCCAGTGCCTGGACTTCCGCGCTGCTGCGGATTGCGCCCAGACCGTCGCGCAACCACTGCACCACGGCGCCGCCCACAAACACGCTGCCTTCCAGCGCAAATTGGGGTCGGGCAGAGACGACTTGCGCCGCGCTGGTGGTGATCAGGCCATTGGTGGACGTTTGAAAATGCTCGCCGGTATGCATGAGCATGAAGCAGCCCGTGCCATAGGTATTTTTGGCCATGCCGGCACGGAAGCAGGCCTGGCCAAACAAAGCGCTTTGCTGGTCACCCGCCACGCCGCCTATGGGCAGTGCATGGCCCAGCCATTGCGGCAGCACCTCCCCAAACTGGGCGACCGAGGGCTGCACCGTGGGCATCAAGGCCGCCGGAATGTCCAGTGCTTGCAAGAGCTCGGCGTCCCAGCCGTTGTGGTGGACATTGAAGAGCATGGTGCGCGAGGCGTTGCTCACGTCGGTGGCGTGCACTGCACCACCGGTGAGCTGCCACAAAAGCCAGCTGTCCACTGTGCCGAAAGCCAGTTCGCCGCGCTCCGCCTGCGCCCGCGCGCCGGGAACCTCGTCCAGCAGCCACTGCAGCTTGGTGCCAGAGAAATAGGCGTCGATTAGCAGGCCGGTCTTCTGGCGGATGGTGTCGGCCAGGCCTTGTTCGCGCAGACGTGCGCAATAGGGCTCGGAGCGCCGGTCTTGCCAGACGATGGCCTTGTGGATGGGTTGGCCCGTTTTGCGGTTCCACACAACGGTGGTTTCGCGCTGGTTGGTGATGCCCACGGCGCGCACTTGGCTTGCGCGGATGCCGGCTTTTTGCAGCGCATCGCGCGCGGTTGCCAGCTGGGTGTTCCAAATCTCCAGCGGGTCGTGCTCCACCCAACCAGGGCGAGGGTAGTACTGGGTCAGTTCCTGCTGCGCCATGGCCACGATGGTGCCTTCGGCATTGAAGACGATGCTGCGGGAGCTGGAAGTGCCTTGGTCAAGGGCGAGCAGGTACGACATGGAGGCGCCTTTTGCAAATGGGAAGCAAGGGCCGCTATTGTTGCGCGGACAAGCCCTGTGCAAAACGCAGGTCAAAATCGGGCCATGGCGACACCCCACGCACCTTTGCCCACACGGCGCGCTGATCTGTTGGCGCGCTTGGCGGCCGATCCGCACTTTGATGTGGCGGTGATTGGAGGGGGCGCCACCGGCTTGGGCGTAGCGCTTGACGCAGCCTCGCGCGGACTGCGCGTGGTGCTGGTGGAGGCGCAGGACTTTGCCAAAGGCACGTCCTCGCGCTCCACCAAGCTGGTTCACGGCGGCGTGCGCTACCTGGCGCAGGGCAATATTTCCTTGGTCCGCGAAGCCTTGCACGAGCGCACCGTGTTGCTGCGCAATGCCCCCCATATCGCCCAGCCGCTGGCGTTTGTGATGCCCTGCTACCGCTGGTGGGAGTCGCCCTTTTACGGCCTGGGCCTGACGATGTACGACCTGTTGGCTGGTGATGCGGGCTTGGGCAAGACGCAGCGCCTGAACCAGGCCCAAACATTGGCTGAACTCCCCACGGCGCAAAGCGCGGGTCTGCAGGGCAGCGTGAAGTACTGGGACGGGCAGTTTGACGACGCGCGCATGGCGCTGGCCATTGCCCGCACTGCCGCGCAACGGGGCGCGCTGCTGCTGAATTACTGCCGCGCAGAGCGACTGATTTACGACGACGGAGCGATTTCGGGCGTGGAGTGCATCGACACCCTGAGCGCAACAACTTACCGCATCCACTCGCGCTGCGTGATCAACGCCGCCGGTGTCTGGGTGGACGGCTTGCGCCAAAAGGACGACGACGCCCCGCCCATGGTGTCGCCCAGCCAGGGCGTGCATCTGGTGGTGGACCGCGAATTTCTGCCATCCGACGCGGCGCTGATCGTGCCCAAGACCGCGGATGGGCGGGTGTTGTTTGCCGTGCCCTGGCTCGGCAAGCTTGTTTTGGGCACCACAGACACGCCTACGCACAGCCTGGCAGAGGAGCCCACGGCCTTGAAGCAGGAGGTGGATTTCATTCTGCGTGAGGCGGCGCGCTACCTGACCCAGGCCCCGACGCGGGCGGACGTCCAAAGTGTGTGGGTGGGACTGCGACCCCTGGTCAAACACCAGGGCGGAGAAGGCGCGACCCAAAAAATCAGCCGCGAACACACGGTGGTGGTGAGCCCCAGCGGCCTGGTGACGGTCACTGGCGGCAAATGGACGACCTACCGGGTCATGGCCGAAGACGTGTTGCAAGCGTGTCTGGAGCGGCGCCTGGTGGCGTGTGACAAACCCTGCATCACGGCGCATTTGAGCCTGGTGGGCGCCACTTCGGCCCACGACCCTGCCATGACGCCGAGTTTGCGACAGGCCCAAGGCATGCACTCCTATGGCGCCGAAGAGGGGATCTTGGCGGAACTGCCGGGTGCGGACCATTGGATTGCGCCGGGACTGTCGGAGGCCATGGTGCGTTTTGCCGCGCGCTATGAATATGCGCTGACCGTCGAAGATGTGCTTGCGCGCCGCTGTCGGCTGTTGTTTTTAGACGCCAAAGCGGCAGCGCAGGCAGCGCCGCAGGTGGCCCAGATTCTGGACCAGGAGCTGGGCGGACGCCAAAATGTGGCGCAATTTCTGCGGCTGGCCGAACATTTTTCGAGTGTTCCCTGAAAAATAGTTGAGGCGGCGCAATTTTTGGTGCATAATCGTGGGCTCAGCCTGAAAGGGTTGAGACATCTGCCCTCATGGAGGCAGTCTGAGTGGTTCAGATTGCGGACAGCGGGCCCAAGACTGACCGGTAGGGAAAAGCATTCGTTCTGAGTGCTAACAACATCCGGTGCAAGTTGGGAATAAAGAAATGATCCAAACAGAATCTCGACTGGAAGTCGCCGATAACACCGGCGCTAAATCCGTGCTTTGTATCAAAGTACTGGGTGGC
>CANFLX010000013.1 GCA_947447985.1 Comamonadaceae bacterium
AGGGCGCAGGCGGGCAGTCGATAATACGAGCTTCTGATTTTTTGACTCCCCACGGAACCCGCAATGGCCCAATACGTTTTTTCCATGAACCGCCTCGGCAAGATCGTGCCGCCCAAGCGCCACATCTTGAAAGATGTGTCACTCAGCTTTTTCCCCGGCGCCAAGATCGGCGTGCTGGGCACCAACGGTTCGGGCAAGTCCACGCTGCTGAAAATCATGGCCGGTCTGGACAAAGAGATCGAGGGCGAGGCCATTCCCATGCCCGGTCTGAACATCGGCTACTTGCCGCAGGAGCCACAGTTGGACCCGACCCAAACCGTGCGTGAAAGCGTGGAAGCGGGTATGGGCAAGGTGTTCTCGGCCAAAGCGCGATTGGAAGAGGTGTACACCGCCTATGGCGACGAAAACGCCGACTTTGACGCGCTGGCAGCGGAGCAGGCAGAGCTCGAAGCCATCATCGCCACCGCAGGAACCGACTCCGAACACCAGTTGGAAATCGCCGCCGACGCATTGCGACTGCCCCCCTGGGACGCCAACATCGGCGTGCTCTCTGGCGGTGAAAAACGCCGCGTCGCCCTGTGCCGCCTGCTCTTGTCCAAGCCCGACATGCTGCTGCTCGACGAGCCGACCAACCACTTGGACGCTGAATCGGTGGACTGGCTGGAGCAGTTTTTGCAACGCTACTCGGGCACCGTGGTGGCCATCACCCATGACCGCTACTTCCTGGACAACGCCGCCGAGTGGATTTTGGAAATGGACCGGGGCGCTGGCATTCCCTACAAGGGCAATTACAGCGACTGGCTGCAACAAAAGCAGGCGCGCCTGGAAGCCGAGCAAAAGGGCGAAGAGTCCCGCGCCAAGGCGCTGAAAAAAGAGCTGGAATGGTCCCGCCAAAACCCCAAAGCGCGCCAAGCCAAGAGCAAGGCCCGTTTGGCCCGTTTTGAAGAACTGAGCGACTTCGAGTACCAAAAGCGCAACGAAACCAACGAAATTTTCATCCCCGTGGCGGACCGTCTGGGCCAGGAAGTGATTGAGTTCACCAACGTCACCAAGTCCTTTGGCGACCGCGTGCTGATTGACAACCTGAGCTTCAAGATCCCACCCGGCGCGATCGTGGGCATTATTGGCCCCAACGGTGCGGGTAAATCAACGCTGTTCAAGATGATTGCCGGCCGTGAAAAGCCTGATTCCGGCGAAGTCAAGATCGGCCAAACCGTCAAGATGGCCTTTGTCGATCAGAACCGCGACGACCTGGCCAACGAGAAAACCGTGTGGGAAGACGTCTCGGGCGGCTTGGACATCTTGAACGTGGGCAAGTTTCAAATGGCCAGTCGCGCCTACTGCGGCCGATTCAACTTCAACGGTGCAGACCAGCAAAAGCGTGTGGGCACGCTCTCGGGCGGTGAGCGTGGCCGTTTGCATTTGGCCAAAACGCTGATTGCCGGTGGCAACGTGCTGATGCTCGACGAGCCGTCCAACGACTTGGACGTGGAAACCCTGCGTGCCCTGGAAGACGCGCTGCTGGAGTTTGCCGGCACGCTGTTGGTGATCAGCCATGACCGCTGGTTCCTGGACCGCATTGCGACCCACATCCTGGCTTGCGAGGGCGACAGCCAGTGGGTCTACTTTGACGGCAACTACCAGGAATACGAAGCGGACAAGAAACGCCGCTTGGGCGAAGAGGGCGCCAAGCCCAAACGCATGCGCTACAAAGCGCTCAAGTAAACGTGTGGTGCTGGCCTCAACCGGGCGCTAGCCTCTGCGCTGGTTGACCAGCGTGATGCCCAGGCCCACCACAGCCAGGGCGCCCAGCAACTCCACGGTGACCGCCTCGCCCAGCCACAGGGCGCCGAAGAGCAAGGCGAACAAGGGCGTGCTGAGGGCGAATGAGCCCATTTTGGTCGCAGGGTAGCGGCCCAGCAACCACACCCAGGCCAGGTAGCTGGCAAAAGCGCCCACCACGGTTTGCAGGAACAAGGAGCCGAGCGCAAACGTACTGAGGTGCCAGTTCCAAGCTTCACCCAAGGCCAGCGACAGCAGGGGCAGCGTCATGGCACTGGCGCTCACTTGGTAGAACAAGAGCTTCTCAGGGCCCAACTGGGTCAGGCGTGTGGTGCGCAGGACCACGGTCGTCAGTGCCCAGGCGATCGCGCCCCCAATACCCAGCAAATCGCCCCAGTGCTGCTGCGGCGTCTGGCCGCCCAGAAAGCCCTGGCGCAAAGTAAAGCCCACCGCCAGAAAGGCCAGCAGCAAGCCCAGCCATTGGAGTTTGGACAGCCGCTCTGACTTGATAAACCAGGGCAGCACCAAAGCCGCCCAGAGCGGCGAGGTGTACAAAAACACGGTAATACGGGACGCCGCCGTGAATTGCAGACCCGAGAACAGACACACAAATTCCAGACAAAACAGGCAGCCCGCCAGCAGTCCGGGCCCCAGAGAGCCATCGCGCTGCCACAGCGGCACACCGCGCCACACGCACCACAACCACAGCACGGCAGCAGCCCCGCTAAAGCGAACACCGGCCATGAAAATCGGTGCCATCTCGGGCAATGTGGCTTTGACCAGCACCTGCTGAAAGCCCCAAAAGGCGCAACACGTCAGCAGCAGGCCAATGGCCAGCGGATCAAGATGCTCTTTGCGTTGCATGGGATTGCTTTGAAGTATCAGCGCAGACCGCCGGTGTAGAACGAACCGCCGTGGTACAGCAGCGGATCGGCTTCTTCGCGGTGGCTGCAGCGCTCCACTTCGCCCACGAAGATGATGTGGTCGCCCTCGTCGTGGCGGCTGCGGTTGAAGCATTCAAAGGTGGCGACCGCACCGTGGATCACCGGCGCACCATGCAAGCCCGGCGACCAGTGCACGCCCGCGTAGCGGTCTATGCCTTTGGTGGCAAATTGACTGGCCAGCTCGGCTTGCTCGGCGCCCAGCACGTTGATGACGTAATGCTGGCAAGCCAGCAGCGCCTCCATGGAGCCGGATTTGTGCGCCAGGCTCCACAGCACCAGGGGTGGCGCCAAAGACACGGAATTGAAAGAACTCACCGTGAGCCCCACCAAACCGCCCTGCGGGTTGAGGGCCGTGACCACCGTCACCCCGGTGGCAAATTGCCCGAGTGCGTGACGAAAGTGGCTTTGGGAGAAGTCGGGGGGCAGCGCTTGCGCAGAGGAATTCAAATCGATGGCCTGAAGGTGAAAGGACTGCACTTTACAGGGGTCGGCCGCCACCCCCTGTTACCAAGGTTCCGGGATGGTGCTTAATGCCCCAAAATTTTCGATAAAAAGTCGCGGCTGCGTTCGCTTTGGGGGTTGTTGAAGAATTCGTGGGGATTGTTTTGTTCCACGATCTGGCCCTGGTCCATGAAGATGACGCGGTCGGCCACGGCTTTGGCGAATCCCATTTCATGGGTGACGCACACCATGGTGATGCCCTGGTGGGCCATTTCCATCATCACGTCGAGCACTTCCTTGATCATTTCCGGGTCGAGCGCGGAGGTGGGCTCATCGAACAGCATGATCTTGGGGGTCAGGCACAGCGCGCGGGCAATCGCCACGCGTTGCTGTTGGCCGCCAGAGAGTTGCAAGGGGTATTTGTGCGCCTGCTCGGCAATGCGCACCCGGTTCAACTGCTCCATGGCGCGTTCTTCCGCCTCCTTTTTAGGCAGCTTGCCCACCCACATGGGCGAGAGCGTGAGGTTTTCGAGCACCGTCAGGTGCGGGAACAGATTGAACTGCTGAAACACCATGCCGACTTTCTTACGCACATCATCAATCACCTTGACGTCGTCGGTGAGTTCCACTCCGTCCACCTTGAGGTGGCCTTGCTGGTGCACTTCGAGCCGGTTGATGCAACGAATCAGCGTGGACTTGCCCGAGCCCGAGGGGCCGCAAACCACGATACGTTCGCCCTGGGCGATGTTCAGGTCAATGTCACGCAGCACATGAAAGCTATCGCCGTACCACTTGTTGACTTTGTCGAAGCTGATGATGGGGTTGGACATAGGTGGATTTCAGCGAAGTTTGCTTTTGTTGACCTGCTTTTCAATCCAATGGCTGTAGCGCGACATGGAAAAGCAAAAACCAAAATAGATGACGGCAATGAACAAATAGCCCTCAATGCGGAAGGGGCGCCAGTCGGCGTCTGCATTCATGGCCATGCCCATGGCACCGGTCAGCTCGTACAGGCTCACGATGGCCACCAAAGAGGTGTCTTTGAAGGTGGAGATGAAGTTGTTCATGATGCCGGGCACCACCATCGCCAGTGCTTGGGGCAGCACGATCAGACGCTGCGTTTGCCAATAGCTGAGGCCCAGCGTGGCGGCGGCTTCGGTTTGCCCTTTGGGCATGGCTTGCAGGCCACCACGGATCACCTCGGCCATGTAGGCGGCGGCAAACAAGGTGATGCCGGCCAGCACCCGCACCAGCACGTCCAGGCTGACACCTTGCGGCAAGAGCAGCGGCGCCATGTAAGACGCCATGAACAGCACCGAGATCAGCGGCACACCACGAATCAATTCCACATAAACCGTGCACAGGCTGCGAATGGCCGGCATGCCCGAGCGGCGACCCAGGGCAATCATGAGCGCAATGGGAAACGCCAGACCCATGGACACGGTGGCCAGCAACAAGGTCAGCGGCAGGCCGCTCCAGAGGTCCGTGCCCACCGGCGTGAGGCCGAACACACCGCCGCGCATCAGCGTGAGGTAGGCCGCCAACACCACCACCCACAGGGGCGCCAGCCAGGCTTTCCAGCAAGCGCGAATGCAGCTCACCACAATCAGTGCCAGCAGCATCACCGTGCAAATCAGGGCGCGCCAGTGTTCGTCAAACGGATAGCGGCCAAAGAGGATGAAGCGGAATTTTTCCCGCACCACACCCCAGCAGGCGCCGCTCGCGGCATGGCACAGCGCGTTGTCGGCCACCCATACCGCGTCGACGATTGCCCATTGAAACAGGCGCGGCAGCGTGGCCAGCAAGACCGCGCCCACCAGCACCGTGCCCAGTGTGGTGGCCCAACCCTGGAATAAATTGAGGCGGATCCAGGCCAGCACGCCTTGGGTGCGCACCGGCGCGGGGCGCGGGGCGATGGGTTGAAAGGTGGTGGATGTCATGGGCAGGCTTCAGCGCTCGGTAATCGCGGCGCGGGCGTTGTACCAGTTCATCAGCACCGAGGTGAATAGCGAGGTGCTCAGGTAGACCAGCATGATGATGGCAATGCACTCGACCGAGCGCCCGGTCTGGTTGATGGCTGTGTTGGCGATGGACACCACGTCGGGGTAGCCGATGGCCACGGCCAGTGAGGAGTTTTTGGTCAGGTTCAAAAACTGATTGGTCATGGGCGGAATGATCACGCGCAAGGCCTGCGGCAGCATGACCAAGCGCATGGTTTGTCCCCGGCTCAGGCCCAGTGCACTCGCTGCCTCGGACTGGCCCAACGCGACCGACTGAATACCGCCGCGCACGACTTCGGCCACAAAGGCGGCCGTGTACACGGTGAGGCCCAGCAGCAAAGCCATGAATTCCGGGGTGAGGGCGCCGCCGTTCTCGATCGCGAATTCGCCTTGGATCGGGCGGTCCAGCGCCGTGGGTGCGCCACCGAGCGCCCATCCGATGGCCGCACAGGCCAGGGCCACGCCCAAGGGTGCCAACACCGTGCTGCGTGCCTGTCCCGTGGCTTCAAAACGCCGCTGCGCGTGGCCGCGGTAGAACCACGCGAGCACCAAACCGAGCCCCAGTCCCCACGCCGCCAAGACCTGGCCGGTGGCCCAGACGGGAATAGGAAAGTTGAGGCCACCTTTGCTCAAGAAAAAGGGGCCCAGCTGCCAGGCTTCGGTGGACACTGGCAGCACTTCGGTGAACAGCAAGTACCACATGAGCAACTGCAGCAACACCGGAATGTTGCGGAACAGCTCGACATACGCCAGGCACAGCCCACGCACCAGGGCATTGCGCGAAAAACGGCCCACGCCAATCAGGGTTCCGAGGAGGGTGGTGAGCACGATGCCCAACACCGCGACCCGCAGGGTGTTGGTCATACCCACCAAAAATGCCCGCCAGTAGGGCTCGCCCGAGTCGAAAGCAATGATGCTTTCGCCAATGTCAAAGCCCGCAGACCCGGCCAAAAAGTCCCAGCCACTTTGGATGCCCCGCGCTGCCATGTTGGTGGCCGTGTTGTGGGCCAGGAACAGGGCGGTCAGCGCGATCACCGCAACGGCGACCGCCTGGTACACCAGCGCACGAAAGGCCTGGCTGCGCCAGGACCAGTGCTTTTTTGGAGGTGCGGAGCGTGGCTCGGACAAAAGGCTAGCCCTTTCTGTCAATTAGCGGATAGGGGGTGCGTATTGGATGCCGCCCTTGTTCCACAAATTGTTCAAACCACGGGGCAGTTGCAAGGCGGACTTGGGACCCACATTGCGTTCGAAAATCTCGCCGTAGTTGCCCGTGGTTTTGACCGCGCGCGCCATCCACTCTTTGTCCAAGCCCAGCAGTTTGCCGCTGTCTTCGGTGGAGCCGAGGATGCGGCCCACGATGGGGTCTTTGCTGTTGGCCTTGAGGTCGTCCACATTGGCGGAGGTGATTCCGTACTCTTCGGCTTCCAGCAAGCCGTAAACCGTCCACTTCACGATGGCGGCCCACTCGTCGTCACCACGGCGCACCATGGGGCCCAGGGGTTCTTTGGAAATCAGCTCGGGCAGGATCAGGTGGTCTGCAGGGTTCTTGGCCGATTTGTTGCGCACCGAGGCGAGGCCGGAAGCGTCTGTGGTGTAAGCCACGCAACGGCCAGAGAAATACGCGCCTTCGACGGCATCGAGCTTCTCAAACACCACGGGTTTGATATTCAGGCTGTTGGCTTTGGAGAAGTCAGTCAGGTTTTTCTCGGTGGTGGTGCCGGACTGCACGCACACCGTTTGGCCTTTGAGCTGCTTGGCGCTTTTGATCTTGCTCTTGACCGGCACCATAAAGCCCTGGCCGTCGTAATAGACCACCGCCGTCTGGCTCAGGCCCATGGAGGCATCACGGGTCAGGGTAAAGGTTGTGTTGCGCGACAGCACATCGACTTCACCCGACTGCAGGGCCGCAAAGCGCGACTGGGCCACCAGCGGCACGTATTTGACTTTCTCGCCATCGCCCAAGGTGGCAGCGGCCACCGCGCGGCAGACGTCAACGTCGATGCCGCTCCATTTGCCATTGGAGTCGGCTGCACTAAAGCCAGCCAGACCGGTGTGCACACCGCACAGCACCTGGCCGCGTGCTTTGATGGCGTCTACGGTTTTGCCGGCGTGGGCGGGCAGTGCAAAGGCACCAAGCGCAAGGACGGTGGCGAGCAGGCTGGGAAGTTGTTTCAAGTTCATGGTGGTACTCCAAAGGTTGGAAAGGGAACGTTTGTCTTCAACGGGCTGAACTGTAACGCGAGATACGGCGCTGCGGCTTCGTGGTTTACGCTTGAAAGGCAGGATCTCCTAAGCACAACTCGGGCCACCATTTGGACGTGCCCGCGTCGCCACAGAGACAAGCAGCGCGGATACCATCGCCCGCAGGCCCTATCGTCGGATTCGCCATGGATTGAATTTCGTATATCGATCAAACAACATGTACTAAGGATGACCGCCTTGACTACCACCGCCCGAGAAGACGCTCCCCACTACCGTTTTTGGCCCAAGCGCGTGCCGCGCCGCATCACCGTGCCGGCCACATCCTTGTGGGACAACCTGGAGATCAATGCCCGGCGCTTTCCGGACAAAACGGCCTTGGTGTTTTTCGGTCGCAAGCTCAGTTATGCGGAGTTGAAAGCACAGGCCGAGAGGTTTGCCGCCTATTTGGGTGCATTGGGCGTGCAAAAAGGGGATCGCGTGGTGCTGTGCATGCAAAACTGCCCCCAATTGGTGATCGCGCACTTTGGCATCTTGCGGGCCAATGCGGTGGTGGTGCCGGTCAATCCCATGAACCGCTCCGAAGAGCTCAAACACTACATCACCGACCCTGACGCCCGCGTGGCGGTCACGACCTCCGATCTGGCGCCCGAGTGGGCCAAAGCCAGCAATGCCTTGCCGCACGCTGAGCAACTCGCGCACCTGGTCGTGACCCACTTCACCGATGCCTTTGATCCTGCAGCGGGCGACGATGCGCCGCCCGCGGCCTGGAGGGACTGGTTGCTGACCCGCCATGCGCCACCCGCACTGGAGGGCGGCACGGTTCACGCCTGGACCGATGCCCTGGCCTGCACTTTGGCGGCGCCTGCCCATGCCGTGGGCGCCGACGATTTGGCCTTGCTGCCTTACACCAGTGGCACCACGGGCCTGCCCAAGGGCTGCATGCACCTGCATTCGAGCATCATGCACAACGCCGTGGCCAGCAGCCTGTGGGGCAACGGCAGCATGGAAAACGTGACCCTGATGGTGGTGCCCATGTTCCACATCACCGGCATGGTGAGCCTGATGCACACCAACATCTGCGCTGGTGCCACCATGGTGCTGATGCCGCGCTGGGACCGTGAATTGGCAGGCTCCTTGATCGCCCGCTGGCGGGTCACGCACTGGACCAACATTCCCACCATGGTCATCGACCTCATGGGCAGCCCCAACTTCGCCAGCTTTGATCTGTCGAGCCTGGTGTTTATCGGCGGTGGTGGTGCGGCCATGCCGCAGGCCGTCGCGCAACGACTGTGGGAGCAATATGGCCTGCGCTATGTCGAAGGGTATGGCCTGACCGAGACCGCCGCGCCTTCGCACAGCAACCCGCCGGATGCGCCCAAGCAGCAGTGCCTGGGCGTGCCCTTTATCGGTGTGGATGCGCGCGTCGTGGACCCGACCACGCTGGCGGAAATGCCCACCGGAGAGTCGGGCGAGATCGTCATGCGCGGGCCGCAAATTTTCAAAGGCTATTGGAAACGGCCTGACGCCACGGCCGAAGCCTTTGTCGAGATCGATGGACATTCATTTTTCCGCTCCGGCGATATGGGGCGGGTGGACGAAGACGGTTACTTCTTTATGACCGACCGGCTCAAGCGCATGATCAATGCCTCGGGCTTCAAGGTCTGGCCCGCCGAAGTCGAGGCGCTGATGTTCCGCCATCCCGCCATTCAAGAAGCCTGCATTGTGGCCACGCAGGACAGCTACCGCGGTGAGTCGGTCAAGGCGGTGGTCGTGCTGCGCGCCAGCCACCAAGGCACGGTGAGCGAGCAGGACATCATCGACTGGTGCCGCGACAACATGGCGGTCTACAAAGTGCCGCGCAAAGTGCAATTTGCCGATGCCTTGCCCAAGAGCGGCGCAGGCAAAGTGATGTGGCGGCTCTTGCAAGAGCAAGAAGCTGCGGCCACTCCCAAGTAAACCGACCCAGGATCCACCATGCCTACCGAGCCTCTGCCCACCGCCTTGCCCGAATCCCTGGGCTTTGATGCCGCGCGCAGCCGCAAGATCTTGCAGGTGCTGCAAGGCGAAGTCGACCGGGGTCGCTTGCCGGGCGCAGTGGCCCTGGTGGCGCGCCACGGGCAGGTGGTGCTGCATGAGGCTGTCGGGCAGCAGGATCCGCAGGAGGGCACGCCCATGGCGGTGGATGCGATTTTTCGTATTTACTCCATGACCAAGCCCATCGTCTCGGTGGCGGTGATGCAATTGCTGGAGCGGGGGCAGTTGCTGCTGAGCGACCCGGTGGCCAAGCATTTGCCCGAATTCGCAGCTGTGCAAGTGGCGCACTTTGACGGGAGTGCCATGGCCTTGCGCGCCCCACGCCGCGCGCCCACGGTGCAAGACCTGCTCAGCCACACCTCGGGCCTGACCTACGAGATTTTGGGCAGTGCGCCGATCCAGCGCATGTATGCCGACGCCAAATTAGGCTCGCGCGAGCGTAGCAATGCCGAGTTCTCCAAGGCACTGGCGCAGATGCCATTGATGTTTGAGCCCGGCAGTATTTGGGCTTACAGCCGTGCCACCGATTTGCTGGGCGCTTTGGTCGAGGCCGTGAGTGGCCAGACCCTGGGCGCTTTTTTGCAGGAAAACATTTTTGCACCGCTGGGCATGGTGGACACCGGTTTTAGCGTGCCGCCCGACAAGCAGCACCGCATTGCCGAGGCCTTTGTGCACGACCCCGACGGCGGCACACAAATGCCCCTGATTGATGTCCGCCAGGTACCCCGCATGGAAGCTGGCGGCATGGGTCTGGCATCGACCACGCACGACTACGCGCGCTTTGTGCAGTGCCTGTGCAATGGCGGGCAGTTGTCGGGGCAGCGCCTGCTGAGTCCGGCCTCAGTGCAACTGATGACCTCCGACCACCTGGGTGGCTTAGGGCAGCAAACCACCGAGCGCTCGGGCGATATGCTGGGGCGCGGCACCGGCTTTGGTCTGGGCTTTTCGGTGCGCTTGCATCCGGGGTTGGAAACCCTGCCGGGCAGCGTGGGCCTGTATTCCTGGGGCGGCATTGCGGGCACCACCTTTTGGGTGGACCCGGTGCATGGCTTTTTTGCGATTTTGATGGCGCAGGCGCCCAACCAGCGCGACTATTTCCGGCCCATGTTCCGCAATCTGGTCTACGCGGCTTTCACCGGGTAGACCCATCGGGTTTCAGGCGCTGGCGACTTCCAGGACCAGTTTGCCGAAGTTCTCGCCGTTGAACAGCTTGAGCAAGGTGCCGGGGAAGTTTTGCAGGCCGTGCACCACGTCCTCTTTGCTCTTCATGCGGCCGTCTTTCAGGTAGCCCGCCATCTCGGCCACCGCCAGGTGGTAGCGGTCGGCGTAGTCGAACACCACAATGCCCTCCATGCGCGCGCGGTTGACCAGCAGGCTGAGATAGTTTTTCGGACCCGCAATGGCGGTGGTGGCGTTGTACTGGCTGATGGCGCCGCAAATCACGATGCGGGCCTTGCGGTTGATGCGGGCCAGCACCGCGTCCAAGATCTCGCCGCCCACGTTGTCGAAGTAAATGTCCACGCCTTGGGGGCAATGCGCCTTGAGGCCTTCACGCACCGCGCTGGGGCCGGCCTTGTAGTCGATGCAGGCATCGAAGCCCAGTTCTTTCACCACCCAATCGCATTTGGCTTGGCCGCCCGCAATGCCGACCACGCGGCAACCGCGAATTTTGGCCATCTGCCCCACGGTTTGACCCACCGCACCCGCTGCGCCTGACACCACCACGGTTTCACCAGCCTGGGGTTGGCCCACGTCCATCAGGCCAAAGTAGCCCGTCATGCCCGGCATGCCCAGCACATTGAGCCATTGGGTGAGCGAACCCACGTTCAGGTCAATTTTGACCAGGCCATTGCGGCGCATATCGGCGGCTTCCAGGCTCAGGTATTCCTGCACGCCAAAGCCAGCACTCACATAGTCGCCCACCGCAAAGTTTTTGTTTTTGGAGGCAATCACGCGACCCACGCCGCCTGCGCGCATGACTTCGCCAATCGCCACGGGGGGGATGTAGCTCTTGCCCTCGTTCATCCAGCCACGCATGGCGGGGTCCAGCGAAATGGCCAGCGTTTGAAGGACGACAGCGCCTTCACCTGGCTCAGCCACCGCTTCGGTGGTGTGGCTCCAGTTGGCGTCGGTGGGCAGGCCCACAGGGCGCGCGGCCAGGCGGATTTGGTGGTTGACGAGAGAGGACAAAGCAGTTTGTGTCATGGTGCGAACCAGAAATGAGAAGGTGGCGGGAATAGCGCAGAGATCCTGTGCCGGTGCAGCCTGCGATGCTAGCCGCAGCGCACTCTTGCTGCAGTTGCACAGGCGACAAAGACGCGACAGTGCCAGGGGCTTGATGTTGCACAAGACACGCAGGCGCTTTCAGCCAAGGCGCAGGTCGATAATCCACAGCGCAACCTTTTTCTCCCTGCAAACCGTCACTCCCCCTGAAATGCCTGTAACACCCCCCCGCGATAAATTAGCCCCCGTCCTGACGCCCAGCACCGAACTGCAAGCGGCGCTGCAAAGCTCTGGCTTCGCAGTCCTGGGCGCTGCAGATGTGTGTGCACTCAGTGGGCTGGAACTGGCGTCGATGCACGCCTGGACGCCCTTGTGGAGCCAGCTGCCGCCAGACGCCTATTTGCGCGATGGTGGCCGTTACCGCCACCGCCGCCACTCCTGCTTTGTGGTCGACGGTGCGTCGGTGACCCAGGCCGCGCACCGGGCGCACTGGCAACCGGTGGAATACAACGCCTTGCACGGCGGCATGCAGCGGCACTTTGAGCCCATGGATGCGTCGCTGGCGCACAGCGCATCCTGGCAGGCGCTGCTGCGCTGGCTGTCCAGTGTTTGTTCCTGCATCAAAGGCCAACAGGCCTGGTTCATGGAAGCGCACCAATTCCGCATTGACACCGCAGACGGCATTGGCCGCCCCACGCCCGAAGGTGCCCACCGTGACGGTGTGGACCTGGTGGCGGTGTTTTTGGTCGCTCGCCACGCCATCAAGGGCGGCGAGACACGGGTGTTTGACGCGCAAGGCCCGCAGGGCCAGCGCTTCACATTGACCGAGCCCTGGTCGGTGCTGCTGCTTGACGATGAACGCGTGATTCACGAGTCCACCCCGATCCAGCCCCTGGAGACCGGCGGCTACCGCGACACCTTGGTGGTCACACTGAGCGCCGGAGGATTCCAGGGCGACGCGGCTTAACGCTGGCGTTCAAAAATGGCAGCAATGCCCTGGCCGCCGCCAATGCACATGGTCACCAGGGCGTAGCGACCGTTGATGCGCTCCAGCTCGTACAGCGCTTTGACCGTGATCAGCGCGCCGGTGGCTCCAATCGGGTGACCCAGCGAGATGCCTGATCCATTGGGGTTGACCTTGGCGGGGTCGAGCCCCAGATCGCGGGTCACGGCGCAGGCCTGGGCGGCAAAGGCCTCGTTGGCTTCAATCACATCCAGGTCATTGACCGTGAGCCCGGCTTTTTGCAGCGCCAGCTTGGTGGCAGGCACCGGGCCAATGCCCATGTACTGGGGATCCACACCGGCGTGGGCATACGCCACCAAACGGGCCAGCGGCTGGAGTCCGCGCGCCTTGGCGGTGGCGGCTTCCATCAGCACCACGGCGGCGGCTGCGTCGTTGATGCCAGAGGCATTGCCCGCAGTCACGGTGCCGTTTTCTTTGAGGAACACGGGTTTGAGCTTGGCCAGGTCCGCCAGACTGCAATTGGGGCGGAAGTGCTCGTCGGTGGCGTAAGACACATCGCCTTTCTTGCTCTTGAGCGTGACCGGCATGATTTGGCTGGTGAAGTACCCCGCCTCGGTGGCGCGCTGGGCACGGTTGTGGCTTTCCACCGCCAACGCGTCTTGCTCCTCGCGGCTGATGCCCCATTTGGCGGCAATGTTTTCTGCGGTCACGCCCATGTGAACTGTCTTGAAGGGGTCATGCAAGGCACCGACCACCATGTCCACCATCTTGGTGTCGCCCATGCGGGCACCCCAGCGCATGTTTAGCGAGGCGTAGGGTGCGCGGCTCATGCTTTCGGCGCCGCCACCAATGGCCACATCGGCGTCCCCCAGCAAAATGCTTTGGCTGGCGCTGACGATGGCTTGCAGACCCGAGCCGCACAGGCGATTCACGTTGAAGGCTGGAGTGCCTTCAGCGCAACCGCCATGGATGGCCGCCACACGTGACAAGTACATGTCTTTGGGCTCGGTATTGACCACGTGGCCAAACACCACATGGCCCACGTCTTTGCCCTCGGTCTGGGCGCGCGAGAGCGATTCACGCACCACCTGCGCGGCCAAATCGGTGGGGGCGATGTCTTTCAAACTGCCGCCAAACGTGCCAATGGCGGTACGAACGGCGCTAACAACGACAACTTCACGGGTCATGGTGGATTTCCTTTGGGGTTGAGGGATGAGAAGGGCGGGGGCCTGCAAAGCCTTGGAGTCTGCTGCGCGATCGCTACACGCGCCTTACGCGGCAGGCATCGATGGTCATTGCGATGACATATTTTTGAAATATTTGGACGTTAGTCTGAAATTTCAACAAACGGCTTTGGAACCGCTATGGAAAAAAACGACGAATTGATCCGCCGCTTGCGCAGCGACATGCTGGACAGCTTTGACGAAGAGCTGGAAATGGAGCTCGATGACGGCTACCCTGGCGGTGCGCAGGTGCCCACCCAGGCCGACCAGGACGCCCGCAAACTCTATTTCCGCGAGCTGTTCCGCCTGCAAGGCGAGTTGGTCAAGCTGCAAGACTGGGTGATG
Source organism: Comamonadaceae bacterium (assembly GCA_947447985.1). Classification (GTDB taxonomy): domain Bacteria; phylum Pseudomonadota; class Gammaproteobacteria; order Burkholderiales; family Burkholderiaceae_C; genus Allorhodoferax. The sequence continues at coordinate 14,159 of CANFLX010000013.1, forward strand.
CACACCGGGCACAAAGTGGTGGTCTTGTTTGAAGGCCGCGACGCAGCGGGCAAGGGCGGCGCGATCAAGCGCATCACCCAGCGTCTCAACCCCCGCGTCTGCCGGGTGGCAGCGCTGCCTGCACCCAACGACCGCGAACGCACGCAGTGGTATTTCCAGCGCTATGTGTCGCACCTGCCCGCTGCGGGTGAGATCGTGCTGTTTGACCGCAGCTGGTACAACCGGGCGGGCGTGGAGCGGGTCATGGGTTTTTGCAATGACGAGCAGTACGAAGAGTTTTTCCGCACCGTGCCCGAGTTTGAAAAAATGCTGGTGCGCTCGGGCATTCAGGTCATCAAATACTGGTTCTCCATCTCGGACGACGAGCAGTATTCGCGCTTTTTAGGCCGTATCCACGACCCGCTCAAGCAATGGAAGCTCAGTCCCATGGACTTGGAGTCACGCAGTCGCTGGGAAGACTACACCCGCGCCAAAGAAATCATGCTGGAGCGCACCCACATTCCTGAGGCCCCGTGGTGGGTGGTGCAGGCGGTGGACAAGAAAAAAGCGCGTTTGAACTGCATCCACCACCTCTTGCACCAAATGCCCTACGAGGAAGTGGAACACCCGCAGGTGGTGGTGCCCGAGCGCGTGCGCCATGAGGACTATGAGCGCCACCCCGTGCCACAGTCCATGATCGTGCCCGAGGTCTACTAGTCGCGCACGTCGGCCACCGCGTTTGCACCAAAGTCGGCGCGCGCCAGATAGGCCAGCACCCGCCGCGCAGCCTCATCGGGGCTGGCGAGCAGGCCTTGGGCATGCAGGCCTGCAAAGTTGCCAATGTCTGGAAACGCCTGGGGGTCCGCGCCGCGAAGCTGCACTTGCATATCGGTGTCAATCACCCCGGGCGCCAGTGAACACACTTTGGCGCCATGGGCTTGCAAGGCTTCGTCCAAGGCCAGGCAGCGGGTGAAATGGTCCATGCCTGCCTTGGCCGCGCAATAGGGCCCCGAAGACGCCATCGCTCGGCGGCCCAAACCCGAAGAAATATTGAGCACTTTGCGTGGCGCCGTCCACGCCTGCGTGGCGTTCAGAAACGCAGCGCACAGCTGCATGGGCGCCTCCAGCCCCACGCGCAAGGCATGGGCCAGGTCGGCGGAGTTGTTTTCCCGCAAGGGGACAATGGCGGGGATCACGCCTGCGTTGTTGATCAAAGTTGCGCTGGCGAGTGTGGTCGGGTCCAAGGCAAACAGCCAATGCGCCAGCCGCGCGGCCACGGGGGCGGCGTCGGCCAGGTCTGCGCTCCATTGCTCCAGCACCGCACCGCGCGCTTGTGCGAGTTGTGTGAGGCTGTCATTGGTCTTGCGCGAAATGCAAAGCAGATGCGCGCCGGGCGTCAGCAACTGTTGGGCCATGGCCAGGCCCATGCCGCGTGATGCGCCCGTCAATATCGTGAGGGAAATGGTGTTCATGGGCGCATTTTGACAGTGCGTCCGTCACAATCGACCCATGGCCATCAAATCTACGATCTTCAAAGCCCATCTGCAAATTGCAGACATTGACCACAGCTACTACGCCGACCACGCCATGACGCTGGCGCGCCACCCCAGCGAAACCGACGAGCGCATGATGGTTCGCTTGGTGGCCCTGGCCTTGCATGCGCATGAGCTGCAAACCGTCTGTGGTGGTGACGGCACCCTGGCTTTTGGCGCGGGGCTGTCAGACCCTGATGAGCCCGATGTCTGGTTGCGCGACTTCACGGGCCAAATCAAACTCTGGATGGAAGTGGGGCAACCCGAAGACAAGCCTTTGATCAAAGCCTGTGGCAAAGCCGATCAGGTGGTGTTGTATTGCTTCAACCATGCGGCCGAAGTGTGGTGGCGCACCATGGAAAACAAGCTCAGCCGCCCACAAAATCTGCAGGTCTACCGCATCCCCACGCTGGCCTCTCAGGCCCTGATTCCCTTGGCCCAGCGCAGCATGCATTTGCAGGCCACGGTGCAAGAAGGCGGCCTCACCCTCAGCGACGACAGCAACACCGTGCAAATTGAGCCGGTGCGCTGGAAATAGCCTTGGTTGGCGTCGGGAAGCGTAGTCCCGACTGCTGACTCTACTTAGCTGAAACGTCCGTCTTTTCTTCGATTTTCTGGTTCGACCGACCCATGAAAACCTTGATTAATGCAGGGTACTCGTAGGCACTTCCATTATTGTGGTCAATCACCGCGCCAATGCCGCCACCAAATAAGATGTTTCCATACATATTGCCTTTGGTACGCGAGACAACGTTTGCACTGCCGACATCCACCCCGGCTTTTTTGCAAACAACCTGAAGGTCTTTGTTCGAGCGGTGGATGACCGTGGAACCAGGGGTAACGACGAACCAGGTTCCCTCATCATTTGTCATATCGCATAGCGCACCATCGACTTCACCGCCATCCGAAGCGAGAGTTTGCACCGACAGGGCTTGAGAAGTTCCGCTGCCGCTGATCGTGGAACAGCCACTTGCAAAAACTGTAAAGAAAAATACACCCAGAGTTAAAGTTTTAAAAATCATTTTGCAATCTCCTGAAAATTAAATTAATAAAATTTAATTATAGTGCAATAAATAATGATTAAAAAAATGGGTTTTATTGGTCGGGTCCTAAACACCAGAACTAGCAGTCCTGCACACCTTCGACAAAAAACTTTACCCGCCGCACCCCGTTCCATTCGTCGGCGTCCAGGCGAAAGGCCATGGTGACTTTGGCGGGCAGGGGGTCGGTGTGGCCAAACCAGATGGCGTCTACCGGTTCGCCCTGGTGTTTGAGTTTGAGTGAGAGGTGCTTTTCGCCGACCAGCCGCTGTGAGATGACTTCCACTTCTTCGCTGAAAGTGGGCGCGGCAAAACCCTGGCCCCAGACGGCTTCGTGCAAGGTGTCCACCAGGTCGACGCGGCGGTAGGCGGGCGCGAGTGGGCCATCGGTGGCCAGGCGGCGCTGCAGGGTGGCAGCGTCCAGCCATTCGTGGGCGACTTCGCTCAAGCCCTGCTCAAAGGTGTCCAAATGCTCTTCGGCAATCGTGCAGCCCGCTGCCATGGCGTGGCCGCCAAAACGCAGCAACACGCCGGGGTAACGCTTGGCCACCAAGTCGAGCGCATCGCGCAAATGAAAGCCTGGAATCGACCGGCCCGAGCCCTTGAGCTCATGCTCTTTGCCCGGTGCCTGGCTGGCGGCGAACACAAAGGTCGGGCGATGCAGCTTGTCTTTAATCCTCGAGGCCACGATGCCGACCACGCCTTCGTGGAAGTCGGGGTCGAACACGCAAATCGCGGGCGGCGGTTCGTCGCCCTCGTCAAACAGCGACTCGGCCACTTGCATGGCTTGCTCGCGCATATCGCCCTCAATGACCCGGCGTTCGCGGTTGATGCCGTCCAAGGTGCGCGCCAACTCATCGGCCTGCGCGGGGTCGTCGGTCAGCAGGCACTCAATGCCGAGTGTCATGTCGGACAGGCGCCCGGCGGCGTTGATGCGCGGGCCCAAGGCAAAACCAAAGTCGAAGGTGGTGGCGGTGGCCGCTTGGCGCCCTGCGGCTTTGAACAGCGCAGCCACGCCGGCGGGCATGGCCTGCGCACGCACGCGCTTGAGGCCCTGGGCGACCAGGCGGCGGTTGTTGGCGTCCAGCCGCACCACGTCAGCCACTGTGCCCAATGCCACCAGGGGCAGGAGTGCGTCCAGTTTGGGCTGCGTGCTGGCGTCAAAAACGCCCCTGCTGCGCAGCTCACTGCGCAGGGCCAGCAGCACATAAAACATCACGCCCACCCCGGCAATGGCCTTGCTCTCAAAGCTGCAGCCCACCTGGTTGGGGTTGACGATCACATCTGCCGCAGGCACCTCGGCGGCTGGCAGATGGTGGTCGGTCACCAGCACTTGCAGGCCCAGCGCCTTGGCGCGGGCCACACCTTCGGTGCTGGCGATGCCGTTGTCCACGGTGATCAAGACGTCGGCGCCTTGGTCAAACACGCGCTGCGAAATCGGGGCGGTCAGGCCATAGCCGTCGACCACACGGTCGGGCACCAGATAGTTCACATGCTTCGCACCCAAGAGGCGCAGGCCGCGCACCGCCACGGCACAGGCAGTAGCACCGTCGCAGTCGTAATCTGCCACGATGCACAGGCGCTTTTGCGCCGCAATGGCGTCGGCCAGCAGCACGGCAGCTTCGCGCGTGCCCTTCAAACCATCGGGGGGCAGCAACTTGGACAGGGCGTTGTCCAGTTCGTCTGCCTGGGTCACGCCGCGTGCGGCATACAGCTGTGCCAGCAGCGGATGCACGCCAGCTTGCTCGAGTGCCCAGACACTGCGCGGCGGAATGTCGCGGGGAATGATGTTCATAGTGCTTTCAAGATCGTGGAGGGTGACGGACCGCGCAGGGCGGTCTTGATTTTTCGAATCAGGCTTTGGGGCTGCAGTCGCCAGGTCCGGGCGCTGCGCTCGGAGCAAAGGGTCAGTGCGGGCTGCGAGCTGGCTTTCTGGTGCAAAACCTTGGCGAACTCAGCAATCGGCCCACGGTCCAAGGCCTGCCAGGCCTGCGTCCAGGCGTGTGCATCGTCTTTGAGCTCCGCAGCCTGCAACCCGTCGTGCATCGTGGTGCCGTCCTCTGGGGGCTCGTTTCCAAGCAGATCGCCGGTTCCACTGAGCCAAAAAGAATTCACCACCGGAACGCCCCGGGCCGCCCGCGCGTCATTCACGGCGTGGGTGTACAGCAGCATTTGCATTTCGTTTTGCAGGCGGCGCACCACGCGGGCCGCAGCAGTGCGCGGCAGCCAGGCGTCTACCGCTTGGCCACGCACCCGCTCCAGCGAGGCGGTGGGCAAACCGCGCAAGAGCGCGCCGTGCACCAGCCAGGTGTCCGCCTGCCAGTAGTGCAAGACCAGGCCATCTTCCAGAAAGTAGGGCGCCATGGCCTGCATCAGCCCGTGGGACTCAGCAGCCTCCAGGCGCAGCGTGCGGGGATCGTGCATGGCCACGTGGTCGGCGTGCACCGCCCAGTGGCAGGGCGTGATCAGGCCCCAGGCGGCGTCGTTTGGCAACTCGGGCAATGGCTTGGCCGCCAGCGCTGCCCACGGTATCAGGCCATCGGCATACGCGTCCTGGGTTTGCACCCGTTCTGCGATGGGCGAAAGGTCGGTATCACTGCCGTGGAGCGTGCGGTCGGGCGTCAATACCCGCAGCAGCTGGCGCAAGTGGGGCAGTTCCAGCCGCTCGAGTGCGGCCTGGCATTGGGGGCCGGAGGGCGCGGCGTGGGAAATCACAAGATGCATGGCCTGATTGTCTCGCACGCGGCGCGTCGGCCGCCCCACTGCGCCCCTGCGACAATCGGGCCTTATGACCTGCCTACCTCTTTATGCCACTCCACCTGCCCTTTGAGCTGCGCATTGGCTGGCGCTACACCCGTGCCGGACGCGCGGCGCAGCGCAACGGCTTTATTTCCTTCATCTCGGGCGTGTCCATGCTGGGCATTGCGCTGGGGGTGGCGGCGCTGATCATTGTGCTCAGCGTGATGAATGGTTTTCAGAAGGAAGTGCGTGATCGCATGCTCAGCGTGGTCTCGCACATCGAGATTTATGCCTTGGGCGGCGCAGCCTTGATAGACCCTGAGCAGACGCTGCTGCAAGCGCGCGCCCATCCGCAGGTGGTGGGGGCGGCGCCGTTTATCGCCGCGCAGGCCTTGCTGGCGCGCGGCGAGGACATGAAGGGCGTGCTGGTGCGTGGCATCGACCCGGCGCTGGAGCCCGAGGTGACCGATCTGCTAGCCCCTGGCCAGCAGGCCGTGTTGCAACAGTTGCACCCCGGCGGCTTTGGCGTGGTGCTGGGGGCCGAGTTGGCGCGCTCCATGGGCGTGAAGGTGGGTGATGTGGTGACGCTGGTCGCGCCCAGCGGGCAGGTCACACCTGCCGGCGTGGTGCCGCGCATCAAGCAAATGGCGGTGGTGGGCACTTTTGACTCCGGCCACTTTGAATACGACTCCACGCTGGCGCTGGTGCATTTGCAGGACGCGGCCAAGATATTCCGGCTTGAGGGGCCCAGCGGCGTGCGGCTGAAGTTGCGCGACCTGCACCAGGCCCGCCAGGTGGCCCAGGACCTGAGCACCACCCTGACTGGCAACCTCCTGGTGCGCGACTGGACGCGGCAAAACCGCAGCTGGTTTGCCGCCGTGCAGGTGGAAAAACGCATGATGTTCATCATCCTCACGCTGATCGTGGCGGTGGCGGCCTTCAACCTGGTCAGCACGCTGGTGATGACGGTGACCGACAAGCGCGCGGACATCGCCATCCTGCGCACGCTGGGCGCCAGCCCGGCCAGCATCATGGGAATTTTTATGGTGCAAGGTGCCATGGTGGGCGTGATCGGCACCGGCGCTGGGCTACTGCTGGGGCTGGGCGTGGCCTTCAATATCGACGTGATCGTGCCCGCCCTGGAGCACCTGCTGGGCGCCAGCTTTTTGCCGCAAGACATTTATCTGATCAGCCGCATGCCCAGCGATCCGCAGCGCGCGGACATCGTGCCCGTGGCGCTGATCAGCCTGGCCATGGCCTTCGTGGCCACGCTGTACCCCAGCTGGCGCGCATCCCAAGTCAATCCCGCCCAGGCCCTGCGTTATGAATAAAGCTGCTGTGATTTTGGAGTGCCATGGGCTGCGCAAGCGCTTTGCCGAAGGGCGCCTGGACGTGACCGTGCTGCAAGGCATTGACCTGAGCGTTCATCGGGGTGACACCCTGGCCATCGTGGGCACGTCGGGTTCGGGCAAATCGACCTTGCTGCATTTGCTTGGTGGCTTGGATGCGCCCAGTGCGGGCACCGTGACACTGTGTGGTCAATCGCTGGGCGGTTTGGACGCCGCGGCGCAAGGGCGCTTGCGCAACCGCCACCTGGGTTTTGTTTACCAGTTTCACCACCTGCTGCCCGAGTTCAGTGCCCTTGAAAACGTCGCCATGCCTTTGACCCTGCGGCGTGAGGATCCAGCAAAAGCCAGCGCCCAGGCGTTGGCCATGCTGGAGCGGGTCGGCTTGGGCGAACGCGTGCACCACCGCCCCGCAGAACTCTCGGGCGGCGAACGCCAGCGGGTGGCGATTGCCCGCGCATTGGTCACCCAACCCGACTGTGTGCTGGCCGATGAACCCACCGGCAATCTGGATCGTCGGACCGCCGATGGCGTGTTTGACCTGATGCTGAGCCTGGCGCGCGAACACGGCACGGCCTTTGTGCTGGTGACCCACGACGCCAGCCTGGCCCAGCGCTGCAGCCGGCAATTGCGACTGGAACAAGGCGTGTTGCAGCCGCCCACATCCGCTTGATGAATGTGCTTCAACCCGTGGCATCCCCCGTGCCTTTGGGCTGGATAGACACCCATTGCCACTTGGATGCGGCGGAGTTTGGTGATGCCGATGAAGCCAACGCTGTTCGCATGGCGGTCCGCGAAGCGGGGGTTGAACGGTGTGTGATTCCTGCCGTGGAAGCCGCCAACTGGGGCACGGTGCGCCGCTTGGCGCGGCGCTGGGGCGATGTGTATTGCCTGGGCATTCACCCGCTGTATGTGCCACAAGCGCCTGAGAGCGACCTGTTGCGCCTGCGCGCTGAAATTGCAAACCACCGTGACGATCCGCACCTGGGTGCAGTCGGGGAGATCGGGCTGGACTTCTTTGTGCCAGCCCTGTGCACACCCGCCATGCGCGAAAAGCAAGAGCACTTTTACCAGACACAGCTGCGCATCGCAGCCGAATTTGATTTGCCCGTGGTTGTGCATGTGCGGCGCAGTGCAGACCGTTTGCTGAAGTTTTTGCGTGCCGTACGACCCGCGCGCACCTGGCGCGGCATCGCCCATGCCTTCAATGGCAGCGCACAACAGGCGCAGGCATTCATCGACCTGGGTTTCAAGCTCGGTTTTGGCGGCGCACTGACCTTTGAGCGGGCTTTGCAATTGCGACATCTGGCCCAAACGCTGCCGCTGGAGTCGATCGTGCTGGAGACCGACGCACCCGATATTCCACCGCACTGGCTGTACACCACGGCGCAACAGCGCGAAAGCGGCGCTCCCCAAGGTATCAACACGCCGTCACAAATTCCGCGCATTGCTGAGGTATTGGCCCGGTTGCGCGCTATACCAATTTCAGAACTTCAGGCCACCACCTGGCGCAACGCTTGCGAGGCTTTGCCCGCGCTGGCAGCACAGGTCTGAACCACTATGATCAATCCGATGAACGACACCGATTTGCACCCTGAAGTTAATTTTTCCGAAGAAGGTCCGGTGCGCCATTTGCATCTGGGCAGCGAGTGGATTCAGGGCTCCATGTTGCTGGATGCACCCACGGTGCTGGTGCACGAATACATACAGCGCATGATGGCCTGGTTGCTGTTGATGGACCCTGCCACCGCACCCACGCGCCAGGCGCTGCAGCTGGGTTTGGGCGCAGGCTCATTGACCAAGTTCTGCCACAAAGAAATTCGCATGAAGACCACGGCGATTGAGCTCAATCCCCAGGTCTTGCACGCCTGCCGGGGCTGGTTCAAGCTGCCAGCCGACAACGCCCGCATGCAGGTGATATTGGCCGACGCAGCAAAAGAAATTACCAAGCCCCGTTGGCTGGGCGCGGTTGACGCGCTGCAAGTGGATTTGTACGACGAAGAAGCCGCTGCGCCCGTGCTCGACAGTCCTGACTTTTATGCCGATTGCCGCAACACGCTCACCGACGAGGGTTGCATGACGGTCAATCTGTTCGGCCGCAGTTCGAGTTTTGAGCGCAGTGTGGAGCGTATTGCACAGGCCTTCGGTCGCAATGCCATTTGGGCTTTCAAAGCCACACGCGAGGGCAACACGGTGGTGCTGGCCCAACGCACGCCCAGCCGCCCCAGTCGCGCTTTGCTGGTGGAGCGGGTACAGTACATCGAGTCCCATTGGGGCCTGCCCGCAGGCAAATGGATCCGAGGATTTAAACCCATCGTCCCATGAATGCATCCAACGCCCCACAGGCCCCGCACTTGTCGCAAGCCATCAGCCACCGGGGGGTGCTGGACTGGCAGCGTTTGGTGGCCTGGCTGCGCGATGACGGCACGATTTCCCTGAAAGAGGCTGAGCGCCTCACGGCCCGCTGCCAGCAGGGCGAAAGCGCGCAACATCCTGTGACCCGTCTGGGCAGTTTGGGGCCCGAACGCGAGGCCGACCGCAAAGCCATGGACGCGGAAGCGCTGGTGCGGTGGTTGGCCCAGCGCGCGGGCATGGAGTACTTGCGCATTGATCCACTCAAGGTGGATGTGAGCAAAGTGGCTGACGCGTTTACCGCGGACTATGCGCAGCGCCACAAAGTGCTGCCAGTGGCCTTTACGGCGGGCGACATTGTGGTGGCCACCTGCGAGCCTTTTGCCAAAGACTGGATCGCCGAAGTGGAACGACAGACACGGCGCCAGGTGCGACTGGTGCTGTGCAATCCCCAAGACATTGCGCGCTACACCGCTGAGTTTTATGCACTGGCGCAATCGGTGCGCACGGCGCAAAAAAGTGGCAACCATACGCGGGCGAGCTTTGAGCAACTGGTCGAGCTGGGAAAATCGAACAAGCAACTCGACGCCAACGACCAAAGCGTGGTGATGGTGGTGGACTGGCTATGGCAGTACGCCTTTGACATGCGCGCCAGCGACATCCACTTAGAGCCCAGGCGCGAACAGTGCGTGATTCGCTTCCGTATCGACGGGGTGTTGCACCCGGTGTACCAGTTGCCGATTGGCGTCATGCTGGCGATGACCTCCCGCATCAAAATTCTGGCGCGCATGGACGTGATTGAGCGTCGGCGACCGCAGGATGGCCGCATCAAGACACGCGATGCCAAGGGCAACGAAATCGAAATGCGTTTGTCCACCTTGCCAACTGCTTTCGGCGAAAAAATGGTGATGCGCATTTTTGACCCCGAGAACACGGTCAAAGACCTGGGTTCTTTGGGCTTTGCAGCGCATGACGCGGCACGGTGGGAAGGGCTGCTGGCGCGCCCCCACGGCATTATTTTGGTCACCGGGCCCACCGGTTCCGGCAAGACCACGACCTTGTATTCCACCCTCAAGCGTGTGGCCACCGAAGAGATCAATGTGAGCACGGTGGAAGACCCGATTGAGATGATCGAGCCGTCTTTCAATCAGACCCAGGTGCAGCCGCAACTCGACTTCAGCTTTGCGCAAGGGGTTCGGGCGCTCATGCGCCAGGACCCGGATGTGATCATGGTGGGCGAAATCCGCGATCTGGAAACTGCCGAAATGGCGGTGCAGGCGGCGCTCACCGGGCATTTGGTTTTTTCCACGCTGCATACCAATGACGCACCCTCGGCCATGACGCGCTTGATCGAGCTGGGTATTCCGCCCTACCTGATCAACGCCACGCTCCTGGGGGTACTGGCCCAGCGCTTGGTACGCACCCTGTGCACGAATTGCAGCGTGCCTGATCCCGATGCCAGCAAAGAGCGACTCTTGGACGCTGTCAAACCCTGGGTGCTGTCGGGTGAGTACCGTCCCTACAAAGCGGTGGGATGCGTGGACTGCCGTATGACGGGCTTTCGCGGTCGTATGGGTCTGTACGAGTTGCTGGTGGTTTCGGATCCGCTGCGCGACTTGGTGACCGAGCGCCCGCAGATCGAAGCGCTGCGCCGCCAGGCAGTCGCCGATGGCATGCAGCCCTTGCGCCTGGCCGGTGCATTGCGCGTGGCCGAAGGGCGCACCGTACTGGAGGAGGTGCTCAGCGGTACACCGGGTGTGAGCAGTGAAAAAACCTGAAGCGCTGCGTGGGTCTGAATAGCTTTTTGCAATCGACCTGATTGAATCAATTAAGTCCAAATGTCACAGGCGCGCCCTAGAATTTGGTCTGTTCAATCGTCGAACTTCAACCCGAGAGGAAACAACCATGTCTTTGATCAACACCGCAGTCCCCGCTTTCAAAAACGAAGCATTCCACAACGGCAAATTTGTCACCGTGACCAACGAGTCCATCAAGGGCAAGTGGAACGTGTTCATTTTCATGCCCGCAGCATTCACCTTCAACTGCCCCACCGAAGTGGAAGACGCTGCTGACAACTACGCAGAATTCCAAAAAGCCGGTGCTGACGTGTACATCGTGACCACCGACACCCATTTCGCGCACAAGGTGTGGCACGAAACATCTCCCGCAGTGGGCAAGGCTAAATTCGCTTTGATCGGCGACCCCACCCATGCACTGACCCGTGCCTTTGACGTGCATATCGACGAAGAAGGGCTGGCATTGCGCGGTACCTTCATCATCAACCCCGAAGGCCACATCAAGACCATGGAAGTGCATTCCAACGAAATCGCTCGTGATGTGAAAGAAACCCTGCGCAAGCTCAAGGCCGCGCAGTACACCGCCGCTCACCCCGGTCAGGTCTGCCCCGCCAAGTGGAACGAAGGCGCCAAGACCATCACGCCTTCCTTGGACCTGGTCGGCAAGATCTAAATCTGCTGGCATCCGTGGCAAGGCGCATGCAGCGCCCTGCCAACCGGACAGCGAATTGCTGCGCGGGCGGCAGCTGTCCGGTTTTTTTACGCCCCAACATTCAAAGGAACCCTCATGCTTGACGCCACCCTCCAATCCCAGCTTGCCGCCTACCTCGAGCGCGTCACCCTGCCCATGGACATCGTGGCGTCGCTGGGGGACGACGACAACTCCATCGAAATGCGCGAGTTGTTGCAAACCATCCAAAGCCTGCGCAGTGACAAGATCACGGTGCGTTACGACGGCCAAGACGCGCGCAAGCCCTCGTTTTCGCTCCAACGCGTGGGCACGGACACCGATTTGCGCTTTGCCGGCTTGCCGCTGGGCCATGAGTTCACGTCCTTGGTGCTGGCGCTGCTGTGGACGGGCGGCCATCCGCCCAAGGTGGAGCAGGATGTCATTGACCAGATCAAAGCGCTTCAGCCGCCCGCGGGCGAGGACTACCGCTTTGAGGTCTATATGAGCCTGACCTGCCACAACTGCCCCGACGTGGTACAGGCCTTGAGCCTGATGGCGATCTACAACCCGCGCATCAAGACCACCGTGATTGAAGGCGGTGCCTTCCAGCAAGAGGTTGCCGACCGCGAGATCATGGCGGTGCCCAGTGTGTACCTGAACGGCCAGTTGTTTGGCAACGGACGCATGCTGGTGGAAGAAATTGTGGCCAAGCTCGATACCGGCGCGGCCGACAAAGACGCGGCCAAACTGTCGGCCAAAGACCCGTTCGACGTGCTGATTGTGGGCGGCGGCCCTGCGGGTGCAGCTGCTGCGGTGTATGCCGCGCGCAAAGGCATTCGGGTGGGCGTGGTGGCAGAACGCTTTGGCGGCCAGACCAACGACACTTTGGCCATCGAAAATTACATCTCTGTTTTAGAGACCGACGGCCCCAAATTTGCCGCCGCACTGGAAGCGCAAACGCGTTCCTACGGCGTGGACATCATGAACCTGCAACAGGCGACGCGCTTGGTCCCTGCTGCCGAGCCCGGCGGCTTGACCGAAGTGGTCCTTGCCAACGGCGGCAGCCTGAAAGCCAAGACGGTGATTCTTTCGACCGGCGCGCGCTGGCGCAATGTCAATGTGCCTGGCGAGGCGCATTACAAAAACAAAGGGGTGGCCTATTGCCCCCATTGCGACGGCCCCTTGTTCAAGGGCAAGCGCACGGCCGTGATTGGCGGTGGCAACTCGGGCGTGGAAGCGGCCATTGACTTGGCGGGCATCGTGCAGCACGTGACGCTGGTGGAGTTTGCCGATCAGCTCAAGGCCGACGCGGTGCTGGTGAACAAACTCAAAAGCCTGCCCAATGTGACCATCCACGCCAACGCCCAAACCACCGAAATCACCGGTGCGGACGGCAAGGTCAATGGGCTGCGTTTCAAAGACCGGGCCAGCGGCCAGGAACATACCGAGGCGCTGGAAGGCGTGTTCGTGCAAATTGGCCTGGTGCCCAACACCGAATGGCTCAAGGGCGTGGTGGACTTGAGCAAATTCGGCGAAATTGAGGTGGATGCCAAAGGCCACACCAATGTGCCTGGCGTGTTTGCGGCCGGGGATTGCACCACGGTGCCCTTCAAGCAGATCGTGATCGCGGCAGGCGAGGGCTCCAAGGCGGCATTGAGCGCCTTTGACCACCTGATCCGCGCGCCTCTGGCGCTGGCCGCCTAAGCTGTTTTTTAGGCAAACAACGCGTCAAAGCCCCCTTCGGGCTCGAAGCGCTTGTTGCGCCAGTACAAGCGCAGGGGGCCCGGCATGGCCCGCGCGGATACCGGATGACCTGCGTCGCCGGGGTAACAAATCGTGCGCTCCCCATTTTCGTTGAAGGCCTCGGGCAGGATGACGGGCGGAGGCCGCGATGCAGCTTCGGCCATCGCGCTGGCCACGCTGGCGTGGCGCGCGAGCTGAGCGAGGCTCATGATTTGCGGCGGTGCCAGCTCAATCTCGCGGCTCCAGTACTGCTGCAAAGCAGTGCGGGGTTGCAGCCAGGCACTCTCGGTCGCCTCCACGTTGTCGTGCACCGCCAACTGCCCTTCGGGCATGGCGGCGATGAAAAAACGGGTATCAAAGCGCTTGCTGGAGACCGAGGGCATGCGTGGCGTGATCCAGCGGGTCCAGGGCTGTACAGCGCTGGTGTGCAAGCGCAGCTGCTGGTTGGCCAGGCGGGTATGGAAGTCGGGTGCCGTTCCGTCGGACGCCTGCGCGCCTGCCGCCTCGCTGGCAAAGAGCACGCCGGATTCTTCAAAGGTCTCCCGCAAGGCCGCCACAAACAGCCCGCAGGCAATGTACTCCTCGGTGTCCGCCTCGGCCAAAGCGCTGCGCAGCGCTTGGGCGCTGCGGTCAAAGTGCGCATGGTGGGCCACATCGCAGTCCGCGGCATCGAGTTTCCCGCCCGGGAACACATAGGCGCCGCCCAGCACGTCGGACAGCCCATGGCGCTTGACCAAAAACACTTCCAGCCCTTGGGCGCCGTCGCGCAGCATGACCACGGTGGCCGCGTCGCGCGGGGGCAGGGTGGGGACGTCGGAGTTCAGTTCCATGGGTGTCACATTCGTTGCGGGGGTGAAAAGGGCGGTCGCCGGTGTGCAGTAGAGTCAGCGTTTTTGTGAGCGGCTGTGGCTGCTCTGTGCAACTTGATTGGAGAATTTTATGGCCCTGGACTTCAAAGACCGTGTAGCAATTGTGACCGGCGCCGGTGGTGGCCTCGGGCGCCTGCATGCATTGGCCCTGGCCCAGCGCGGCGCCAAAGTGCTGGTCAACGACCTGGGGGGCGCCCGCGACGGCTCCGGCGGATCCGTATCCGCCGCACAAGCGGTGGTGGCTGAGATTGAGGCGGCAGGTGGCGTGGCCTTGGCCAATGGGGCGTCGGTGACCGATGCGGCGGCCGTGCAGGCCATGGTGCAGCAGGCGGTTGATGCGTGGGGTCGGGTCGATATTTTGGTCAACAACGCCGGCATCTTGCGCGACAAAAGCTTTGCCAAGATGGAGCTTGATGACTTCCGGCTGGTGATGGATGTGCATTTGATGGGCGCGGTGCACTGCACCAAGGCCGTCTGGCCGCACATGGTGTCGCAAAAATACGGCCGCATATTGATGACGACCTCCAGCAGCGGCCTCTATGGCAACTTTGGCCAAAGCAATTACGGTGCGGCCAAGATGGCTTTGGTGGGCTTGATGCAAACGCTGTCCATCGAGGGCGCCAAAAACAATATCCATGTCAATTGTCTGGCGCCCACGGCCGCCACGCGCATGACCGAAGACCTGATGCCGCCCCAGGTGCTCGAAGCCCTCAAGCCCGAAGCCGTGGTGCCCGCCATGCTGGTGCTGCTGGCCGAAGACGCACCCACACGCACGATTTTGTGCGCTGGCGCCGGGAGCGTGGAGGCCGCGCAAATCACGCTGACACAGGGTGTATGGCTGGGCTTGGGTGCGGATGCGCCTGAGCAGTTGCAAGCGCAATTGGCGCAGGTCGTGGATGGCGCCAATGCGGCCGTTCCGGCCAGTGGCGCCGCCCAAGGTGCCCATGAATTGGGCCGTGCCCACCAGCACCTGGCCTGAGATATTTCCCTTGGGAGCGGCCTTGTAATAGCCCGCTATCACCCCATGTGCACAGGGCTGTGCTAAGTTCACAGACCTTGGATGGAATGAGAGGGCCTATTGGCATGACGGAAAGCAATATCGCCCTGAAAGGCATGGATGCAGAGCGCCTGCGCGGCATTCGCCGCGGCATTGAAAAAGAAAGCCTGCGTTGCATGCCCGATGGTGCACTGGCGCAGAGCCCGCACCCGAAAGATTTGGGTTCGGCACTGACCCACCCGCACATCACCACCGATTTCAGTGAATCGCAAATAGAGTTGATCACGGGTGTCCATGCGGGCGTCGAGACTTGTCTGGATGAGTTGCGGCAGGTGCAGAAATTCACGCTGCACGCCATGGGCAAAGAGGCGCTGTGGGTGTCGAGCATGCCCTGCGAGTTGCCGGCGGATGACGCCATTCCGCTGGGTCAATACGGCAGCTCCAATGTCGGGCAGGCCAAAACGGTGTACCGCAGTGGCTTGGGTTACCGCTATGGCCGGCGCATGCAAACCATTTCCGGCATCCACTACAACTGGTCCTTGCCAGAGGTCTCCAGCGAGGCCTATTTCGGTCTGATTCGCAACTTCCGCCGCCATGCGTTTTTGTTGCTCTATTTGTTTGGCGCATCGCCCGCTGTGTGCGAATCCTTTGTCGCGGGTCGCGCCCATTCGCTGCAGCCCCTAGGGCCTGGCACCATGGGGCTGCCCTTTGCTACCTCGCTGCGCATGGGTCGTCTGGGCTACCAAAGCGACGCACAAAGCGCGCTGGCGGTGAGCTACAACAGTTTAGAGGGCTACGCTGCATCGCTGCACCAGGCCTTGACCGTGCCCTATGCGTCTTACGAAGCCATGGGCGTGCAAGCGCCGGACGGCCATTTCCGCCAGCTTGCCAGCACCTTGCTGCAAATCGAAAACGAGTTCTACGGCACCATCCGACCCAAGCGGGTCATCTTCCAAGGCGAACGGCCCCTGCATGCGCTGCGGGAACGTGGTGTGGAATATGTGGAAGTGCGGCTCATGGACCTGGACCCCTTGGAGCCTGTGGGCATCAACGCGCGCACGCTGCGGTTTCTGGACGTGTTTTTGCTGCATTGCCTGTCGCAGCCCAGCCCCCAGGATTCGCCGCAGGAAATTGCCGCCATGTCGCGCAACCAGCAATGCGTGGCCGAGCGCGGGCGCGAGCCCGGCTTGCAGCTGCAGCGCGGCGACAGTGCGGTGGCGCTCAAGGACTGGGGCTTGGCCTTGGTGCGCGAATTTGCATCTATCGCCCAGGCCCTGGACGCTGCGCACGGCACCCGCGACTACAGCGCTGCCGTGGCCCATGCCGACAACAGTTTGCACCACCCCGAAACACTTCCGTCGGCCCGCGTGCTGCACGCCATGCACCAGGAATTTGGCGGCTCCTTTGCGGCCTTTGCCAAAGCCCACTCCTTAGAAACCAAGGCGCAGGAACTTGCCGCGCCCTTAGAAGCCCATGCACTGGCGCATTTTGAGCAACTTGCAGAAGATTCACGCGCGCAACAACGCGCCATCGAAGAAGGCGACAGCCTGCCGTTTGCGCAGTATTTGTCGCAGTACCTGATGCCGGAGCGCCTGGGCCGCAGCGCCTGAACAAGCTATGGCGATCCAATGGTTTCCCGGCCACATGCACCTGACGCGCAAGGCCATTGGCGAGCGCATCAAAGACATCGATGTGGTAATCGAGCTGCTCGACGCCCGCCTGCCGGGCTCCAGCGCCAACCCCATGCTGGCCGATATCACCAGCGGCAAACCGGCACTCAAAGTGCTGAACAAACAAGACCTGGCCGATCCGCTGCGTACCGAGGCGTGGCTCGCGCACTACAACGCCATGCCCGGTGTGCGTGCCCTGGGACTGGACGCGAGCATGAGCACCCCGGCGCGGGCGCTGGTGACGGCCTGCCACTCGCTCGCTCCCAACCGGGGCGGCATGGCCAAGCCCATGCGGGTGCTGATTTGCGGCATTCCCAATGTGGGCAAGTCCACGCTGATCAACACCCTCAAGGGCAAACGCTCGGCCAAGACCGGTGATGAGGCCGGTGTCACCAAGATCGAGCAGCGCATCACGATTGCCGACGATTTTTACCTTTACGACACGCCAGGCGTGTTGTGGCCGCGCATCATCGTGGCCAAGAGCGGCTACAACCTGGCCGCCAGTGGAGCCATCGGGCGCAATGCTTTCAATGAAGAAGAGGTTGCGCTGGAACTGCTGGACTACCTGCGCCAGCACTACGCCACCGCCATCGAGGCTCGGTACAAACTTGAAGGCGTGGCGCAGATGCGCGACGAGGAGATATTGGCCGCCATCGGCAAAAAGCGCGGTGCTTTGCAGTCGGGTGGGCGCATCAATCTGCAAAAGGCTGCAGAAATTGCGATCTACGACTTCCGCAGCGCAAGCCTGGGGCGGGTGACCTTGGAGACACCCGCTGAGTTTTCACAATGGCTGGTGGAGGGCAAGTTGCTGGACGCCGAGCGGCAACTCAAGAAAGACGAAATTGAGCACAAGCGCCTGGTGCGTCTGAAAAAAATCCCCCGGCCTGCGACCCGCGCCGAGCGCGATGCGGCAGGCGACGAACCTGCTGATTGAGCGGTCGCAGGAAGGGGTGAGAGCCCGTAGCGAGGGTTTCCCCGTAGCCCAGGAAGTCCTGATAAGCTCGCCCCCCGCTGGGTGACTTTCTAAATTTCCAAATGAACAACTTGAACCTCATTCGTGGGCTCTTCCTCACGGCGATATCGCTGATGTTTGGGCTCACTTCCATGACCTATTCCATCGGCAAATTGGGCAAAGCCGGCCCTGGCATGTTTCCGCTCATCGTCAGTGGCATGCTTTTCATGATCGGTCTGGCCACCATCATCGGCTCGCGCTACAAGCCGCCTGTGCCCATCAACTACAACTTCAAAAACCTCGCGCTGGTGTTGATTGGTCTGTGTGGCTTTGCAGTCCTGTCCCACTACCTCAATATGATCGCGGCGATCATCTTTTTGGTTTTCTCCACGGCCTATGCGGCCAAATCGTTCACTGTGGTTCGCAACCTCAAAATCGCGGCGGTCCTGATCGCCATCGGATTCGCATTCAAATACCTGCTTGGCCTTAACCTGCCACTGATCTAATGGACATCCTGCACAACCTCTCCTTCGGTTTTGAACATGCTTTGACGTGGCAAAACCTGATGTACTGCGCCATTGGCTGCGTGGTCGGCACGCTCGTCGGACTGCTGCCGGGCCTGGGCCCTTTGTCGACCATCAGCTTGTTGCTGCCCTTGACCTACAGCATTCCTACTGATGGTTCCATCATCATGCTGGCCGGTATCTACTACGGTGCGCAGTACGGAGATAGCGTCAGTGCGATCACCATGAAGATTCCGCATGCGGCCAGTATCGTGGCCTGTATTGACGGCTACCAGATGACGTTGAAGGGCAAGACCGGCTTGGCGCTTTTTACGGCCGGTATATCCAGTTTTATCGGTGGTACGGTGGCCATCATCGTGCTGGCCACCTTGGCACCCACGCTGGGCGAAGTTGCCTTGTTGTTTGGGCCCGCTGACTATTGCGCGCTCATGCTGCTGGGTTTTGTGTGCGTGAGCTTTGTGACGACGGGCAGCATGCTCAATGGCCTCGCAATGACGCTGATCGGCGTGCTGCTCGGATTGGTGGGCACTGACGTCAACAGCGGAGCCTTGCGTTTCACAATGGATCTCCCGTTTCTGGCAGACGGCGTGGGGCTGATCAGCGTGGCGCTGGGTTGCTTCGGTATTGCCGAGATCGTCAAAAACCTGGATGAAGGCGGCGAACGCACCCCCTTCAATGGCGAAATCAAATTGATGCCAACCTGGCCCGAGTTCAAGCGCATCATTCCCAGCGCCTTGCGTGGCAGTGTGATTGGCTCCGTTCTGGGCCTGTTGCCGGGCGGTGGGCCGGTGATTGCGCAGTTTGCCGCTTATGCGGTGGACAAGCGCTTTAGCAAGTACAAGCATGAAATGGGCGATGGCGCGATCGAAGGCGTCGCGGGTCAAGCAGCGGCCGACGAGTCTGCTGCGCGCACCAGCTTTATTCCGCTCATGAGCATCGGCATTCCTGAAAACGCCGTGATGGCCTTGATGATGGCGGCGTTCATCGTCAAAGGCGTGCAGCCTGGCCCGAACATGATTGCCAACCACCCTGACTTGTTCTGGGGCCTGGTCGCCAGCATGTGGGTGGGTAACTGCTTCCTGGTGATCTTGAATGTGCCCTTGGTGCGTTACTGGCTCTCAGTGTTCAAGATCCCGTTCAGCGTGTTGTTTCCGGGCATTCTGTTCTTTTGCTGCATCGGCACTTACAGCATCAACAACAACTTGGATGACCTGTACATCACCGCGACTTTCGGGTTTATCGGCTACATGTTCATGCGCTTAGGCTTGGAAGCGGCGCCTTTGATGCTCGGCTTTATCCTGGGCCCCATGTTGGAAGAGTACTTCCGCCGCCAACTGCTCATCAGCCGAGGCGACTTCACGTCCTTTTTGACACGGCCTATCAGCGGCAGCTTGCTGGCATTGATTGCCGTATTCATGCTGTGGCAGATCTTCACGTTCGTGCGTCAGGCCAAGAAGGGGCCACAAACCGTCGTGTAGGTTCTGTTTCGACGGAACACATTGCTAGAAGCGGCCTTCAATGGCCGCTTTTTTATGGCCCACGGTGGTGCCAACCGAGGGCTTTCCCTGTCACGCAAAGCAATGGAGATGGGGGCGAACTTGCCTACACTGGTCCCTTGAACCCCATCGGGAAGATTTTCCATCGCACTTTGCGGAGCTTTTTGTATGTCAGCCTATCCCTTGATGTTGAGCCCCCTCGATCTGGGCTTCACCACCCTCAAAAACCGCGTGATCATGGGCTCCATGCACGTGGGCCTGGAAGAGGCCAAAAACGGTTTCGAGCGCATGGCCGCTTTTTACGCCGAGCGCGCGCGCGGCGGTGTGGCGCTGATGGTCACAGGCGGCATTGCTCCCAATGACCGTGCGCGCCCCATGCCCGGCGGCGCCCGCATGACCACGCCGCAAGAGGCCCAACAGCACAAGGTGGTGACCGATGCGGTGCATGCGGCGGGTGGAAAGATTTGCATGCAAATCCTGCACTTTGGGCGCTATGCCTACCACCCGGAGTTGGTGGCCCCCAGCGCCATCAAGGCGCCGATCAACCCTTTTCGCCCCCATGCTTTGACCACCGAGGAAGTGGAGCAAACCATTGACGATTTCGTGCGTGCCGCGGCGCTGGCCCAAAGCGCAGGCTATGACGGCGTGGAGATCATGGGCTCCGAAGGGTATTTGATCAATGAATTCATTGCCGCCCACACCAACCACCGTGACGATACCTGGGGCGGAAGCTATGAGAACCGCATCCGCTTTCCCTTGGAGATCGTGCGCCGCACCCGCGCCCGCGTAGGCCCCCATTTCATTGTGATCTTCCGTCTGTCCATGCTCGACCTGGTCGAGGGCGGCTCTACCTTGGACGAGGTGGTGCAGCTGGCCCAGGCCTTGGAGGCTGCAGGTGTCACGATTTTGAACACCGGTATCGGCTGGCACGAGGCCCGCGTGCCCACCATTGCCACCAAGGTGCCGCGCGCGGCCTTTGCCTGGGTCACCCAGCAACTCAAAGGCAAGGTGCGCATTCCGCTGGTGGCGACCAACCGCATCAACACGCCCGAGGTGGCCGAGCAGGTGCTGGCCGATGGCATGGCCGATATGGTGTCCATGGCACGTCCGTTTTTGGCTGACCCCGACTTCGTGAACAAAGCGGCAGCGGGTAAAGCCGATGAGATCAATACCTGCATCGGCTGCAACCAGGCCTGCTTAGACCACACCTTTGGCGGCAAGATCACCTCGTGCTTGGTGAACCCCCGTGCCTGCCACGAGACCTTGATGGTCGAGGCGCCCGTGCACACCAAAGAGCGCATTGCCGTGGTGGGCGCCGGACCGGCCGGCTTGGCCTTTGCCACGACCGCAGCGCGCCGTGGCCTGGAGGTCACGCTGTTTGACGCCGCCAGCGAAATTGGCGGCCAGTTCAATATCGCCAAGCAGATTCCTGGCAAAGAAGAGTTTTATGAAACGCTGCGCTACTTCGGCAAGCAAATTTCCCTCACCGGCGTGAATCTCAAGCTAGGCCACAAAGTGAGCGCGCAGTCGCTGTTGGACGCGGGCTTTACGCAGGTGGTGTTGGCGACGGGTGTCACGCCGCGCACGCCTGACATCGAAGGCATTGAGCACCCCAAAGTGCGTGGCTATCTGGACGTGTTGCGCGACAAGTGCACGGTAGGCAAGACCGTGGCCGTGGTGGGCGCAGGGGGCATCGGCTTTGATGTGGCCGAATACCTGCTGCACGAGGGTGTGAGCCCCAGCCAGGACAAAGCCAAGTTCTTTACCGAGTGGGGTGTGGACACCACGCATTCCACCCCGGGTGGCCTGCAAGCCGCACACATCGAGAAAAGCCCGCGCAAGGTCTACCTGCTGCAGCGCAAGGCCAGCAAAGTCGGCGATGGCTTGGGCAAGACCACGGGTTGGATTCACCGCACGTCGCTGAAAAACCGCGAGGTGGACATGCTCAACAACGTCAGTTACCGCAAGGTCGACGATGATGGTCTGCACATCACCGTCGGCGACAAAGACATCACCATCCCTGCCGACACCGTGGTGCTGTGCGCGGGCCAGGAGCCGCAGCGCGAATTGCAAGACGCGCTGCAAGCCGCCGGTTGCACCGTGCACCTGATTGGCGGCGCCTTCAAGGCGGCAGAGCTGGACGCCAAGCACGCCATCAAACAGGGCACCGAGCTGGCGCTGGCCTGGGGTGCCGCGCAGGCGGCTTGAGCGCGTATTCGAATTTAAAAAATGATTCTGGAGCACCACCATGACTGAAAACTTCAACAACCTTTTTTCTATCCAAGGCAAAACCGCGCTGGTCACTGGCGGCTCGCGCGGCATTGGCGAAATGATCGCGGCGGGCTTTTTGGCCCAAGGCGCCAAGGTCTATATTTCCTCGCGCAAGGCCGACGTGTGCCAGGCCACGGCCCATCGCCTGAGCCAAGCCTACGGCGGCGAGTGCATTGCACTGCCTGCCGATTTGTCCAAACTCCAGGGCGTAGAAAGCCTGGCAGCGCAGCTCAGCGCGCACGAATCCAAGTTGGACATTCTGATCAACAACGCAGGCGCTTCCTGGGGTGCGCCGCTGGACCAGTTTCCAGAAGTGGGCTGGGACAAGGTGATGGACACCAATGTCAAAGGCGTGTTCTTTTTGACACAAAAGCTGCTGCCCCTGTTGCGTGCAGCAGGGCAGGGCACCAGCCCCGCACGGGTCATCAACATCGGCTCGATTGACGGGCTCAAGAGTTCCTCGTTTGACGCGTTTTCTTACGGCGCATCCAAGGCCGCGGTGCACCACCTGACCCGTTTTATGGCAACGCATTTGACCAAAGAGCGGATTCTGTTCAACGCCATCGCGCCCGGACCTTTTCCGACCTGGATGCTCAGCACCGGCGTGGGCTTTGGCGGCGAAACCGAAGGGGTCAACTGGGACCAGGTCGGTCAAGCCAATCCCAGTGGACGCGTGGGCACACCCCAGGACATCGCCGGCCTGGCCACCTTTTTGTGTTCACGCGCAGGTGAATTCGTGGTCGGCCAAACCATTGCCTGCGATGGGGGAGTTGTCGGCACGGCCTAAAGCAGACGTGCAACCCGATTACCATTCGCCCGATTAAAACGACGACGAGACAAACATGACTACCAACAAATTGATCCTGGACTACATCTACCAGCACGAAAAAGAGCGCGCCAACAAAGTGTTCTTGACCCAACCACTGGGCAATGGCCAAGTGGCCGATTACACCTGGGCCCAGACCCTGGACCAGGCGCGCCGCATGGCCACACACCTGCAAGGCCTGGGCTATGCGCCTGGTGCGCGCATCGGCATCTTGTCCAAGAATTGCGCCCATTTCTTCATGGCCGAGCTCGCCATCTGGATGGCGGGCTACACCACGGTGGCGATTTTTCCGACCGAGGCCGCAGGCACCATTCGCTATGTGCTGGAGCACAGCGAGGCCAGCCTGTTGTTTGTGGGCAAGCTCGACACCTGGCCCGAGCAAGAGCCGGGCGTGCCCGAGCACATGCCCCGCATTGCCTTCCCCTTGGCGCCCGCCACCCCTTACGAGACCTGGGACGCGATCACCGCGCGCACGGCGCCTATCGCCGGTTTCCCCCAGCGCGCAGGCACCGATCTGGCCATGCTGATTTACACCTCCGGCTCGACTGGACAGCCCAAAGGTGTGATGCACAGCTTTGGGCGCATCACCTCCGCCTGCGAATACTCGGTCGGCCTGAACATGGGCGGCGTCGATGCGTCCGCCGGTCAGGAATTCCGTGTGTTGTCGTATCTGCCTTTGGCCCACGTTTTTGAGCGCGCGGTCATTGAGTGCAACTCCCTGGTCGTGGGCCGTGTGCATGTGTTTTTTGCCGAATCGCTGGACACCTTTGCTGCAGACTTGCAGCGCGCCCGCCCTACGCTGTTTGTGTCGGTGCCCCGCTTGTGGCTCAAGTTCCAGCAGGCGGTGTTTGCCAAGATGCCGGCACGCAAGTTGTCGATTCTTCTGAAGATTCCGTTCTTGGGCAAAGTGGTGGCCAAGAAGATCTTGGTCAACCTGGGCCTGGACCAGGTGGAGATGGCCTTCAGCGGATCGGCTCCTTTGCCGGCGGACCTGATTCGTTGGTACCGCAGCCTGGGCTTGCAGCTGCTCGAAGGTTTGGGCATGACCGAAGACTTTGCCTATTCGCATACCGCAACCCTTGAGTTCAGCGAACCGGGCTATGTGGGCGTGGCCAACCCGGGCGTGCAGGCGCGCATCAGCCCCGAAGGTGAGATTCTGGTCAAGTCGCCAGGCCAGATGGTGGGCTACTACAAGCGCCCTGATCTGGACGCCGAGTGCTTCACCGAAGACGGCTTTTTCCACACCGGTGATTTGGGCTCCAGGGCGCCCGATGGTCAGCTCAAGGTGACCGGCCGCTTGAAAGAATTGTTCAAGACCTCCAAGGGCAAATACGTGGCACCTGCGCCGATTGAGAACCTGCTCAACAACCACCCCCTGGTGGAAAGCAGCATGGTCTCCGGCTTGGGTCAGCCTGCCGCTTATGCAGTGGTGGTGCTTGGTGAAGAGTTCCGCCCCAAGCAAAACGACCCTGCGTTCCGTGCCGACGCACAAGCCCAACTCGAGCAACTGCTGGGTGAAGTCAACGCCCAGGTGGCCGACTACGAAAAACTGCAAATGATTGTGGTGGCCAAAGACCCGTGGTCGATCGAGAACGGTTGCCTGACGCCCACCATGAAGATCCGCCGCAGCCGTATCGAGAGCGTGGTCGAACCCAAGGTGGACGGCTGGTACGCCAACAAAAGCCCGGTGCAGTGGGCTTAAGGGCCTGAATCAGCTGCGCCGCACGCGGACCATAAAGTCCGCCGTTTGGCGCAGCGCGTCCCGCGCTTCGGGCAGCAGGCTGGGCATGACCGCAAACGCGTGGGGCGTGCTCTTCCATTCCAAACAGGTGCTGTCCTGGCCCAGGGCTTGCAGTTTGCGATGCAGGCTGCGCGAATCGTCCAGCAAGACTTCGGTTTGGCTCACGACCGTCAGGCAGGGCGGCAGGCCCTCTAAATGACCAAACAGCGGCGAAATGCGTTCGTCGGTGCGCGCCATGCCAGGGGCGTACATGGCGGCAGCGTCTTCCAGGAGCGGGCGCGCCAGCATGGCGTCCTTGGCGGCATTGCTTTGGTAGGTGGCGCTTTGGTGTGTCATGTCCAGCCAGGGTGAAAAAAGCACCAAGGCACGGGGGGCAGCCAGGCCTGCGTTGCGGATCCCTTGGGCCGTGAGCAGCGCCAGGTTGCCGCCAGCACTGTCGCCGCCCAACATGATTTGACTGCCCGCAATGCCGCTGTCCAGCAAGGCACGGTAGACGGCAAAGGCATCGTCACGCGCAGCAGGAAAAGGATGCTCGGGCGCCAGCCGGTAGTCCACCATCAGCATGCGAACCTTGGCCAACAGGGCCAGATGCCGGGCCATATCGCGGTGGCTGTTCACGCTGCCTGCAATGTAGCCGCCACCATGGGTGTACATGCACACCGGCGCCGCTTTGTCGCCCACCAGTTCCAAGGGCTCCACCCATTCCACCTTGACGCCTGCCATCACATCGGCGCGTACCGCCACCCGCGGGTTGGGCTTGCTGCGGTCTTGGTCCAGAAATTGACGGCCTTTGTTCAAACGAATTTCGGCGGGAATTTTCAGGCTGGCTTTGAGGCGGGCTCTCAAAAAACGGCTGATCAAAAAATTTTGAATGCTCATGGTGTTTTCTTTCGGAGTCGTAGGCTGTTATTCGGTCACAAAATCCTGCGGCCGAAACCGCGCCAGGTGTTTGCGCATGGTGAAAGTGGTCCAGGGCCAGTTCGTGCTGTTGCGGCCGTTTTTGTCGAGAAAATAGCTGGTGCAGCCGCTGTTCCACACGGTGCTTTGCAGTGCCGCTTGTACTTGCGTGTTGTAACTGGCCATGCGCGTGGGGTTGACGGCAATTTGCGACAGCCCTTGCTTGCGCGCGGTGGTGATTGCCGAGACGATAAATTGAAGCTGCGCTTCAATGATCACAAACGCCGAGGTGAAGGTGTACAGGTTGGGGCCAAAGGTCAAAAAGAGGTTGGGGCAGTCCTGCGCCATGGTGCCTAAGTAGGCCGAGGGCGACCCTTGCCAAAGGGCCGACAAAGGCAGGCCGCTTTGGCCAATGATGCAGTTCGCAATCGGCGGGTTGGCCACTTCAAAGCCTGTGGCAAAAACAATCGCATCGACCTCCGAGCGACTGCCGTCGCTGGCGATGAGCTGCTGGCCCTCAATTTTCACAACGTCGGGCGCGACGGTCACATTGGCCTGGCTCAGTGCGGGATACCAGCTGTTGGACAACAAAATGCGCTTGCAACCCACCGAGTAATCAGGGAGCAAGCGCGTGCGCAGCGCCGGATCGGCCACGCCTTTGTGGATATTTTTCACGCCCTGGGCTTGAATGCGCTGGAGCGCCCAGGGGTAATTCAGGCTGGCATTGAGCAATTCAAACTGCAGATACAAGGCGGTGCGAAACAGCCGCTGCAGCCAGGGGTGCTTGGCAAAGCGTGCCTGCCAGCGTGGCGCAATTGGCAGATCGAGCTTGGGCAAGACCCAGGGCGCTGTGCGTTGGAACAGTGTGAGGCTTTGGACCCGCGGCTGAATCTTGGGAACAAATTGGATGGCCGACGCACCCGAGCCAATCACCGCCACGCGTTTGCCACGCATGTCATAGCCATGGTCCCAACGCGAGGAGTGAAAGTGCACGCCGGTAAAGGTGTCCAAGCCCGGCACGCGCGGCAGCACCGGCACATGCATGGGGCCGCAAGCCATCACGACAAAGCGCGTCCACAGCACGCCCGCATGGGTTTGCAGCCGCCATTGTTTCTTGTGGCTGTCCCAGCGCGCCTCGGTCAGTTCATGGCCCAGGCGAATACGGCCCAGCACGCCAAAGCGCTCGGCCGTATCGCGCGTGTAATTTTTTATTTCTGCCTGTTTCGCAAACAGGCGGCTCCAGCGCGGGTTGGGTGCGAACGAGTAGGAGTACAGCGCCGAGGGCACGTCGCATCCGCAGTCGGGGTAGCTGTTGTCGCGCCAAACGCCGCCAATCTCGTGGCTCTTCTCCAGCACCACGCACTCCACCCCGGCTTGGTGCAGGCGGATGGCCGCACCAATGCCTGCAAAGCCCGCACCCACCACCACCACCTCGTGGACGGTGCCTGGGTCGGTGGCGTCAAACGGGTTCCCCGTCGGGGTGGGCATGCCGGGCCTGCTCAGGCCGGTTTGGCAATCGCCGCTTTGCGGTCCGCGTTGACCTTTTGAGAGCTGGCGCGCTCGCCCACCAGCTTGGTGTAGGCCTTGTAGTCCACACCTGCGCTCAGCAGCAAGTCTTCGCCATAAATCGCACGGGTTGACATGCCCACCAGCGGCAGGTTGCTAAAGGCCACGCAGTCTGCCAGCGTGAAGGTATCCCCAGCCACATAGGGCGAGAATTGGACCAGGCGTTTGAAGGCCGCAATGTTTTTGTCCAGCTTTTTGCGCACGGCCGCCTTGGTCTCGTCGCTCACGGTGCCGCCAAAAAAGGCCTGGCCGTACAACTCGCGTGCCACCAACTCCAGGTGCAGGTTGATGAAGGTGATCAGCTCGCGCACCTTGGCCGCGGCGAATGCGTCCTGCGGCACCAGCGGATGGGCGGGGTACTGGGCTTCCAGGTAGTCCAGGATCACTGCGGTTTCGCACAATCCACCCTGGGGTGTGCGAATGAAGGGCACCTTGGCCAGCGGAGAGGCAGACAATACCGCTTCTTCTTTGCTGCCCGTCAGGACATATTCCTCGGTGAACGCGATCTCTTTTTCAAGCAGGGCGTGCTTGACGATGTTGTAGTAATTCGAGATGGCAAAGCCGCAAAGTGTGATCATGGTGCAAATACTCCGGGTGGTAACGATTCCCCAGTGTAATTTGCCCGGTCCAAGCGGGAGCTTTGCACTGCCGCTTGGGTGACAAGCCAGGCGCGCTGGCTGTCAGAGCTGGGTTTTATTTGACTTCGGTCACAAACTCCGAGGCAGGGCGGCGAACCTTGGGCAGGTTGAGCAGCCAGTCTTTGTCGGCTTCGCGGTAACCCAAAGGCATCACGACGACGCTGCGCAGGCCACGGGCTTTGAGGCCCAAAATGCCATCCAGCGCTGCCGGGTCAAAGCCTTCCATGGGCGTGCTGTCCACACCTTCCTCGGCGGCAGCCACCAGCGCCATGCCCACGCCGATATAAGCTTGGCGCGCTGCGTGCTCAAAATTGACCTGGGGTTCACGCGCGGTGTAATTGGCCAGCAGGTTTTTGCGGTAGGCGTCACCGGCTTCGGTGCTGCCACCCCGCTGGGCGTTGGTGTAGTCAAAAATCTGGTTGATACGGTCGGCGGTGTAGTTGTCCCAGGCCGCGAACACCAGCACATGCGAGCCGTCGGTGATCTGGCTTTGACCCCAGGCGATGGCTTTGATTTGCTCGCGCACCGCGGCGTTGGTCACCACCAGCACTTCAAACGGCTGCAGGCCGCTGGAGCTGGGTGCCAGACGGATGGCTTCCAAAATGCGGTTCACTTTGTCTTGGGGAACGGCCTTGGCGGGGTCCATCTTTTTGGTGGCATAGCGCCATTGGAGTTTGGATTGCAAATCAGACATGGGGAACTTTCGTTGGAGGTTTGTTTGGGAAATATGCGCGCATCGGTCCAAAGACCGAGGCCACTGCACAGTCGATTATCGCGAGTTGGGAGATGAAGCCTTATTTCCCAAAGCCATCCTTCAATCCCACCGCCAGGTTGAAAACGGGCTTGCTGCCCGCGAGGTGGTCCACACGGTCGGCAACGAAATAGCCCAGGCGTTCAAACTGGAACTTTTGGTCGGGCAGGGCGTGGGCCAGGCTGGGTTCCACGATGGCGTTCACGACTTTGAGGCTGTTCGGGTTCAGGCTTTCGATAAAGTCTTTGCCGCCCGCGTCGGGCTGCTCGTC
This sequence comes from Comamonadaceae bacterium, assembly GCA_947447985.1. Classification (GTDB taxonomy): domain Bacteria; phylum Pseudomonadota; class Gammaproteobacteria; order Burkholderiales; family Burkholderiaceae_C; genus Allorhodoferax. Next base: position 42,825 of record CANFLX010000013.1, read on the forward strand.
GGTGAACAGGCGGTCGTACATGCGCACCTCCGCAGATACGCCATCACTGGCGCCCACCCAGGTGATGACTCCTTTGACCTTGACGCTGGACGACCCTGGCGTGCCGCTCTTGGTGTCGGGGATCAGGGTGGCGTGCACCTCGGTCACCTGACCATTGGCATTTTTCACGGCGCCTGTGCATTCAATGATGTGGCCGTACTTGAGGCGCACTTTGTTGCCCGGGAACAGGCGGAAAAAGCCTGCAGGGGGTGTTTCTTCATAGTCGCTGCGCTCAATCCACACCTCGCGGCCGATCACAAACTGGCGGTTGCCCAACTCGGGCAGATGCGGGTGCACGGGCGCGCTACAGGCATCCAGCGAGCCTGCGCCCATGACCTCGTCCCAATTGGTCAGCACCAGCTTGACCGGGTCCAGCACGGCCATGGCACGTGCGGCCGAGCCGTCCAGGGTCTCGCGCAGGCAGCCTTCCAGAGTGGAATAGTCAATCCAGCTGTCACTCTTGGTCACGCCAATGCGCTCGGCAAACAGTTGCAGGCTTTCGGGGGTGTAGCCGCGGCGGCGCAGACCAACGATGGTGGGCATGCGCGGGTCGTCCCAGCCCTTGACCTTGTTTTCGACCACCAGCTGGGCGAGCTTGCGCTTGCTGGTGATGACGTAGGTCAAGTTCAGCCGGGCAAATTCGTATTGGCGCGGGGCCGGGGCACTGAGCAGTCCGCCTTCGATCAAGCGTTCGAGCAGCCAATCGTAAAACGGGCGCTGGTCTTCAAACTCCAGCGTGCAAATGCTGTGGGTGATTTGCTCCAGCGCGTCTTCAATAGGATGTGCAAAGGTGTACATCGGGTAGATGCACCAGGTGTCGCCCGTGTGGTGGTGGGTGGCGCGGCGGATGCGGTAGATGGCCGGGTCGCGCATATTGATGTTGGGGCTGGCCATGTCGATCTTGGCGCGCAGCACCATGCTGCCGTCTTCGTGCGCGCCATCGCGCATTTCTCTGAAGCGCGCCAGGTTCTCGGCCGGGGTGCGCCTGCGAAACGGGCTGTCCACGCCGGGTTTGCCAAAGTCGCCGCGGTTGACGCGCATTTGCTCGGCCGTTTGCTCGTCCACATAGGCATGACCAGCTTCAATCAGGTGTTCGGCGGCGCGGTACATGAAATCAAAGTAGTCGCTGGCCTGATAAGGCGCGGCGCTGCCAGGTGCCTGCCCCATTTGGGCCCAATCAAAGCCCAGCCACTTCACTGCATCAATGATGCTGTTCACATACTCGGTGTCTTCTTTTTCGGGGTTGGTGTCGTCAAAGCGCAGGTGGCACAAACCACCGTAGTCTCGCGCCAGGCCAAAGTTGATGCAAATGCTTTTGGCGTGCCCGATGTGCAAATAACCGTTGGGCTCGGGCGGAAAGCGGGTGCGGATCTTGGCTGGATCCAGCTGGCCGCTGGCCTGGTGTGCAGCGTCGCCCGGACTGCCCGCCCAGCGGCGCATGCGGTAGGTGCCACCAGCCAGGTCGTGCTCAATAATTTGGCGTAAAAAATTACTGGGTTTGCTGGCTTCGGTGGTTGCGGCGGGCTTTTTAGGGGTGGTCGTGCTCATGCGAACGATTTTAGACGGGGGCACCCTCTTGCCATGATCGGACTGGATCGCCTGGGCCAAGGGCGATAATCAGCCGCAGTTTTTGGGAGCGTTTGTGGACACTGTTGTATTGCTTAAAGCCGCCGTCATGGGGTTGGTTGAAGGATTGACCGAGTTTTTGCCGATTTCGTCGACCGGGCATTTGATTTTGGCGGGCGCCTTGCTGGGCTTTGACGATGAGAAGGCCAAGGTGTTTGACATCGCCATCCAGACCGGCGCCATCTTTGCGGTGATCTTGGTCTATTGGGAAAAAATCCACAGCACCCTCAAGGCGCTGCCCTACCGGCAAGACGCGCAACGCTTTGCGTTCAACGTGTTCATTGGCTTTTTGCCTGCAGTGGTGTTGGGCCTGTTGTTCGGTAAAGCAATCAAGGCACACTTGTTCACACCCTGGGTGGTGGCCACCACCTTCATCATCGGTGGCTTCATTATTTTGTGGGCCGAGCGCCGACCCGCCAGCGCAGTGCGGATCCTCTCGGTCGAAGACATGCGGGGACGCGATGCACTCAAAGTGGGGCTGGTGCAGTGCCTGGCCATGGTGCCGGGCACCAGCCGCAGCGGCGCGACCATCATTGGAGGCATGCTGCTGGGCCTGTCGCGCAAAGCAGCGACCGATTTTTCATTTTTTCTGGCAATCCCCACACTGATAGGCGCGGGTGTTTACAGCCTCTACAAAGAGCGCGCGCTCTTGTCGCTGGCCGATGTGCCCTTGTTTGGCGTGGGTCTGGTGGTGTCTTTCATCAGCGCCTGGGTCTGCGTGCGCTGGTTGCTCCAATTCATCTCCAGCCACAGCTTTGAGGTATTTGCCTGGTACCGGATCGCGTTTGGCCTGGTGGTCCTGGCGACCCACTATCTGGGTTGGGTGACCTGGGCGGCTTGACCCGGCGCTACGTCGGATGCCGTCTTCAAGCGCCTAAATTGCGCAGCGCCGCTTCCACCGCAGCGGCGGTGGCCAACGGCTTTTCCATCGGGAACAGGTGGCTGCCGTCCAGCATCATGGTGCGGCCTTTGGTGAGCTGCTCGGTCATGGCCATGCCCACGCGCCGCATTTCCACTGATTGGCGCCCGCCAATAAAGGCCACCGGACACTTCAGCGGGTGACGGCGGAACAGACGGTCCAAATTGTCCGGAATCGTGTTGTAAATGCGGGTTTCAATGTCGCGGTCAAAGCTGAGCACGCGCTTGCCTTCGTGGTCGTGGGTGCCGTGCTCGATGTAATCCTGCAGCACTTCGGGCTCCCAGTGGGCGAAGGCTTTTTTGTGGCGGAAGTGCTCCAACGCCGCTTCGGCGCTGGGCCAGCTGTTGCGCCGTTTGTGGCTGATGGCCCCCGGCGAGACTGAGCCGACGAGCTGCGCACCCTTGATCATGCCCAGCGCGGTAGAACGCCAGCCGCCCAAAATCGGTGAGTCCAGCAGCACCACGCCGCGTGCGATCCCCGGGTGCTTGGCAGCCGCCATCAAACTCAAAATGCCACCCAGCGAATGGCCCAGCATCCACACCGGTTGGCCCAGTTTGTCGGATTGCGCCTGGGTGAAATCCGCTACCTGCTGCACCAGACCGCGCCAGTTGTTGTCCACCGGGTATTGGGCGTCGTGGCCGAGTTTTTCAACGCTTTTGACGCTGAAGCCGCGTGCACGCAAGTGCTTGAAGAGCACGCGGTAGGTGCTGGCCGGAAAACTATTGCCGTGAAAAAAGACGATGGGGGTCATTGCGCCAGTGGCTTAAATCAGTTTTTCTTGCGGCGTACTGATTTTCTTGAGCGGGCGGTTGCGTTGTGACTCCATGCGCAGTGGCACGTCGGTTCGGCCGCCACTCCACATCGGGTCTTCAATGCTGTCAAACACCTCGCGCAGCTTTTGCCCCCAGCTGTTGTGCAGCATTTTGAAATAGGGGTTGTTCTCGTCGATGCAGACAATCTTGTCCGTGCTGAAGCTGTCGACGTCGTAGACCACCATGTCCAGCGGCAGGCCGACCGACAAATTGGACTTGAGGGTGGAGTCCATGGACACCAGCGCACACTTGGCGGCTTCTTCCAAGGGGGTGTGGGGCGTGATCACGCGGTCCAGCACCGGCTTGCCGTACTTGGACTCGCCAATCTGGAAGTAGGGCGTCTCTGGCGTGGCCTCAATAAAGTTGCCCGCCGAATACACCTGAAACAGGCGCATGGCCTCACCGGCAATTTGGCCGCCAAAAATCAGGGACACGTTGAAATCCATGCCCGCCTGCTTGAGTGATTCGGCGTCGCGCTGGTAGACCCGGCGAATGGCGGAGCCCAGCACGCGGGCGGCGTCAAACATGCTTTTGGCGTTCCAAATGGTGGTGCCCGCGGTGTCGCCGTTCTCTTTAAGCTGCTCTACTTGCAAAATTTCTCGCACCGACTGCGCAATGCTCAGATTGCCTGCGGAGAGCAGCACCATGAAGCGGTCTTGCGGCTTTTCGTAGACGATCATCTTGCGAAAGGTGTTGATCTGGTCCAGTCCCGCGTTGGTGCGCGAGTCGGAGAGGAATACCAGTCCGGCATTGAGTTTGATGGCGACGCAATAAGTCATGGGAAAAAGCGGTGGTTTGGGCGAAGCCCTCGATTATCGGTGCTGTGGCCTGCCTCGGTAGAATCCCCCCGCTAAGCCCCGACTCCCATGTCCGAATCCGATTTCCAACCCGCAGCTCCCGCAAACACCCCGGCGTCCGATGCCCAGGGGGGCGTTGTGGATCGGGTACGCGCGCCGGCGCTGGCCTACCAGAACCTGGCCCAGCAAATGCAGGTGTTTTTGTCGCGCACCGACATGCAGCACGGACGCAGCAACAAGTTTTTTCTGCAGCAAACGCTGGAGCTTCTGGCTGAGCTGGACCAACACCACGCGCGTCAGGCCCATTTGCAAACCGCTTTGCAAGACACCGAGGCGCAGATCGCACAGCTCAAGCAAAAGCTGGTGGACATGGCCGCCGACTCGGTAGGCGCCGAGCAGGAAGCCCTGGCGATTGCCCAAGCGCGCGCCCACCTGGCCACCTTGTTGCACGACAAGCTGGTGCAAGAGTTCAAGTAAACCTGGGCATCCCTCTCATGTTTTTCTTCGTGACCTTCTGGGCCGCCGTGCTGAATCTGGTGCTGCTGGTGATCGCCTTGTCCTGGACGCCCGCGTTTTGGACCCAGGCATCCACCTGGTTGAGCACGCTGCCCTGGCGCACTTTTGGCACCGAGCTCGGTGGCCTGCTGCACATGCAAGCGGTAGACGCGGGCGCGCTGTGGGCTTTTTGGTTGAGCGAGACCGGTGTTTTGCTGCTGGGCTGTGGCTGGGCCTACCTCGCGCTCAAACGCCATGCTTCGAAGCCCGTGGTCGCTGCGCTGCCCACGCCCGAGGTGGCGCAGATGTTTGGCCAGCTCTCCAGCAGTTTGACTGGCCTTCAGGGTTTCGGTGACTTGGACGATGTGCCCGCCCCGCCCTTGGTGCCGGTCACCGCACCCCCGGTGCACGCCACCCCGGTCGCTGCACCAACGGCCATTACCGCCCATTTGCAAGACATCGATCCGGAGCTGGGTTCCAGCTTTGACGCGGTGCTGCGCGAACTCGGCCAGACACCGCGCGCCTCTTGAGGCATCGGACCAAAGCCCACCCCTCACTTCTTACTTCCTAGCTCTTATTTGACGCTCAGTGCCTTGAGCTGGTAGATCGCCTCCATGGCCTCGCGCGGGCTCATGGCGTCGGGGTTTAGGGCGGCCACCGCAGCCTCTACCGCACTGGGTGCTGCAGCCGCCTCGGGTGGCGGCGCAGCAAACAAATCCACCTGCGAGCGCGACGCACTGGACTGGGCCTCTAGCGCGTCCAGCGTGCGGCGCGCCTGGTTCAGCACGGCCGCCGGCATGCCTGCCAGACGCGCCACCTGCACGCCATAGCTGCGGCTGGCAGGGCCCGGCTCAATCGCGTGCAAAAACACTATGTCACGCCCCGACTCGGCGGCGCTCACATGCACGTTGACCGCGCCATGGTGGCTGGCCGGAAACTCCGTGAGTTCAAAGTAATGCGTGGCAAACAGGCAAAAAGCCTGGGTTTTGTCATGCAACTGCGTTGCGATGGCACTGGCCAAGGCCAGCCCGTCAAACGTGGACGTGCCGCGCCCGATTTCGTCCATCAGCACCAGCGACTGCGGTGTGGCGGTGTGCAAAATTTGCGCAGCTTCGACCATCTCCAGCATGAAGGTGGACTGGGCGTTGGCCAGGTCGTCCGCCGCGCCAATGCGGGTGTGGATCGCGTCGATGGGCCCCAAGCGGCAGGCGCTGGCAGGCACAAAGGAGCCGATGCTGGCCAGCAGCACGATCAGCGCCACCTGGCGCATATAGGTCGATTTACCCCCCATATTCGGTCCAGTGATCACTTGCAAGCGCTGCTTGGGTCCGAGCTGGGTGTCGTTGGCAATGAAGTTGCCATTGCTTTGCTCGGCCAGGCGCGCCTGCACCACGGGGTGGCGGCCTTGGGAAATTTCAATGCACGGGTGTTCCACAAACTGCGGCGCGCACCAAGCCAAAGTGAGCGAGCGCTCGGCCAGCGCGCACAGCGCATCCAGGCTGGCCAGGGCCCGTGCCAAACGGGTGAGCGGGGGCACATAGGCCTGCAAGGCATCGAGCACTTGCTCGAACAACCATTTTTCTCGCGCCAGCGCGCGCTCTTGGGCGCTCAGGGCTTTGTCCTCAAAGGCCTTGAGCTCAGGGGTGATGAAGCGCTCGGCGTTTTTCAGGGTTTGGCGGCGGCGGTAGTCGTCGGGCACTTTGGCGGCCTGGCCTTGGGTGACCTCAATGTAGAAGCCGTGCACCTTGTTGAACTGCACCCGCAAATTGGCAATGCCAGTGCGTTCGCGCTCGCGGGTTTCCAGGTCCAGCAAAAAGCTGTCGCAGTTGGTTTGTATCGCGCGCAGCTCGTCGAGCTCGGCGTCAAAGCCGCTGGCAATCACGCCGCCGTCGCGCACCAGCGCAGCAGGCTCAGGGGCGATGGCACGCTGCAGCAAGGTAGCGCAGTCGGTGGGCGGCAGCAATTCAGAGGCGATGCGCTCCAAGAGCCCGCCGGTGCCGTGGTCGATTTGCAATTCGTGCAGCCACTGCGCCAGCGCAGCGCTGCGCGCCAAGGTTTGCACCAGCCCCACCAGTTCGCGCGGGCGCACCTGGCGCAGGCTCAGGCGCGCCGTGATGCGCTCCACATCGGCGCTGCCTTTGATCTGGCTGCGCAGTGCGTCGGCCAGCGTACCGTGCTGGCGCGTGTTGGTACGCAGCGTGGCCAAAGCTTGCAAGCGCTCTTTGGCTTGTTGCCGGTCGCGTTTGGGTTGCAAAAGCCAGCTCTTGAGCTGGCGGCTGCCCATGCCGGTCATGCAGGTGTCGAGCAGCGAAAACAAGGTGGGCGCGTCTTCGCCGCGCAGGGTTTGGGTGAGTTCCAGGTTCCGGCGGGTGGTGGGCGGCAGGTCGATCAACTCGCCATTGCGCTGCACTTCCAGGCCACTCAGGTGCAGCAATGCCCGGCCTTGGGTGTGTTCGGCATAGCCCAGCAAGGCACCCGCGGCGGCATGGGCCAGCGGCAGGTCTTGGGCGTTCCAGCTCGCCAGGGTGGCGGCTTGCAAGACTTCTTGCAATTTGCGCTTGCCCAGGCCGCTGTCAAACTGCCACTGCGGGCGCGCCGTGAGCGACAAGCTGCTGCCAAAGCGCAGGCGCTTAAGCCGGTCTTCAAAAGCGTTGGTCACGCCCGCGCTGTAAATGAGCTCGCTGGGCGCCAGGCGGGCCACCCAGTCGGGTACCTCATCGGACGTGCATTCGCCCAAGTGCACCACGCCTTGGGTGACGCTGAGCCAGGCCAGGCCGCAGGTATTGCGCCCGCCCTGGTGCACTGCCATCAACAAAGATTCGGATTTTTCGCTCATCAGTTCGGCATCGGTCAAGGTGCCCGGCGTGACCACCCTCACCACTTTGCGCTCCACCGGGCCTTTGCCACCGACTTCACCCACTTGCTCACAAATCGCGACCGATTCGCCCTGGCGGATCAGCTTGGCCAAATAGCCTTCCATGGCATGAAAGGGCACACCCGCCATGGGGATGGGTTGGCCCGCACTGGTGCCGCGGTGGGTGAGGGTGATGTCCAGCAGGCGCGCTGCCTTTTCGGCGTCGCCGAAAAACATCTCGTAAAAGTCGCCCATGCGGTAGAACAACAAAGTGTCCGGATAGTCCGCCTTCAAGCCCAGGTACTGGGCCATCATGGGAGTGTGTTGCTGCGCGGCGTCGGTCATCCTGTTGAGTCTAGCAAGCCGCCCGAACCCGCCACTGCCTTGAAAAAGGCGCGCATGTGGAAGGCGTTTTGTGCGGGCAACTGCTGGTAGTCCGCGCCCACGGGGCAGGCGCGCCGGGCCAGGCAACCGCCTTGCAGGCAATCGGCACCTGCCGGGCTTTGCAGGTGGCGGGCGCAGGCAGGGACGTCGTAGCCGCTGGCGCTGAAAGCACCCACCGGGCAGCGGCTCAGGCAGGGGCGCTCGGCGCAGCTTTGGCAGGGGCTGGCGACGGACGGGGTTGGGGCCAAGTTAAGGGGAACAGCCAGCACGATGGCCGCGCGGTAGGCATGCCACAAACCGTATTGCGGGTGAATGAACAAACCCAATGGCGAGGGGTGCACCGGCTCGCAGCGTGCGGCCCAGCGCTGAAAGGGCCAGGCTGGGGTGGCGTCAAAGGGGTACAGCGCCACGCCACCCACTGAGTTGGCAATCGCGTCCAGGTGCTGGCGGGTCCAGCGGTTAAGCGGGTGGAGTGCGCCATCCTGGGCCTGGGCCGAGTGCGAAAAGGCCTCCCACATGCCTGGGCCCGCATTGCCCACCAGCAGCACGGTCTTGCCGTCCTGCCCTTGGGGCAGCGCGGGCAGAGCGTCGGCAGCGTCGGCCTGAAAGCCCCCGCGCAGGGAGAGCCCCAAGGGGATGAGCGCTTGTTCTATGGCTAGGATCGTGGCGGACATGCGGGTGGGGTGTTCTTGAATGGAATGGCTGGATTGTCACGCAGCGGAAATCTTGAGCCCGCGTGCCCGTATCGCTTATATTGAACGAATGCGCAAATGCAACGATTACCGCTGATTCACCATCTCCATGCCGAAATTCTCACGATTTAAGCAGTTTGCCTCTTGGCAACTCCTGGTCCGCGGTGCCATGGCGGCCGTATTGGCCTGTGCCACCTGGAGCGCCACCGGCCTGAACCTGGGCAGCGAACGTGCGCCTGTGCGCCTGCAACAACCCAAAGCGGAAGATCCGTCCAATGCCAGCGTGATCGTCAAATACCGCGCAGGCAGTGCCTTGCGCAAGGCCTTGGTCGGTCGAAGCGGTTTTCCCGTGCAGCAGGCGCCGCGGCATGCAGCGGTACTTTCGGCCCGCACGCGCATTCCCATGGTTGATGGCCGCGTTCTCGGTCCGCACACGCAACAGGTTCGGGGCACGGGGGTTTCTTCCTCGGAGTTGGCCCGCCAACTCACGGCCATGCCCGATGTGGAGTGGGCTGCGGTCGACCACAGGCGCTACGCGCATTCCGCCCCCAATGACCCGTATTTCGGGCCGGACCAAACGGTGATCACACCGACTGTTGGACAGTGGTATTTGCGTGCGCCGGACAGCACTGCGGTGTCGGCGATCAATGCCGTGGCGGCCTGGGACAGCGCCGCGGGCTTGCCTCCGGTGACGGTGGCGGTGCTGGACACGGGCGTTCGCAAAGACCACCCGGACCTCGCAGGCAAGCTGTACGAGGGCTACGATTTTGTGTCGCGCACCAACCGGTCCAATGATGGAAACGGTCGCGACGCCGACGCCAGCGACCCCGGCGACTATTCCACGGCGAGGGAGTGCGGTTTTGGCATACCCGCCGAAAACAGCAGTTGGCACGGCACGCAGGTGTCAGGCATTGTGGGCGCAGCAAGCAACAACGGCATCGGTATCGCAGGAACGGGCGGTGCAGCGGTGATGGTGTTGCCGGTGCGGGTTCTGGGTGCCTGCGGTGGCAGCGATTCGGACATCATTGCCGCCATGCGCTGGGCAGCCGGTCTCACCAGCGATGTGGGTGGCAACCTGTCAGTGACGAACGACCATCCTGCCAAGGTGCTCAATCTCAGTTTGGGCAGCAGCACGTCGTGCCAACAGTCTTACCTCGATGTGCTTCAGGAACTCACAGCCGCGGGTGTGACGGTGGTGGTGTCAGCGGGCAACGAGGAGGGCTTGGTCACCGATGCCCCTGCCAACTGCCGCGGCGCTCTGGCGGTGGGTGGTTTGCGCCACATCGGTACCAAAGTGGGTTTTTCAAACGTCGGAGCGGAAGTGGCCATTTCTGCGCCCGCGGGCAATTGCGTCAATACCACGGGCGCGTGTTTGTACCCCATCATGACCACGAGCAACGCTGGCACCACTACGCCTGACACCACGCCCGCCGGCAGCATCTACACCGACAGCTACAACATGTCTGTGGGCACCAGTTTTTCTGCGCCGCAGGTCAGTGGCACCGTGGGTCTGATGCTGGCGATCAATCCCAGTTTGACTCCCGACGATATCCGCGCGGCTTTGCAGGCCACCGCACGGCCGTTTCCAACGACGGGGGCAGATGGTCAAGTCGCCCAATGCCGCGCTCCGGACTCCACGCCCCAAGATGAGTGTTATTGCACAACCAGCACCTGTGGCGCAGGGATGTTGGACGCCGCGGCTGCGGCCACCGCTGCGGCGCGGGGTATTCCGGGGCCCACGGCAGTCATGACGGTGGACACCTCCGCCCTGCAGAGCAGCAACACAGTGCTGCTGAGCAGCGCGGGTTCGACGGCGGTCTATGGTCGCACCATTGCGCTTTACCAGTGGAGCCTTCTGAGTGGCCAACAATATGCCAGCTTCCCCGATGGCAGCACATCGCCCACGGCCGCGCTTGTGTTCTCGGGCACCGGCGGCGTGGTGGATCTGCAACTGCAATTGACCGACAGCAGCGGCTCCATCGGCACCACCCACCAGATCATCAACGGGCCGGTCGCCCCACCGCCACCCCCGCCACCTCCCCCTCCAACGCCCGACCCTCCGTCCCCGCCATCCTCGTCGGCATCGAGTGCGGGGTCCTCGGGCGGTGGCGGAAGCGTCAGCGCCCTGTGGTTGGCCGCGTTGATACTGGCCTGCGTCGCCCTGTGGCGCACCCGCAAGCCGCATTGAGCCTGCGCATGCGCCCACTGCGCTTTCTGTCGTCGTGGACCCTGCTGGCGCTGGTCTGGGCGGCGGCAGCCAGCATGCTGTGGCTCGGGTGCAGAGACACGCCCGCACTGCGCTTGCTGGACGCGCAGCCGGTTCTGTGGCGCATCCAGCCATGGCGTTTGTGGACTGCAGCGCTGGTGCATTGGAGCGGTCTGCACCTCGTGTTCAACTTGGCAGGCTGCGCGGCCTTGATGGCCTGGGGCCATGCGGCTGATGTGAAGCTTCGCCACACCCTGGCCTGGCTGTTGGCCTGGCCCTTGGTGCAACTGGGCTTCAGCGCATTCAGTGGCTTGCCGCACTACGGCGGGCTCTCAGGCGTGCTGCATGCCGGTGTGGCGATTGGCTGCTGGGCATTGCTGCGCCAAAGCCAGGCGCCACGCCGCCGGATCGGCGCGCTGGTGCTGCTGGGCTTGTGCCTGAAAGTGGCTTTGGAGCAGCCCTGGCTGCTCCAAGCGCTGGGTTTGGACGAAGCGGTGGCCCCGCTGATCGGCGCGCCCGGCTGGGTGGTGGCGAGCGGTGCCCACCTGGCGGGCCTGGTGGCAGGGTTGGCGTGTGCGGCGCTGGTGGATGGCGCAGCCCGTCTGAGAGGCTGGTTCAGCCCCTGCGCTCGAGACGATAGGGCGGCAGTCCACTGAGCATGCGCCGGCCATAGGCCTGGGTGCTCAGGCGCTTGTCGTAGCAAATCACCTGCGCGCGGTCGTCTTCGGTGCGGATAGCGCGGCCGGTCCATTGCAGCAGTTTGATGCCAGTGGCCGGAATCACCAGCTCATTGAAAGGGTCGCGCCCCACGCTTTTGAGCCACTCGGCGCGCGCTTCGTCCACCGGGTCGCTGGGCGGCGCAAAGGGCAGCTTGGCAATGAACACGGTCTCGCACAATGCGCCGGGCAAGTCCAGGCCTTCGCCAAACGATTGCAGCCCGAACAGCACCGACGGAAAACCCGCCTCCACCCGCGCCGTGTGGGTGGCCAGCAACCGCATGCGCGACTGGCTGCCTTGCACCAGCACGCTTTCGCGCAGTGCGCCGGGCAGTGCATCCACCGCGCTGCGCATTTGGGCGCGGGAGGTGAACAACACCAAGGCGCCACGCTGCACCTCGGCCAGGTCCTTCATCAGGTATTCCACCATCTCGGCGGTGTAGGCGTCGGCGTTTTTCGGGTCGGCCAGGGTGTGCACCACCGTCAGCGTGCCTTGGGCGGTGTAGTCGAAGGGGCTGGAGACCTCGAGGGCGGTCACATACGGTTTGTTGGACAGACCGGCTTCGTTCAGAAAATAGTCAAAGCTGCCGCAGCTGGTGAGCGAGGCCGAGGTAATGATGGCGCCGCGCACCTGGCTCCACAAAAACTGGCGCAGCAAGTCTCCCGGCACGATGGGGCAGGCATGGGCGCTGATGTGGAGGTAGCCACTTTCACTTTCGCATTGCAGCCATTTGGCCAGGGGTTGCGTGCCATGCTCGAGCAGCAGGTTGGCCGTGCCGACCACGCTGGACAAACGCGGTGCAATTGCGCCCAGCTTGGTGTACTGCTGCGCGCATTGCAGCGCCTGCGTGGGGTCCTCTTTGGCCAGCGCTTTCACTTCTGCCCCCAGCACTTCCAGCACCTTGGACAGGCCCGTCGCCTGCGCGTGGATTTGGCCCACCGGTTCGGTCAATGCGTCGGGCAATACGCCATGGGCAAAACGCAGCGTGCCGTCTTTGCCCAGGGTGTTGGCATGGACCAGGTCCAGCGCCATGCGCGCGAGTTGCTGCAATGCGCCCTTGAGCTGGCTGGTCACCGTGGCCACGTCCTCGGTGAGCGTGAGTTGCAGCGTGTTGCTCACCTCGGTCAATACCTTGGGCAGCTTGTCGAGCCAGCGCAGGCTGCTCAGGTCCATGGCGCTGCTGAACTGGTCCAGAGCCACGGCGGGCAGGTGGTGGCCTTCGTCAAAAATGACCAGGCAGTTGTCCAGCTCAGGCAGGGTTTTCATGCCCAGGGACGCCAGCACCAGGTCGTGGTTGGCCACGATCACATTGGCCTCGGCCAGCTTGGTGCGCGCCTGGTAGTAGCTGCACTCGCGGTAGCGCGGGCAGTGTCGGGCGGTGCAACTGTGCCGCTCGGCCGCTACGGTGGCCCAGTCGCTGCCCTCGGGCGTGTCGTTCAGGCTGTCGCGGTCGCCGTCCCAGCGGCCGGTGGCCAAGGTGTTTGCCATGTGCTCGTACAAGCGCATGCGGCGCTCCTCTTGCGCCTCCAGCTGCTCGCCACGCAGCGGGGTGGATGTCTCTTCTTCAAACAAGTCTTCGTCCACGCCGCCCACACCCACCAAGCGCTCGAGTTTGAGTTTGCACACATAGCGGCCCCGGCCCTTGGCCAGCGCATAGGCAAATGGCTGGTCTAGGGTCGCGGCCAGCGCGGGCAGGTCCTTTTGCATCAGCTGTTCTTGCAGCGCCACGGTGGCGGTGGAAATCAACACCCGCGTTTTGCGCTCCAGTGCCATCGCAATCGCGGTGCTGGCATAGGCCGCCGATTTGCCGACGCCCGTGCCCGCTTGAATGACCGCAATCGCCTTGGTCGGGTCGGCGCATTCCCCTAAGTCGGCGCGTGACAGGGTGTCGGCCACACATTCGGCCATGGCGTGTTGCCCGGGGCGCGTGCGAAAGCCGCTGCTGCGGCCCACCACCTGTTCAAACGCGCTGAGCGCGTGGCGGGCTAAGTGGGGTGCGGTGTCTTGGGAAGTCAAACGGGAACTGTCTCGCAGGAGGGGAAGGGGGGGGCGTGGGGAAGGGGGAAGGGGGAAGGAGGCACGACTGCGCCTTGAATATAAGGCTTTGGCAGGCTCGCCCGAGCGGGCGGCGATAATCGCACAGTCCGCAGCACGCTGCGTGCGTTTCGCGCTATTCAGGGCTTCTTTTAAGCGCTGTACGTGCCTTTTACCTATCCGGAGTTCTCTGTATGACCACCGTTTTTTCTAACGCGCCTGACGGCGCGCGCCGCCGTTTTCTGAAATCTGCCGCTGCGGCCTCTGCCGTGGCCGCTGTGCCCAGCCTCACCCTGGCCCAAACCGCCGATGCCGAACGCCAGTTCGCCCCCCAGGCCGGCACCTGGCGCACCTTTGACGTCACCACCCGCATTGACATCGCGGCCCCCCAGGGCGCAACCCGCGTCTGGCTGCCTGTGCCCAGCGTGAACAGTGGCTGGCAGCAGTCGCTGGACTCCAGCTTCACCAGCAACGGCACGGCCTCCATCGTGGCCGATGGCCGCTACGGCGCGCGCATTTTGTACGCAGAATTTGCGGCCGACGTGGCCAAGCCTTTTGTCGAGCTGACCAGCCGCATCCAAACCCAAAACCGCTCGCAAGACTGGGCCAAAAAGAATGTGCCCGCCGAGAGCGCTCAGGCCTTGGCGCAATGGACGCAAGGCACGCACCTGATTCCCGTGGACGGCATCGTGCGCGACACCGCCAAGAAAGCCGTGGAAGGTGCCCGCACCGACGTCGAAAAAGCCCAAAAGCTGTTTGACTGGATTGTGCAAAACACCTTCCGCGAACCGAAGGTGCGCGGTTGCGGCGAGGGCGACATTGCCGCCATGCTGGAAACCGGCAACCTGGGTGGCAAGTGCGCCGATTTGAATGGTCTGTTTGTGGGCCTGTGCCGCGCTGTGGGCTTGCCCGCGCGCGATGTGTACGGTCTGCGCATTGCGCCCAGTGCTTTTGGCTACAAAGAGCTGGGCGGCATTCCTGCCAAGCTGCAAGGCGCGCAGCACTGCCGCGCCGAGGTGTATTTGGCCGGTTACGGCTGGGTGGCCATGGACCCGGCCGACGTGGCCAAGGTCATGCGCCAGGAAACCGCGCAGTGGATCAAAGACCCGAAAAACCCGGTGGTCGCGCCCGTCAACAAAGTGCTGTTCGGCGGCTGGGAAGGCAACTGGATGGCCTTTAACAATGCCCACGATGTGGTGCTGCCGAAATCCAGCGGCGCGGCACTCGGATTCTTGATGTACCCCCAGGCCGAAACAGCGGCGGGCCGTTTGGATCCTTACGCGCCCGATACCTTCAAGTACCAGATCAGCTCCAAAGAAATCACGGCCTGATCAGCCGCATAGCGCTTGCGCCAGTTCGGCCAGTGGCCGCAACTGGCGCTGGCTCTCAAAGCGCAGCGCACGCCCGCTGACCGGGTCGGTGAATGCGATGGAATGCGCGAGCAACTGCAAGGGTTGCGCCGTGTCCGCACTGCCTTCGGGCGTGAGCACCGGATAAATGCCGTCGCCCACCAAGGGCAAACCGAGCGCTGCCATGTGCACCCGCAGCTGGTGGCGCTGGCCGGTCACAGGCTCCAACTGGTAGCGCGCCAGACCTCCAAAATTCTCCAGCGGCGTGATGCGCGTCAGCGCGTTGGGTGGGCCATCGACTTCGGTCTGCTGCATGAAGTGGCTGCTCTCGGCAATGCGGCTCTCGCGGCGCTTCGGCCACGCCAGGGTCGGGTTCCAGCGCGCAATGGCCTGGTAGGTCTTGGCCACTTGGTGCTGGCGAAACAGCGCGTGGTAAGCGTCGCGGCTGCTGCGCTGCACCGAAAACAAGACCAGCCCCGCCGTGTCGCGGTCTATGCGGTGTATGGGCACCAGGTCATTGAGCCCTAGCTTGTTTTTCAGGCGCACCAGCACGGTTTCTTGCAAGTACTTGCCCGAGGGCATGACCGGCAAAAAGTGCGGCTTGTCGACGACCAGCAGGTGCTCGTCCTGGTAGAGCACGACTTCGTCAAAGGGAATGCGGGGCTCTGGCGGCAGCGAGCGAAAGTAGTAGACCCGCAGACCCGCCACATAGGGTGCATCGGTGCCCAGTGTGTCGCCCAGATCGGATGTGACGGTGCCGCACTCCATGCGCTGCACCCATTCGCTGCGCGCCACGCCCGCAAAGCGGGACACCAAAAAATCAAGCACCGTGGCCCAGGGTTCCTGGGGCAGCACCACGCTGCTGGGGCCCACGCCATCACGCAGCGCAGGGGTGTGCGGGTATTTCATGCGGCCCGGCTGCAGCCTTGGGCGCTAGATGCGCTCAAACACCACGTCCCACACGCCATGGCCCAGGCGGATGCCACGGCTCTCGAACTTGGTCAGTGGCCGGTAGTGCGGCTTGGGCGCATAGCCATTGAGCTGCGGGTGCGTGGCGGCTGCGCGGTTGGCCAGCGCAGGCTCGGCGCTCAGCACCTCTAAGATTTGTTCGGCATAGGGCTGCCAGTCGGTGGCGCAGTGCAGGTAGCCGCCCACTTTCAGGCGCTGGGCCAGCTTGGCAATCAGCGGGGCCTGAATCAGGCGGCGCTTGTTGTGTTTGGTCTTGTGCCAGGGGTCGGGAAAAAAGATGTGCACGCCGTCCAGGCTTTGCAAGGGCAGCATGTGGTCAATCACCTCCACCGCGTCGTGCGCGCAAATGCGGATGTTGCGAATGTCGTGTTCACCCATGCGCTTGAGCAGTGCGCCCACACCGGGCTCATGCACTTCGCAGCACAAAAAGTGGGTGACGGGCAGGGTGCGCGCAATCTGTGCGGTGGCTTCGCCCATGCCAAAGCCGATCTCCAAGACCACGGGGTGCACGGTCTGTGATTCACCAAAGACCTTGTCCCACTCCAGCAATCCTTTTTGAAAGGGCAGCAGGTACTGCGGCCCCAAGGTGTCCACCGCTTTGTTTTGGCCTGGGGTCATGCGGCCCGCCCGTTTGACGTAGCTTTTGATTTCGCGCATGAAGACGCCTGGCTTGGCGTGGGGCGCGCTTGCATTTTCGGCAGGCTGCGGGAGGGAGGTGTCAGACGTCATAAAGGGAGAGGGGGCTCTGTAAGCCCTGGGCTGTGCGCCGGTGCGGCGAAGGCGCAATTTTAGGTGCTGGGTGCAAGTGGCAAGGCCACGGGTGAACCTGCCTGCGCCGCCATGGCTGTCCAAGCGGCCAAGGCTTCGCCCGTGGTGCCTGTTTGTGCTGGCCAGCCCAGCGCGGCGGCGGCCGCATTCAAGGCCTGCAAGGGCTCGGACAAGTCCAGCGCCTGGGCTCCGTTTTGCTTGGAAAGTTTGTGCCCGTCAGCCCCCAGCACCAAGGGCGTGTGCAGGTAGTGCGGCGTGGGCAGGCCCAGGCACTGTTGCAGCCAGATTTGGCGTGCGGTGTTGTCGGCCAAGTCCTGGCCGCGCACGACGTGGCTGATGCCCTGCGCGGCGTCGTCCACCACCACTGCGAGTTGGTAGGTCCAGCAGCCGTCAGCCCGGCGCAGCACAAAGTCGCCGACCGATTGGCTCACGCTTTGCTCTTGCGCCCCCAGCCGTCTGTCCTGCCAACGCAGGTGCGCGGCGGGTGGCTTTTCGGTGCGAAGCCGCCATGCGTTGGCGCGCGCCATGGGGTGCTGCACCTGCGCACGGCAGCTGCCGGGGTAGACCAGCTCTGCGTGGCGTGTGCGGGTGTGGCCTTGCAGCGCAAGCGCCATCTCAATGTCTTTGCGCGAGCAGGTGCAGGGGTAGGCCAGGCCTGCGGCTTGCACCTGCTGTAGTGCGGCTTCGTAATGCGCGGTGCGCGAACTTTGCCAAGTGGGTGGGGCGTCGGGGTGCAGGCCGCAGGCGGCGAGCTGTTGGAGGATGTGCTGGTCAGCACCTGCCACGGTGCGGGGCGTGTCTACGTCTTCAATGCGCAGCAGCCACTGGCCGCTGTGGGCGCGGGCGTCCAGCCAACTGGCCAGGGCCGCGACCAGAGAGCCTGCATGCAAAGGCCCAGTGGGCGAGGGCGCAAAGCGCCCTACATAGCCGTTCACTCACCTGCCCCTTGCGCGCATCGACGTTGGTGAAGGCCTTTAAGCGACGGCCAGTGCCAGCTCCAGGCCGGACACAAAAGCGTTTTCCACCCGGTGGCCCAGGCACCAGTCGCCGCACAGGCCCAGGCCCATTTTGGCGTTCCAGATGTGGCTTTGGCCCAGGGGTGTGCCAGTTTTGGCATACAGCCAGCGGTGCGATTCCACATGGCTGGGCACGGCGCGGATGCCAGTCACCTCTGAAAACGCTTTGATCAGCTTGCCTTCGACGCGGTCTTTGCTGTCATTCAAATGCTCTTGCGACCAGGCCGCGCTGGCCTGCACCGTCCAGCGCTCAATCGTGCCGCGCCCGGGTTTGCTCGATTCGCGGGTCAGCCAGGCGATGCGGTGGTGCGTGCTGCGCGCGGCATTCCACTGCGGCCCGAGGGTGGTGAGTCCGGGTTGCACCGCTTGCGGAAAGGCCAGCATCAGCGTCCAACAAGGGTCGACGGTGACCTTGCCGAGCTTGGTCATGGTGGCTGCGCTGGGGCGGCGTGATTTGGGCACGGTGGCCAAGAGGTCCATCGCCTGCGTGCTGGGCACGGCCAGCAGCACCGCGTCAAAGCCTGCGTACACGTGGTTGCTGTCGTCGGCGCCCACGGTGCGCAATTGCCAGAGGTTTTTGTCCATGGCGTCGGTCTCCACGTGGGTCACGCGGGTCTCGAACAGGATGGAGTCGGCGATTGGTGCGGCCCAGGTCTTTGCCAGTGCGTTCATGCCGGGCTTGGCCACCCAATGCGGCTCGCGGGCGGGCAGGCCAGCGGCGGCCACGCGGCCGCGCTCGTCGAGCACCTGCACCATGTTGGCGCTCCAGGGGCGGCAGGTTTTGGGGGTGGTTTGCAAGGCCTCGACAAAGCGAGAGTCGCGCACGGTGAAGTACTGCGCCCCGTGGTCAAAGGTGCCAAAAGGGCTGTTGCGGGTGGACATGCGTCCGCCCACGCCCCGGGCTTTTTCAAAAATCGTCACGCTGTGGCCGGCTTGCACCAGGGTGCGTGCGCAGGTGATGGCAGCCAGTCCGGCACCCACGATGGCGATACT
Organism: Comamonadaceae bacterium; assembly: GCA_947447985.1. Lineage (GTDB taxonomy): Bacteria > Pseudomonadota > Gammaproteobacteria > Burkholderiales > Burkholderiaceae_C > Allorhodoferax. The sequence continues at coordinate 61,495 of CANFLX010000013.1, forward strand.
TTTCATTTCTGTGCTCATTTGTTGGCTCCTGTGATGCGGGGTGTTTCAGCCACTGTACACGCTCTGGCTTTTGCGTTTTGGTTCTGCTTACGCGGGGCGCCTTGCGTCCAGCAATGCGGCACGGGTGGTGGCGCTTTCCAACTGCTGGAGCCACCATTGCAACGCCCGTCCTTTGCTGCCGCGCCAGGCGTAATACACCGTCGCCTGGCGCTGCGCACGCTCGGTTTTTTTGGCCACCAAGCGCCCGGATGCGAGGTAGGGCGCGGCCATGGCCAAGGGCACGTTGCCGCCGCCCAAGCCGCGCAACTGGGCCTCGAGCTTGGCTTGCATGCTGGCCACGGTGAACACGTCCTGGCCTTGCAGCAAGCCGTATGTCAGGCCCGCGCCGCGTTGCACCGAATCGGCCACGGCCACTGCGCGGCAGCTTTGCAGGGTGGCGTCGCTCAGTGGTTCGGGCGCCTGCGCCAAAGGGTGCTGGGGAGCGACGGCATAGACAAAGGGCGCGGTGCCAATCACCCGCGTTTGCACGCCTGCGTAGCCCGCTGCTTCGGGCCCCACACCAATCGCTAGGTCGGCTTGGCCCGAGGTGAGTGCCTCTAGGGTGCCCGACAGGGTTTCGTCGCGCAGGCGCAAGCGGGTGGGGGGCGTTTGCGCAAAAAAGCCCTCGCACAGCTCCATCACCGTGGACTTGGCAATGATGCTGTCCACCGCCACGGTGAACTGCGGCTCCCAGCCCGTGGCCACGCGTTTGACGCGGTTGGCCACGGCGTCGATCTCGGTCAGCAGGCGCGCACCCTCGCGCAGCAGCTCGGCGCCTGCCTCGGTGGGCACGGCGCGGCGCGAGCTGCGGTCGTAGAGCAGCACGTCCAGCGACTCTTCAATCTGCCGCACCCGGTAGCTTAGGGTGCTGGGCACCAGATTCAACTCGCGGGCCGCGGCGGCAAAGCTGCCCGTGGCGGCAATGGTCTGCAGCATCGCCAGGGTGTCAGGTGTCAAAATATCGCGCGGTGATTGCATGGTGGTCGCTCGAATGGTGAAAATATTTGAATGATGCCATCAATTGGCTTCGCCCGTGCGCAGGGCCTGCAGCCCTACGATTGCGGCCATGATCACACTACGCAAATCCTCCGAGCGCGGCTACGCAGACCACGGCTGGCTCAAGTCGTTTCACAGCTTTTCTTTTGCCGGGTACTACGACCCCGCCCACATGGGCTGGGGCAATTTGCGCGTCATAAACGAAGACCGCATTGCACCCGGCATGGGCTTTGGCACCCACGGCCACCGCGACATGGAAATCATCAGCTACGTGATGTCGGGCAACCTGGCGCACAAAGACAGCATGGGCAACGTCAAAGGCATTCCGCCTGGCGACGTGCAGCGCATGAGCGCAGGCAGCGGCGTGCAGCACAGCGAGTTCAACCACGCGCCCGACGCCACCACGCACTTTTTACAAATCTGGATTGAGCCCAATGTGCGCGGCATTCCCCCCAGCTACGAGCAAAAAACCTTTGCGGCCGCAGAAAAGCAGGGCGCGCTGCGCTTGGTGGCGTCGCCTGATGCAGCCCAAGGCTCGGTGCTGATCCATGCTGACGCTAAGTTGTACAGCGGACTGTTCGACGGTGCCCAACACGCCACACTGGCGCTGGACCCTGCACGCAAAGCCTATGTGCAGGTGCTGCGCGGCTCGATTGCTGCCAATGGCCAGGCCCTGGCTACTGGCGATGCGGCGCTGTTGTCGGGTGAGAGCCAGCTGGCGCTGACCGACGGCAAAGACGCCGAAGTGCTGGTGTTTGACCTCTGCGCTTAAAGGCGCTGCGACTGATTTTTGATTTTTTACCCACCCTATCACGGGGTGTTTTTTGTGTCTCTAGGAGTTTTTCACATGACCAAAACCGTTGTTATTTTCCATTCAGGCTACGGCCACACCCAGCGCGTTGCCCAGTTTGTGGCCGAAGGCGCTGATGCCCAACTGGTCACTATCGACGCCGATGGCAACATCACCGACGCCGAGTGGGCGGCCTTGGACGCAGCGGACGCCATCATCATGGGCTCGCCCACTTACATGGGTATGGCTTCGTGGCAGTTCAAGAAATTTGCCGATGCCAGCAGCAAGAAGTGGTACACCAGCGCATGGAAAGACAAGGTCGCTGGTGGATTTACCTGTTCCTCGCAGCCCAGCGGCGACAAGTTGTCCACCCTTCAGTACTTCATCACCTTGGCCATGCAGCAAGGCATGATCTGGGTGGGCCAGCCCGCCATGAACGACGGCACCATCAACCGCATCGGCTCCAACTCCGGCGTGATGGCCCAAGTCGGCCCCACCAGCCCCGCC
>CANFLX010000014.1 GCA_947447985.1 Comamonadaceae bacterium
GACGCCCTGGTGCGCGGCCAGCGCATTGAGATCCGGGGTTTTGGCAGCTTTTCTGTCAACCACCGTCCGCCCCGCATGGGCCGCAATCCGCGCAGCGGCGAGAGCGTGGCCATCCCTGAGCGGCGCGTGCCGCACTTCAAGCCCGGCAAAGCCTTGCGCGAAGCCGTGGATGCCCAGACTGCCCAATTGCAAGACGTGCAAGGCGTGCAAAGCCTGCGTTAACCTGTGCGCTGACCGATAGAATCCGTCCGCCCCCTAGGAACGCCATGAAAACTCTTGTTTGGCTCGCCCAGTACCTGCTGAAGGCGGCCATTTTTTTCACCCTGTTCGCCTTTGCCCTGAACAACCAAAGCGACGTCACCGTGCGTTTCTTTTTTGGCTACCAATGGACCGCGCCCTTGGTGTTGGTGGTGCTGATTACCTTTGCCGCCGGCCTCTTGCTCGGCATCTTGGGCATGGTGCCGCGTTGGTGGCGCCAGCGCCGCGCCGCGTCGCGCGCCCGCCACGGTCTGCCGCCTGCCGCTGTGGCGGATAGCTCGAACGCCTCAATCCCCCATGGACTTTGATCCGACCCTGATCCTGATGGGCCTGCCCGTGGCCTTTGTGCTGGGCTGGCTGGCCTCGCGGCTGGACGTGCGTCAGCTACGCCTGGAAAACCGGCAAGCACCCAAAGCCTATTTCCGGGGTCTGAATTTTTTGCTCAACGAGCAGCAAGACCAGGCCATCGACGCCTTCATCGAGGCCGTCCAGAACGACCCCGACACCTCGGAATTGCATTTCGCACTGGGCAATCTGTTTCGCCGCCGCGGCGAATACCAGCGCGCCGTGCGCGTGCACCAGCATTTGCTCTCGCGGGGCGACATCAGCGCCGATGACCGCCACCGGGCACAGCATGGCCTGGCCCTGGACTACCTGAAAGCCGGCCTGCTGGACCGGGCCGAAGCGGCCTTGCTGCAACTGGAAGGCACGCGTTTTGAAGCCGAAGCCCGTCTGGCGCTGCTGGCCAACTACGAGCGCTCACGCGACTGGCTGCAAGCCGCGGAAGTCGCTCACAAACTCGAGCTGTCCGACCAAGGCAGTTTTGCCGGACGCAGGGCCCATTACCTGTGCGAACAGGCTGCCAGTCTGGCCGCCAACAGCGACCGCGCTCAGGCCCAGCAGGTACTGAGTCAGGCAATCACGCTGGCGCCCCACATGGCGCGGCCCCGCTTGGATTTGGCCCAGTTGCAGTTTCTGGAGGGTGAAAGCCCACGGGCCTTGGGCACCCTGATAGAGGCCATGGACGCCGCGCCCGCCGCAGTCGCTTTGATGGCGCAAGCGCTTCGTGTCTATGCCCAGGCCTGTGGCACGCCCGATGCCGCGCTTGTGCCCCTGAAGGCGGCTTATGCCCACAGCCCCTCGCTGGATGTGCTGGATGCGATCGTGGCGTTGGAGCGCGGGCGTGCCAGCTCCGAAGCCACGGCGCGCGACTGGTATGTGCACCACCTCGAGAAACAACCCTCCCTGGTGGCAGCCGCCCAATGGATCGCCGGTGAAAAACTCGAGCATGAACAATTCCATCCCCAAGTGCAGCGCGCACTCGACCACGCGGTCAAACCGCTCAAACGCTACCGCTGCGCCGCCTGCGGCTTTGAAGCCCAGCAGCACTTTTGGCACTGCCCGGGCTGCCAGGCCTGGGACAGCTACCCCCCGCGCCGCGTGGAAGAGTTGTGATGCCCACCCCTGATTTGATGAACACGATGACCCACCCCACCCCTGCCCTCATCACCCCCCAAGCGCTTGCCGCCTCCCGCGTTTTGGTTGTCGGCGACGTGATGCTGGACCGCTACTGGTACGGTGCCGTCGACCGCATCTCTCCCGAAGCCCCCGTTCCTGTGGTGCGCGTGACGCGCGAGGAAGAACGTGGTGGCGGTGCCGCCAACGTGGCGGGCAATATTGCCGCACTGGGCGCGCAAGCCGCATTGCTGGCCGTGGTGGGCGACGATGAAGCCAGCCAGCACCTCGAAGCACTGCTGGCAAAAACCGGCATTCAAACCCACTTCGGGCGCGACGCTGAACTCAAGACCACCGTCAAGCTGCGTGTGATTGGACGCCAGCAACAGTTGCTGCGCCTGGACTTCGAAAACACCCCCAAAAACCGGGTACTGGCCGACCAAACGGCGCGCTTTTCGGCCCTGCTCCAGAGCCAGGACGCAGTCATTTTTTCGGACTACGGCAAAGGCAGCCTGGCGCAAGTTGGCGACATGATTGCCAAAGCCCGTGCGGCGGGCAAGCCGATCTTGATCGACCCCAAGGGCAGCGACTACGCACGCTATGCCAACGCGACCGTCATCACCCCCAACCGCTCGGAAATGCAGGAAGTGGTCGGCCCCTGGAGCAGCGAAGAAGAACTGCGCACCAAAGCCCATGCCCTGCGCGAGCGCCTGCAATTGGACGCCGTGTTGGTCACCCGCAGCGAAGAAGGCATGACCTTGTTTGACGCAGCGGGCGAGTTGCATGTGAGCGCCCAGGCGCGCGAGGTGTTTGATGTGACGGGCGCAGGCGACACGGTGATTGCCACCATGGCCTCGCTCTTGGGCGCGGGTTTAAGCCTGCGCCAGGCCCTGCCCTGGGCCAACCGGGCCGGTGGCATCGTGGTCGGAAAATTTGGCACCGCCACGGTGTCTTACCAGGAGTTGTTTGCATGACGCGCATCGTGGTCACCGGCGCCGCCGGCTTTATTGGCAGCCGCATCATTGCCGGGCTCAATGCCCGCGGCATCGAGGACATCATTGCCGTGGACGAACTCACCCAGGGCGACAAGTTCCGCAACCTGGTGGATTTGAAAATCGCCGACTACGTGGACGCCGATACCTTTTACAAAGCCTTTGCGGCCCGCCAATACGGCCATGTAGAGGCGGTGTTTCATGAAGGCGCTTGCAGCGACACCATGGAGCAAAACGGCAAGTACATGATGCAGAACAACTTCGAGACCTCGAAGCAACTCTTCGTGGCCGCGCAGACGCAAGGAACCCGCTTGCTCTATGCATCGTCGGCCGCCACCTATGGCGGCTCCAGCACCTTCAAAGAAGACCCCGCCTTTGAAGCGCCGCTCAACGTCTATGGCTACTCCAAACTGCTGTTTGACCAGGTGATGCGCCGCGAGTTGGGCCCGCAGTTGCAAAACGCAAAAACGCAAGTCGTGGGCTTTCGTTACTTCAACGTGTACGGCCCGCACGAGCAGCACAAAGGCCGCATGGCCAGCGTGGCCTTCCACCAGTTCCACCAGTTCAAAGCCGAAGGCCGCGTCAAGCTTTTTGGCGAATACGGCGGCTACGCAGCCGGTGCGCAAATGCGCGACTTTGTGTTCGTCAAGGACGTGGTCGATGTCAACCTTTGGTACTACGACCACCCTGAGACAAGCGGCATCTTCAACCTTGGAACCGGCCGCGCGCAAGCGTTCAATGATGTCGCCAGCGCCGTGGTCAACACCTTGCGCGCAGCGGACGGACACGCGCCCTTGTCTTTGGACACCCTGGCGGCCATGGGCCTGGTGGAATACATCGCCTTCCCTGACGCGCTGCGTGGCAAATACCAGTGCTACACGCAGGCGGACCTCACGGCACTGCGCGCCAGCGGTTGCGACCACGCTTTTGCCGATGTCGCCACCGGCGTGGGCCAGTATGTGCAGTGGATGGCTGCGCAGCCCTGAAACACCCTGTTGAATGGAGCGTTGTGATGCCTTCAATGACCGCTGTGCGCAAGTTTGGAATGGCGCTGCTTCTCTCGGCCGTCACCGGCCTGAGCCTGGCCGCGGTCGAGGCCAATGACGCCGACGAGGCGGAACTCGACAGTGTCAAAGGCCTGGGGCCTGCGAGCACCGCGCGCATTTTGAAAGCGCGTGAGCAGGGTCCGTTCAAAGACTGGGCGGATTTTCTGAAACGGGTCAAAGGATTCAAAGCCAAAGCCGCAGAGCAGCTGTCGCAAGGCGGCCTCACGGTCAACGGCCAGCCTTTTGACGCAGCCAACACCACCAAGGCCAAGCCATGATGTCCGTCTTCGCCATTTGTTTCGGTGCCTGCCTGGGCGCACTTGCCCGCTGGCAGCTAGGCCTGTGGCTCAACCCCATGGTAGTGCCTGGCGCGAGCATGCCTTTGGGGACCTTGGCGGCCAACTGGATCGGCGGCTATCTGGTGGGCCTGGCGGTGGGTGTGTTCCAGGCCATGCCGGAGTTAGATCCCACGTGGCGCCTGTTGCTGATCACCGGTTTCCTGGGCGCACTCACGACGTTTTCGAGCTTTTCAGCAGAAGTCGTGGCCATGCTGGGCACGCAAAAATACCTGCTGGCCTTGAGCACGGCTGCCCTGCACTTGTTCGGCTCTCTGCTGCTCACGGTAGCGGGCCTGCGCACCGTGGCGTTTTTTCTGGCGCCGCAAGCGCTCTAGAGCGCCAGGACCTGCGACATATCGGGCCGCTCCAGCCAAGCGGCAAATTCATCGGCCAATTGCTGCGCAGCGCCCGTCGCGCCCTGCCAGGCGGCTACGCGGCTGGACAAGTCATTGCCATAGCGCGTGAAGTCGGTGCGGTCCGGCAATTTGCCGTTGGGCAGGGTTTGCAGCCACGCCGGGTTGGGGGCTAACAACACCATATTCGACAGCTTTGAGGTCGCGCCGTGCCTGTGTTTGAGTGCTTTGTCCAACCAACCGGGCACCACGGCCCGCTGGAAATGCGGGTACAGCACGATGGGCGCCTGGGACCGCGCGGCAGCGGGGTAGTCCAAGTGCAAGTGGTAGTCGGTAATGCCACCGTCCCAATACGCCCCTGGCGGTGCGCCCGCGATGTCGTGCACCGCCTCTAGCAAGAAGGGGATGGAGCAACTGGCTTGCAGCGCGCCCATGAAGTTGTCTTGCGTCAACGCATATTGCAGGGTCGGATAGTCCTGATCGCCAAAGGGCAAAGCAGCGTCTTGCGCCGAAAACACCACACGGTCCAGCCACATTCCCATGGCGCGTCGCTGCACCGCATTGCTCAAAAAAGCGGCGGCATAGCCCAGCGGCGTTCGCCACGGGTGCTCGCGCGCCAGCAGCTTTTTTCCGTGCGAGGTCATGATGTGCAGGCGGTAGCGCGGGTGGCCCAACACCTCTTGGATGCGGCCACCGTAAAACAGCTGCAAATTGTCACCAAACTGTGCACTCACCTGCTTTGCTGGGACGCGTTTTTGCCCCTCGGGCAACTCGTAATGCTGGTGGATGTAGTCGTGCTCGAGCCGCTCAAAAGCGGCGACCGGCGCGTCCAGGCAGGCGGTCGCCATGCGCCAGGCGCCGATGGACGCACCCACCAAATCCACCGGCTGGCTGCTCTGGGGCAGCCACTGCCCAAACAAAAACCTGTCCAAGGGACCGAGGATCAAACCCTTGGGGCCACCGGCTGCTGCGGGGATGACCCCCACGTGCTGCGGCAACAGGCCGTGGGACGCTAGGTGCGCGCGCGCCTGCGGGCCAGCATAGATGTGAAGGGCTTGCATACCTGTGCCCCGCCCTATTTGCGCAAGCCCTGGAGCTTGGAAAAGGCAGACGCCATGGCGCTGGGCGCCTGCGGCTCCGCGGTGCGTTGCGGCAGGCGTTGGTTGCGGTCGGCGCCCTCAAAACGGTTGCCGCGTGCGCCGCCCCGGTCGTCGGCGCGGCGCGGGGCCTCGCCCAGCTTCATGGTCAGGCCAATGCGCTTGCGCGCCACATCAACCTCGACCACCTGCACTTTGACAATGTCGCCTGTCTTGACCACCTCGCGGGCATCGCTCACAAACTTGTGCGACAACTGGCTCACATGCACCAGACCGTCCTGGTGCACACCCAGGTCAATAAAGGCGCCAAAGGCGGCCACATTGCTCACCGTGCCTTCCAAAATCATGCCTTCCACCAGGTCTTTGATGTCGTTCACACCGTCTTGCAAGCGTGCGACCTTGAAATCGGGCCGCGGGTCGCGCCCGGGTTTTTCCAGCTCGCTCAAAATGTCTTGCACCGTGATGACACCCACTTGGTCGTTGGCAAACAGCGCGGGGCGCAGGGTGCGCAACATGTCGGCGCGCCCCATCAGTTCGGCCACGGGCTTGCCCGCTGTGGCAATGATTTGCTCCACCACGGGATAGGTCTCGGGATGCACGCCGGTCATGTCCAGCGGGTTGTCGCCCCCGCGTATGCGCAAGAACCCGGCGCTTTGCTCAAAGGTCTTGGCACCCAAACCTGCCACTTGCAATAGCTGCTGGCGGTTGGCAAAAGCGCCATGGGTTTCGCGCCAGCGCACCACCGCCTTGGCCACCGTGCCCGACAGCCCTGAGACGCGCGACAGCAAGGGCACACTGGCCGTATTCAAATCCACGCCCACGGCGTTCACACAATCTTCCACCACGGTGGACAAGGTCCGCGCCAACTCGCTCTGGTTGACGTCGTGTTGGTACTGGCCCACGCCAATCGACTTCGGGTCGATCTTGACCAACTCCGCCAACGGGTCTTGCAGACGCCGCGCAATGCTGGCCGCGCCGCGCAGGCTCACGTCCACATCGGGCATTTCCTGGCTGGCATATTCACTGGCACTGTAGACCGAGGCACCCGCCTCGCTCACCACCACCTTGTCCACCGCCTGAGCGCCTGTTTTGGCCAGCTGCTTGATCAGGTCCGCCGCCAGCTTGTCGGTCTCGCGGCTGGCCGTTCCGTTGCCAATGGCAATCAGGTTGACGCCGTGGCGCACGCACAGCGCGCCCAGGGTGTGCAAAGCGCCGTCCCAGTCCTTGCGCGGTTCATGCGGAAAGACGGTGGCGGTATCGACCAACTTGCCGGTCGCGTCTACCACAGCCACTTTCACCCCAGTGCGGATGCCAGGGTCCAAGCCCATCACCACGCGCGGCCCCGCCGGTGCGGCCAGAAGCAAATCCCGCACGTTGTCGGCAAAGACCTTGATGGCCACGCCTTCGGCATCTTCGCGCAGGCGCGCAAACAAATCGCGCTCCAAAGAAAGACTCAGCTTCACGCGCCAGGCCCAGGCCACGCATTTGCGAATCAGGTCGTCGGCGGCACGCCCCTGGTGGCTCCAACCCAGCCGCAGCGCGATGCGCGCCTCGGCCAGGGAGACGACCGGGCCCTTGGGTTTGGCGGCAGACGCCTCCACCGCTACCAACGCCAGCGCGGCATCGGGCAGCACCAGCTTGGCATCCAGGATGTCGAGCGCGCGCCCCCGAAACACGGCCAGCGCGCGGTGCGAGGGCACGCGACCGATGGGCTCGTCGTAGGCAAAGTAGTCGCGGAACTTGGCCACATCGGGATGGTTTTCGTCTTTGCCCTCCACACGCTTGCTTTGCAGCAGGCCCTCGTTCCACAACCAGGCGCGCAGGTCTTGGACCACCGCAGGGTCTTCCGCCCAGCGCTCGCTCAGCAGGTCGCGCACGCCGTCGAGCACCGCCTGCACCGTTGAAAAATCGGCAGGTTTGTCCTCGCCTTCAGCCACGGAACGCAATGGGATCACATAGGCCAAGGCCTCTTGGGCCGGATCCAGACCTGGGTTCGCAAACAAGGCGGATGCCAATGGCTCCAAGCCGGCTTCGCGGGCCAGCTGCCCTTTGGTGCGGCGCTTGAGTTTGAACGGCAGGTAAATGTCTTCAAGCTCCTGTTTGGTGGCCGCGGCATCAATGGCCGCTTGCAGCGCGGGCGTTAACTTGCCTTGCTCATCGATGGCTTTGGCCACCACCAAGCGGCGGTCTTGCAGTTCCCGCAGGTACGAAAGACGGGCTTCCAACTCGCGCAGTTGAATGTCGTCCAAACCCCCTGTCACCTCTTTGCGGTAGCGGGCGATAAAGGGCACGGTCGCCCCGCTGTCCAGCAGCGCAACCGCAGACTCGACTTGGTGGGGATGGACACGGATTTCTTGCGCGATTTGCGCGATGATTTTTTGCATGAAGGGCACGGGGGAAACACAAGACTCCTGCGCAGTTTACCGCCCGGCCCGGCATGGAACGGCAGCGGGTGCGGCACTTCCAGGCATGGTGGCGCGCCGTACAGACCCCGAACGCCGAAAGACACAAGATGCCTAGGCAGACGGTGGAAACGCCCCCGCTGCAAGCCTTTATCAACTCAGAAAGCACACCATGACATTGACAACCACCAAATCCCCCGCACCTGCTGCCCATCAAACCCTGCAGCAACACCACCAACAGGCGGGTGAGCACCTGCAGCAAGCCGCTGCGAGCCATCTGGCCGCTGCCAAGTCCCATGGCGCGGGCGATACCAAAGCGGCAACCCAGCAAGCGCAAATCGCCTCCGACCACACCGCGCATGCCCAACAGCATGTGTCCCAAGCAGAGAAGCTGACCGCCCCTGGCACCGTCGCGCAAACCCCTAAAGCGCATTAAGGTCTTTTTACCGGCTCGACCGCACATGAGGGAAGCGCCCTCACCTTGTGTCATAATGCGAGTCCACCGATTACTGCCCGGGTGGTGAAATTGGTAGACTCAGGGGACTCAAAATCCCCCGCCGCAAGGCGTGCCGGTTCGAGTCCGGCCCCGGGCACCACTGACAAAGCCGCACTGTTGAAAAACAGGGCGGCTTTTTCTTTGTCAAAGCGCCCATGCGCATTTGCTTACACTTGGCTCTGTACTGACCATCCAACGCCTGACAGCCATGAACACTTCCTCCGCCCACGCTGAAACCGCAGTCCAGTCCGCCATGGGCTTTGAGTGGTCCGAAAAGCTCTTGACCGGCGATGCGCGCATGGACCACACGCACCAGGAGTTTGCCGACCAACTCGCAGTGCTTCTGGCCACCCCACCGGCTGAGCAACTGCCCTTGTACGAGGCCTTTGTCGCCCATACCGTGGCGCATTTCGCACAGGAAGATCGCTGGATGCTGGCCACCGGCTTCACCGAGAGCAACTGCCACAGCGACCAGCACGCCATGGTGCTGGAAACCATGCAAGCCGTGGTCAAGCATTACCAGCTCGGCGAGACGGACATCATCAACCGCATGGGCGAAGCCCTGGGTGAGTGGTTTGGCCAGCACGCGCAAAGCATGGACGCGGGTTTGGCGCAGCACTTGCAGTCGGTGGGCTTTGACAGCGCCACCGAAACCCTGGCCGACCCCGCGGCGATTCGCAACGTCACCGTGTCGGGTTGCGGCAGCGTCAGCTGCAGCTAAGACGGCCCAAGAATTTTCAAGCGGCATCCTGCGGGTTTCACGCGCGGTCTGGGGCGCGGCCGCTAGGATCAGCCCACTCTTATTTCTCAGCGAGACCGCACCATGCCCGTGATTACCAATATCGAAGACCTGCGCGTTTTGGCCGAAAAACGCGTGCCCCGCATGTTTTACGACTACGCCGACTCGGGCAGCTGGACCGAGGGCACCTACCGCGCCAATGAGCGCGACTTCCAGAAGATCAAGCTGCGCCAGCGCGTGGCAGTGAACATGGAAAACCGCAGCACCGCCACCACCATGGCGGGCACCCCAGTCAAGATGCCCGTGGCCATTGCGCCCGTGGGGCTGACCGGTATGCAACATGCCGACGGCGAGATCAAGGCCGCCAAGGCGGCCGAGAAATTTGGTATTCCTTTCATCCTCTCGACCATGAGCATTTGCTCGATCGAAGACGTGGCGGCCAACACCACTGCCCCTTTCTGGTTTCAGCTCTACATGATGCGCGACCGCCAGGCCATGGTGGACATGATTGAGCGCACCCGCAAAGCAGGCTGCAGCGCGCTGGTGCTGACCCTGGACTTGCAGGTGATCGGCCAGCGCCACAAAGACCTCAAGAATGGTCTGACCGCGCCGCCCAGCCCCACGATTGCCAACATCATCAACCTCATGACCAAACCGCGCTGGTGCTTGGGCATGGCCGGCACGCGCCGCCACACCTTTGGCAATCTGGTGGGGCATGTCAAAGGCGTGAGCAATATGCGCTCGCTGTCCTCCTGGACCAACGAGCAGTTTGACCCGCGCCTGTCCTGGGCCGACGTGGCCTGGGTCAAAGAGCAATGGGGCGGCAAGCTCATCCTCAAAGGCATTCAGGACGTCGAAGACGCCAAACTAGCGGTGCAAAGCGGCGCCGACGCGATTGTGGTGAGCAACCACGGCGGACGCCAACTCGATGGCGCGCAGTCGAGCATCGAGGCCCTGCCCGCCATCGTGGAGGCAGTGGGCTCGCAGATTGAGGTGTGGATGGACGGCGGCATTCGCTCGGGGCAGGACGTACTCAAGGCCTGGGCCCTGGGCGCGCGTGGCACCTTGATCGGCCGCGCCATGGTCTACGGCCTGGGCGCCATGGGCGAAGCCGGTGTGACCAAGGCGCTGGAGATCATCCACAAAGAGCTCGACATCACCATGGCCTTTTGCGGCCGCACCGACATTCAGACGGTGGACAAAAGCATTTTGCTGCCGGGTACCTTCCCGGTCTAAGCCCCACGCGGAGCAGCCCGCTTGCAAGAGGAGCCCATTCGCCGCATCGCGCATCTGGACATGGATGCGTTTTACGCGTCGGTGGAGCTGCTGCGCTACCCGCAGCTCAAGGGCCTGCCGGTCGTGATCGGGGGTGGCCGCCGCCGCGAGGACGATTTGCTGGGCCGCCTTGCCCTGGCCTACCCGGACCAGACCTGGACCCAGGACGACCTGGCGGCCATTCCCTTGGACTTCTTTCCCCGGCTCGCGGGCTATACCGGGCGGGGGGTGATCACCACCGCTACCTATGCGGCACGCCAGTTTGGTGTGGGCTCGGCCATGGGGCTGATGAAGGCCGCCAAACTCTGCCCGCAAGCGATTCTGCTGCCAGTGGACTTTGCGCAGTACCGCCACTATTCGCAGCGCTTCAAATCGATCATCCTCGACATCGCGCCCGTGATGGAAAACCGGGGCGTGGACGAGGTCTACATCGACTTCACCGAGGTGCCCGGCGGCCAGCGCGAAGGCGGACGGGTGCTGGCCCGCCTGATTCAAAAAGCCATCTTTGACGACACCGGGCTCACCTGCTCGGTGGGCGTCGCACCCAACAAGCTGCTGGCCAAAATGGCCAGCGAGTTCAACAAACCCAATGGGATCTCGGTCGTCCTGGAAGACGACTTGCAACCCCTGATCTGGCCGCTGGCCTGCCGCAAGATCAACGGCATTGGCCCCAAGTCGGACGAAAAACTGCAAAGCCACGGCATCCGCACCATTGGTGATCTGGCCGCACGCGATGCCGATTGGCTGGTGGCAAACTTTGGCAACAAAACCGGCGCCTGGTTGCACCATGCTGCGTGGGGCCGCGACCACCGCCCCGTGGTCACCAGCAGCGAACCAGTGAGCATGAGCCGCGAGACCACCTTTGAGCGCGACCTGCACGCCGTGCGCGACAAGGCCGAGTTGGGCGCCGTGTTCACCCGCTTGTGCGAGCAGGTGGCGCACGACCTGCAGCGCCAGGGCTATGTGGGCAAGACCATAGGCATCAAGCTGCGCTTTGACGACTTTTCCATCGTCACCCGTGACTACACCCTGCCCCACCACATTGACTCCGCAGAGGGCATACGCGCCGCAGCCGGCCAATGCCTCAAGCGCGCGCCACTGGCCAAGCGCCTGCGTCTCTTGGGTGTCAGGGTCGGCTCGCTGATCTCGGCGCAAGACGCTAAGCTACTTCCATCCCCTTTGGAGACCCAAGCCCATGACAGCAATGCACTGCTTTTCCCTGACGATTGACAACCATATTGCGCACCTGGTGCTCAAGCAGCCCGAGGCGCTCAACACCATGGGCCCGGTGTTCTGGCGCGAGCTCGACACCGTATTGACCGACCTGCACCAGGGCAACACCGCACGCGTCCTGGTGATCAGCAGCACAGGCAAGCATTTCAGCGCCGGCATGGCGCTGGACACGTTTGCGGGCGCGATTCAAATGAACGACCAAAGCCCCGAAGGGCGCGCGGCCATGTTCGACTCGCTGACCGACATGCAGTCCACCTTCACCAAGCTCGAAAAAATGCGTATTCCCGTGATCGCCGCGATCCAGGGCGGCTGCATTGGCGGCGCGGTGGACATGGTCACGGCCTGCTGCATTCGCTACGCCTCGGCCGAGGCCTTCTTCTGCATCCAGGAGATCAACATCGGCATGGTCGCCGATGTCGGCACGCTGCAACGCCTGCCCAAGCTGATTCCCATGGCCGTGGTCAAAGAGTTGGCCTACACCGGTCGGCGCTTGAGTGCCGAGCATGCGGCCTCCTATGGGCTGGTCAACGCCGTGCTGCCCACGGCGGAGGAAGCATTGGCCGCTGCCATGCAATGCGCAAAAGAAATCGCCAGCAAGCCACCGATCGCCATCTGGGGCACCAAGCAGGCCGTGCATTACGCGCGTGACCATACGGTGGACGAATCGCTCACGCAAATGGGTTGGCTGCAAGCGGCCATTTGGAGCAACCGCCATGTGGCAGAAGCCGTGACGGCCATGAAGACCAAGCGCGCGGGCGACTTCCCTGCCCTGGCACCGCTCAAGTCCTTTACCGAATTGGGCTAATCCGTGTAATTGCCCAGATCGATGGCGCTGTCTGACAGCGCCACGTCGGGCCAATTGGAATACCAAATATCGTGGCTGGCCGCGCCAGACTGCAGGGCAGCGCGCTCAAAACCCGGCACCGGCGCCAGCATGGGCGCCACCACCACATCGTGCCGGGGCACCGAAAAATACGGAAACGACTGGCGCTGGCGCGCACTGCGGTTGGTCACGCGGTGCGGGGTCGAAACCAGGTGGCCGCCCGTGAGCAGCTCCAGCATGTCGCCCACATTGAGCACATAGTCCTGCGCCTCGCAGACCGCTTCGATCCACTGGCCGTCGGCGGTGCGCACTTCTAAGCCCCCCACGGGGTCGTAGGCCAGCAGCGTCAAAAAGTTGAAGTCCTTGTGCGGGTGTATGCCCCAGCTGTCGTCGTGCGGTGTGCCCGGCGGGTAGTTCAAGAGCGTCATATTGCTCAGCGGCTTGTCCAGCATGCCCAGCACCACGCCACTGTCCAGCCCCAAGGCCTGGCACAGCGCCAGCAGCACCGCGTTGTTCACCCGCGTCATCTCAGCCCAGTAGTCCAGCACGGCGCCGCGCACGTCAAAGTCCACCGGCGGCCAGCGGTTGGGGCCGTAGAGCGCAGACTGCGCACATACCGGGTCAGCGGCGCTGAATTCGCCGTGCAGCTTCCAGGCCTCGTACTGGTCGGCGCGGGCACCGCCTTTGTTGGGCGTGAAATAGCCCAGCGGCACGTAGCCCCGGTAATTGGTTTTTTGCACCCGATAGTCGCTGTACTGACTGCGCGGCGCGTCAAACACGGCCTTCACCGCCTGGCGCATGCGCTCCAGCGTTTGGGCAGGTACACCGCTGCCGCGCAGTACGGCAAAACCGGTGTCGCGCAAGGCGTGGTGCAAGGCCTGCGCGCATTCGGCCTGGGCCTGCGCGCTGGCTTGCGGGTCAAAGAGGCAGCTGATGTCGATGGTGGCGAGTGTTGCTTTCATGGCGCTGCCTTTCAGTCGAAATACCGCCTACTGGCGTGCGTTGCGGGTGTTGGCCGGCATGGCCTGCGGGTGGCTGGTGCGAAAGGGGTTGATGTCCAGGCCGCCCCGGCGGGTGTAGCGGGCATAAACCGTGAGCTTGAGCGGTTTGCAGCGCGTCCAGATGTCCATGAACATGCGCTCCACGCACTGCTCATGAAACTCGTTGTGGTTGCGAAAACTCACGATGTACTGCAACAAACCCTCTTGGGCGATCTGCGCACCGGTGTAGCTGATTTGCACGCTACCCCAGTCGGGCTGGCCGGTCACCAGGCAGTTGCTCTTGAGCAGATTGCTCACCAGCACCTCTGAGACCGGGCCTTCGTTTTCTGCGGCTGGCAAGGTGTGCAGAAGGTCGGGCGCAGGCGTGTAGCGGCTGCACTCCACGTCCAAGCGGTCGAGGTTCAGGCCGTCGAGCTCGTACACCGGCTCGCGGTCAAACAGCTCGGCGCCCAGCAGCCGCAAGCCCACGGTTCCGGGCGTTGCCGCGCCGCGCCACAGGGCTTCGGACAGATCGGCGCGCAATCGCGCTTGCACCTCGGCGGCGTCGGCAAAACGGGTGTTGTTGAAGCTGTTGAGGTAGAGCTTGAAAGACTTGCTCTCCACAATGTTCGGCGTCTCGCAGGGCACGGTGAAGTGGGCAATCGCCACCTGCGGCTTGCCGCGGGGGTTGAGCCAGCTCAGCTCAAAGGCCGTCCACAGGTCGGCCCCGAAAAAGGGCGTGGCGCCCTCGAGCCCGATCTCGGCGCGTTTGGGCGCACGGGGAATCGGGAACAACAAAGACGCGTCGTACTGGTCGATGTAGGCCGAGGCCTTGCCCAGCGGAGAGTGTTCGGGGGCCTGGTTCATGCGCTCGCTCCTGGGGTATCCCGGCGAAACACCAGGCGATCGGGTGTGGACTCGGCGGCGCACCAGACGTAGCCGTCGGCGTCAAAGTCGCGCAACTGCTCGGGCGTGGTCAAGCGGTGCTCGATGGCAAAGCGCGCCATCATGCCGCGCGCCCGCTTGGCCGAGAAGCTGATGATCTTGTACTGCCCATCGCGCAACTCCTGGAACACGCATTCCACCACCCGCGCCTTGAGGGCACTGAGTTGCACCGATTTGAAATACTCCTGCGAGGCCAGATTCACCACCACCTTGGGCTGTTGACCGCGCAGGCGCTTGTTGAGGTAGTCGCTGATCTGCGGGCCCCAGTAGGCGTACAAATTGCCGCCTTGCGCGGTGGGTAGGGCTGTGCCCATCTCCAGGCGGTAGGGCTGCATCAAATCGAGCGGGCGCAGCACGCCGTAAAGGCCACTCAAGATGCACACATGCGCTTGCGCCCAAGTCAGGGCATCGGCGTCCAGGCTGCGGGCTTGCAGGCCGTCGTACACATCACCGTCAAACGCGAGCAGCGCCTGGCGTGCATTTTTGGGCGTGGCGCGGCTGGACCAGGCTTGGTAGCGCGCCACGTTCAGTGACGACAACGCGTCGCTCAGGTCCATCAACTGGGCAATGTCCTGCGGCGAATAGCCCCGCAGCACATCAATCAAAGCCTTGGATTGCTTGACGAACAGCGGAGGGGTGTACGGCTGGTCGGCCAGCGGTGTGTCGTAGTCCAGTGACTTGGCGGGCGAAAGAAGGAAAAGCATGGCGGGATTATCCCGAATCCCGTGCGGCGATCAGACCACGCCTCCCCACGGGCAGTTCGTCGCTTCGCAGATCAGGCGCTCGCAGAAGCACCAAATTCAATAGTTTTAGGTCGATAATGGTTTTTTTGAATAATCTGCGAACCTCCTCGCGAGAGCACCTGTGCGCGCACCGAAAGCGTCCAAAAGACGAGAACTGCAATGAAAATTTTGTTGGTTGAAGACGGGCCGGGAATCGCCGAGTTCGTGATCCACGGCTTGACCGCACAAGGGTACGAAGTTGAGCACGTGCTCGACGGAGAGCAAGGGCTCAAAAAAGCGCGCGAGCCGGCGTTTGAACTCATTATTCTGGATGGAATGCTGCCGGGTCTGGACGGCCTTGACGTGCTGAAGCAGTTGCGCCTGGACGGCGTGAAAACGCCCGTGATCATGCTCAGCGCCCGAACGGACCTTCCCAACCGACTTCTGGGATTTGAATCGGGTGCCGACGACTACCTTCCCAAGCCCTTTTTTATTGAAGAGTTGGTGGCGCGCATCAAGGTGCTGATGGGCCGACGCACGCCCGCCAGCGCACAGGTGTTGCAGGTGGGCGAACTCAGTTTGAATCTGGTCAGCCGCAGGGTGTTCTGGCAGGAAGTAAGTGCCAGTCTCAGCCCGCGGGAGTTCAGTTTGCTGGAATATTTGATGCAGTCGCCAGGGCAGATTTTTTCACGCAAAAAGATACTGGCCCATGTCTGGCAAATTGATTTTGATCCCGAAACCAATGTGGTGGATGTTTGTATTCAGCGTCTTAAGCGAAAGCTCAGCCGCACCACCAACGAGAGTGCGCTGCCGATTGAATCGGTCAGGGGTGTTGGCTACCGCATCCGGGCCGATTGACCAGCATGCGAAGCTCCCTTCGGTTTCAAATTATCTTTCGCCTATTGTTGGCGATGTTCATCGTCATTTTTGCGAACCGGTACTTGGCGAAATTTTTGGTGGCGGGTGAAATCTACTCCACCACGGGCCGAGAAATGAAGCTAGGGGTGCAGTCGTGCTCACGATTCCTGAACCCCCTGAACGCCCTGAACGCCCTGAACGCACGAACTGATTTTTTAGAGTGCTATGAGGTCCTGAACAAGAACAGTTTGACCTCGCACATGGCTGACACCATGGTGATTTGCGGTCCCGACGGGCATGGCTTATTTCCGGCCGATGACGATGTGTGTTCAGGGACCAGCCGTGGAACGACCACGTGGTTTGACGACAACCCAACGCCACATTGGATGAGTGCGTTCACGCCCACATTTGTGATGCGAGCTTGGTTGAGGTCCTACTATTCCGGGTTCGAATGGATGGGGGTCAAGGAACAGTCTGCCAACGGGCATCCCGCAATGTTGGTACGGACCCGAGAAATAGAAGGATTTTTGGATGCCATCTGGCAAATCAGAGACAACCATTTGATCTATGTTCTGCCCACCATTTTTTTGCTCATTGGTTTCGTGGGATTTTGGTTGATCAGAGCTGTCTTAGAACCCGTCAAGCACCTTGAGAGCTCGTTTCAATCACTCACGCCCGAATCCTTGGCCGCAGGCAAAGAAGTCCGGGCGCAATACCGCGAATTTGAAACCATCATTGGGCTGTACAAAGACATGTGCGTGCGCCTTGATGAGAGTTTTCATCGGGTCAAGAGCTTTACCAGCCATGCCTCCCATGAGTTGAAAACACCGCTCACCATTTTGCGAGGCACTGCGGAAAGGCTGATCACAGAATTGCCGACGGGCAGCGATGTACAAATTATGGCCGGCAGCGTCGCTGGTGAGGTCGAGCGTCTGATTTCTATCAGTGACCAACTGTTACTGCTATCGCGCGCAGACGCCAATGCACTGGTGCTGCAACGCCAGGATTTTCACCTGAGCGATTTTTTGGATGAACTGGCCGATGATGCTGTGGTGTTCGAGAAAAGTCTGACCATCCACAAGAACATTGCGCCTGGGGTGGTCTGGCACTGCGATTCAGTATTGGCCAAACAACTGATTCACAATCTCTACACCAACGCCGTTAAATACAACGTGCCCCGTGGGCGTATCGAATTCAAACTCCGCCGGCACCAGGACAGTTTTGAATTACGCATCATCAATTCCAGTGCCGGGGTTTCGCGCGAACTCTCTGAACGCGCTTTTGATCGCTTTTACCGCGGAGACGCATCGCGCGCCCGGTCCGTGGACGGCCTGGGTCTGGGTCTGAGCATTTGCCTTGAAATTGCCAAGGCCCACCACGGAAAATTAACCTTTGCGTGGGACGACGCGAGCCGTGTCACCCTCACACTCAGGGCTCCAACGCATTTTTGACGGATTTTTTGATTACAAACTTGTAATTTATTTGGCCAAATGGATTACAAAACAGTGAGACTATTTCGAATTACACAGATGTAACAAAAAATTTGAAAACGGGCGGTATCGTGCCTGCATGAGCACCACCCTGCACGATGAAGACACGCACCATTTGGTGCGCGACCGTACTGCATTAACGGCACAGCAGAAGCTGGAGGCGATCGCCCTGACGCCTCCGATGGTGCAGGCTGCGGCGCTGATGTACATCATGCTCGCCAATGGTGAAGTGGCTGCAGTGCCCGGCGGGCCTGGTTCTCCATCGCGGCCCAAGATGTCCCCACTGCTCCAAACTGTGCGGGATTACGTCGACGGCATTCCCTTCGAGCGCTTCTTGCAAGACGGCCCCCCCATCCTGAGTGTCAAAGAGCGCCTGGGCGTATTGGTCAACACCTATGACGCGATGCTGTTGGGCGGAGAACCCCATGAGGCCGAGCGTGCACGCTTTGACAAGCTGACGGTGGCTTTCGGGATCAAACCAGAGGCACTCGAGACCTTCCGCCAAGCCCTTTTTGTAAAAAATAACCGGGCGGCATTGGGCAAGTTTGACAGCAAGAATCTTGACGTTAACGCCCCTAGCCCCCACGTCGGGCTCGCGGCGGCATTGGTACACGCCATGATGTCTCCGGATGGCTCGATTCACCCAGAGGACGTCAGCCGGCTGGAAAACGTGATTGGTGAGTACGATGGGCTGGTTCAATTCGCTCTGAACGAAGCGGCGTCAGTCAAGCCGGAACGCTTGTTCGAGACCATGTCCAAGGTCATGACGTCGGACCAAAAGCTCTTTGTCCTGACCAATGTCCTGGACACCATGCTCAAAGATGGCGAGGTCGAGGCGCCCGAGCGCAAGTCAATCTTTCAGAGCATGCGTTCGGTACTCGGATTTACCGAAAATGCGATCAAACCCTTTGTTGCGGCAATCAAGGTTAAATGCGCCAAGTCGGCAGCGTCGCACGACAGGTTTGGCGGCTCCATCATGCGCGGCATACGTGCCAATTTTGAGAAAAAGCCGATCGGCTTCGCCAAACAACAGGCAGAAGAAGCGGCAGCGCTTGCCGCTGTCAATATGCAAAAGGTCAACCGGGTTGCAATTCCGGACCAAGAGCCTGCCCAAGTGGGGGCCGATGGCGTCGTGGTCAGCGCGTCGGCTCAGGGGCCGATACTCGACGGAGCCTCGCAAGACAAGCGCCAGGGCCACACGAAACCAGGCCTCTCCCCCGCCCACGCCCGCACATCGGCTGCCAGCCGCGCCTCC
Organism: Comamonadaceae bacterium; assembly: GCA_947447985.1. Lineage (GTDB taxonomy): Bacteria > Pseudomonadota > Gammaproteobacteria > Burkholderiales > Burkholderiaceae_C > Allorhodoferax. The sequence continues at coordinate 18,758 of CANFLX010000014.1, forward strand.
AAGCGCAATGGCTCAGAGCCCAACATGCAGCAGATTGAGGCCCAGGCCAAACTGACGACTGCACGCCAACAGCTGGATAGCACGCGGGCTATGAATGCAGAAATTCTGGCGCTGCTGGACCAAGCGCAGACACCTGGGACAAAACCGGGATCGCGCAAAGCATTGAAAAAACCCGCGAGCCGGCCCGCGAGAGCGCCCGCAGCCATCGCCTCGCTGGGATCGATGGGAGTCCAGGCCGCCAGCGGCTTTCGCTCTGCTGTAGCTGCTCTACAAGCCACCCAGCGCAGCGGCGATGCAGCGCGGCAGAATCAGAACGACCCACAGCGCACGGTCAGGCCCGCGGTGCCAGGAAAATCCAACGAAGCCCTGTTGGGCGCGGATTTTTCTGACAACGGCTTTTTGTCGCACTTCGCGCTGCCTGCCGCCTTGGTGCTTTGCCTGATGATGATGCCCGGCACCGGGTCGGTGTGGGGTGGTTTGGCGGAACGTGTGTTGATGCAAGCACCCTGCTGGGTGGGCGCGTCCCTGTCAGAGCACCTGCACACGCCAGCAGCAGGCGCCAGCTGCAGGTATTCACCCCGCTTTCGAGCGGCGAATGAGCATGACACCAAACGCTCTGTTTGGGCCCGCCCCGCTGAGGAAAGTATCAGCGCCCTTTAAGCCGCCGGGTGTCCAATGCCAGGCGTTGGATATTCACTCCGAGCGAACAAAAGCTCCCGTTGCGCGCCGCACCAGTGGCAACACCAGCAACAGCGTAGGGAAGGCTACGACCCACGACAGCCCCCAGGAGCCCAACCACAAGGGAAAAAACCCAGCCTCAAAGCCCGCGCCCCGCAAGGTGCTGATCAAGGACACCACACAGGTCATCAGGAAGGACAGAAAAAAGGGCATGACCACCGTGGCATAGCGGGCGGGCAGTTTGGAAAAGCCCAGCGGGCTGCGGGGAATGGGGTCCGATGTAGGGTCGCTCATAGGCCCATGTTACTGGTATCTCCGCAGCAGCCTCTCTCACAAAACCGCACTCGTTAAAATCGCCTTTTTGCCCCAATCCCCCGGTCGCCTTCCGGCAGCCACCACGAGCCCCCACATTCCATGAGCAACGCCCCCGCGCAGCCCGTAGACCAAGCCGGTCTGAACGCCCTCTCCAAATCCTTCGAACCCGCCGCTCTGGAAGCCCACTGGGGCCCCGAGTGGGAAAAGCGCGGCTACGGCACCGCCGGATTCCGCGGAACCGGCGCGCCCCAAGCAGGCCAGGCCGCGTTCTCTATTCAGCTGCCACCCCCCAATGTGACCGGCACGCTGCACATGGGCCACGCATTCAACCAGACCATCATGGACAGCCTGACGCGCTACCACCGCATGGCAGGCGCCAATACCGCCTGGATTCCAGGCACCGACCACGCGGGCATTGCGACCCAAATCGTGGTGGAGCGCCAGCTGCAAGCCCAGGGCATCAGCCGCCACGACATGGGCCCCACACCCGCCGAGGCGCGCAAGAATTTTGTGAGCAAGGTCTGGGAGTGGAAAGAGCAGTCGGGCAGCACCATCACCAACCAGATGCGCCGCATGGGCGACAGCGTGGACTGGAGCCGCGAATACTTCACCATGGACCCCAAGCTGTCCAAAACCGTGACCGAGACCTTTGTGCGTCTGTACGAGCAAGGCCTGATTTACCGCGGCAAGCGCCTGGTCAACTGGGACCCGGTGCTGCAAAGCGCGGTGAGCGACCTCGAAGTAGAAAGCACCGAGTCCGAAGGCAAGATGCATTACATCTTGTACCCCTTCTCTGACGGCCCACAGCTCATTGACGGTGTGATGAGCAAAGGCATGACGATTGCCACCACCCGGCCCGAGACCATGATGGCCGACGGCGCCCTGGCCGTGCACCCCGAGGACGAGCGCTACCTGCCTCTATTGGGCAAGATGGTGGACCTGCCCTTGTGCAACCGCAAGATTCCCATCATCGCCGACGACTTTGTGGACCGTGCCTTTGGCTCGGGCTGCGTGAAGATCACCGGCGCCCACGACTTCAACGACTACGCCTGCGCCCAGCGCCACGGCCTGCCGCTGATCACCATCTTCACGCTGGACGCCAAGGTCAACCACAACGGCCCGGTGCACTACCAGGGCATGGATCGCTTTGAAGCACGCAAGGCCCTGCTGGCCGACCTGGAAAAAGAAGGCCTGCTGCTCGAGATCAAACCCCACAAGCTGATGCTGCCCATCTGCGCGCGCACCGGCCAGGTGGTGGAGCCCATGCTTACCGACCAGTGGTTTGTGGCCATGAATAAAGCCCCCACGCTCCCCGCTGCGCGTGGTTCGCTGCCCCCCGAGGGGGCCGTCCCCGGCTTGGGGCGGCCCAGCGCCGGGGAGTCTGACACGCGGTCTATCGCCCAAAAGGCTATTGACGCCGTGCAAAGCGGCGAAGTGACGTTTGTGCCCGAAAACTGGGTCAACACCTACAACCAGTGGATGAACAACATCCAGGACTGGTGCATCAGCCGCCAACTGTGGTGGGGCCACCAGATTCCCGCCTGGTACGACGAAGACGGCCGCGTCTATGTGGCCCGCACCGAGGCCGAGGCGCAAGCCCAAGCCCCCGGCAAAACGCTGCGCCGCGACGAAGACGTGCTCGACACCTGGTACTCCAGCGCCCTGGTGCCCTTCAGCACCATGGGCTGGCCTGAAAAGACGCAGGACTACGACCTGTACCTCCCCAGCAGCGTGCTGGTGACCGGCTACGACATCATCTTCTTCTGGGTCGCCCGGATGATCATGATGACCACGCACTTCACCGGCCGCGTGCCCTTCAAGCACGTCTACATCCACGGCCTGGTGCGCGACGCGCAGGGCAAGAAGATGAGCAAGTCCGAAGGCAATGTGCTGGACCCCGTGGACTTGATCGACGGTATTGCGCTCGAGCCTCTGCTGGACAAACGCAGCCAGGGCCTGCGCAAGCCCGAGACCGCGCCCCAGGTGCGCAAAAACACGCATAAAGAGTTTCCGGACGGCATTCCCGCCTATGGCGCCGACGCGCTGCGCTTTACCTTTGCCGCGCTGGCCAGCCTGGGGCGCAGCATCAACTTTGACTCCAAGCGCTGCGAGGGCTACCGCAACTTCTGCAACAAGCTCTGGAACGCGACCCGCTTTGTGCTGATGAACTGCGAAGGCTACGACTGTGGCCTGCGCGAACACACCAAGGCCGAGTGCGCCGCCCCCGGCACCGACGCCACGGGCGCTGCCACCGCCGCAGGCCCCATGCACGGCTACCTGGAATTCAGCCAGGCCGACCGTTGGATTGCATCGCTGCTGCAGCGCGTGGAAGCAGAAGTGGCCAAAGGCTTTGCCGAATACCGCTTGGACAACGTGGCCAACACGGTGTACGACTTTGTCTGGAACGAATTCTGCGACTGGTACCTGGAAATCGCCAAGGTGCAAATCAACACCGGCACCGAGGCGCAACAACGCGCCACCCGCCGCACCCTGATACGCACCTTGGAAACGCTGCTGCGCCTGGCGCACCCGCTGATCCCCTTCATCACCGAAGAACTCTGGCAAAAAGTGGCACCTGTGGCCGGACGCAGCGGCCCCTCGGTGGCGATCGCCGCCTACCCCGTGAGCCAGCCCGAGCGCATTGACCCCGTGGCCGAAGCCCATGTGGCGCGGCTCAAACTGCTGGTGGACGCCTGCCGCAATCTGCGCGGCGAGATGAAAGTGCCGCCCTCCACCCGCCTGCCCCTGTACGTGCTGGCCGCCAATGACGCCGACAGTGCGTTTTGGACCAGCAGCGCCCCCGTGCTGCAAGCCCTGGCCAAACTGGTGGAAGTCAAGCTCTTTGCCGACGAAGCATCGTGGCAAGCCGCCGCACAGGCCGCGCCGGTGGCCGTGGTCGGCGACGCACGCATGTGCCTGTTCATGGAAGTGGACGTTGCTGCCGAGAAGCTGCGCTTGGGCAAAGAAATTGCCCGCCTGGAAGGCGAGATTGCCAAGGCCACCGCCAAGCTGAGCAACGAAGCATTTGTGGCCAAAGCACCCCCCGAAGTGATTGCCCAGTCGCACCAGCGCGTGGCGGAGTTTGGCGACACCTTGTCCAAGGTGCGGGAGCAGTTGCAGCGTTTGGGCTGAGCGGCTTGATCGGGGCGGTTCGCCGCGTGCTGGTTCTGAGCGTTTTCGAGGTCAAGCAGCCTTCAAGTGCATGTCAATGTGCAATGACGCGTAGGGGCACAGCACGCCACTGCTTTGCGTGCGCTCCAACAAGCCCAGTTCTGCCAGGATCACTACGTCTTCATGCACGCGTTTGACATCACGCCCAACCAGCCGAGCCAGTTCACGCACGGACAATTCACCTTTGCCCTGGGCAGTGCGAACAAGTTCCCAGCGCTTTTCTGTGAGCTGGCCAAAGAAATGCCCCGGACTCTCAAAGTTCAGTACTTCCCCTTGGTAGGTGTCCGCTTTGGCTGTTTTTCCCATGGCACGCAATGCGCCCTTCCAGTCAGGCTGCAAAGTGATGGTCAGATAGCGCTCAGTCATGGTGTTCTCCAGGCACGCCAACAGGATGCAGGAAACCGGCTTGCTGCCTTATCTCCTGCGCATCACGTGCACAAACTCGGCGCCCGCCTCCAGTGCCAGAGTTTGCTGGTCGAGCAAGGTGTTGCCCGTTTGCTTGGCAAAGGCCTGAAAGTCGCGCAGTGAGCCTGCGTCGGTCGCCACCACCTTGAGCACCTGGCCGCTGGTCATGTCGGTCAGCGCGCGCTTGGCTTTGAGGATGGGCAAGGGGCAGTTCAGGCCGCGGGTGTCGATTTCTTTGTCTACGGTATAGGTGTCGGTCATGTGGGTCCGTCGTTCAGGCCTTGGCGGCTCAGGTGGCTTGCGGCGCGGGGGCGTCGCGGCGCGGCCAGTCGATAAATTGGGGGGTGTGGCCGCGCGATCTCAGCCAATCCGCCAGCGCATAGCCCGTGCCCGCAGGCCAGCATTTCAGGTCTTGCGGGGCATACATGCGGTAGTCCACCAGCTCGGGTGACAAGCGCACCTCGCCATGGCAGACCGCGTGGTAGGCGATGATGATTTGGTTCATGCGCTGAAAGTCATAAACGCCCACCAGCGAGAGTGCGTCGGTCACCAGGTTGGTTTCTTCAGCAATCTCGCGGGCAATGCCTTCTTGCGGCGTTTCACCCGCTTCCATAAAGCCGGTAATCAACGCGTACATCTTGCCCGGCCAGGCCGCGTTGCGCGCCAGCAGAATTTGCCCGTCCACTTCCACAATGCCTGCCAAAACCGGCGTGGGGTTGTTCCAGTGGGTGAAGTCGCAGGCGGTGCAGCGCAGGCGCACTTTGTCGCCGCCGTCCTCCTGCTGGCTGATGAGCGCCAAAGGCGTGGCGCAGTGCGGGCAAAACTTGAAGGCGTGGCTCATAGGTAAATTGGGTATTCAGGCAGGAAAGACGCCGGTGGACAAATAGCGGTCGCCCCGGTCGCAGACGATAAAAACGATGGTGGCGTCTTGCACTTCGCTGGCAATTTGCTGCGCCACCACGCAAGCGCCTGCGGCCGAAATGCCGGCAAAGATGCCCTCCTCGCGCGCCATGCGGCGGCACATGTCTTCGGCGTCCGTCTGGCTCACGTAGCGCAACTCGTCCACATTGGCGGGGTCGTAAATCTTGGGCAAATAAGCCTCGGCCCACTTGCGAATGCCGGGGATGCGCGAGCCCTCAGACGGCTGCGCGCCGATGATGCGAATGGCGGGGTTCTTTTCTTTGAGGTAGCGCGCCACGCCGGTGATGGTGCCGGTGGTGCCCATGGCGCTCACAAAGTGGGTAATGCGGCCCTGGGTGTCGGCCCAAATCTCGGGGCCCGTGGTCTCAAAGTGGATGCGCGGGTTGTCACCATTGGCAAACTGGTCGAGCACCCTGCCCTTGCCTTCGGCCTGCATTTTTTCGGCCAGGTCGCGGGCGTATTCCATGCCGCCGCTTTTGGGCGTGAGGATGAGCTCGGCGCCAAAGGCCTTCATGGTCTGCGCCCGCTCAATCGACAGGTCCTCCGGCATGATGAGCACCATGCGGTAGCCCTTGATGGCCGCAGCCATGGCCAACGCAATGCCGGTGTTGCCCGACGTGGCCTCAATCAGCGTGTCGCCGGGCGCAATGTCGCCGCGCTCCTGTGCGCGCCGGATCATGGACAGCGCCGGGCGGTCTTTCACCGAACCGGCGGGGTTGTTGCCTTCGAGCTTGCCTAAAACAATATTGCTGCGCGCCGCGTTGTCGGCCGCGCCAATGCGCTGCAGCGCAACGAGGGGGGTTTTGCCAATGGCGTCTTCAAGTGTGGGGTACTGCATGGGCTGAACTGTGCCATAACTCGGATGGGCCCCTGTGGGGCGTGAGCGAGGCCGGGTTCCAGGGTTTGGGGGCTTGTCAGTGGCTGTGCTTGGGCTTGACGGTGACCTGCCCGACCATGCCGGCCTCGTAATGACCCGGCTCGAAACAAGCCATGCCCCAGGTGCCCGCCGATTTGAAAGTCCAGTTTAAGACCGCGGCCTGGCCAGGCTCCACGGAGACGGCGTTGTCCATGTGATGGTGGTGGCCTTTGGGGGCGTCGCGCATGGACTTGGCGTGTTCAGCCAGCTCTTTTTTCTTGCCTATCACTAACTCATGGCGCACTTTGCCGGAATTAGTTACAACCAAGCGCAATGATTCGCCCTCGGTGGCCTCCCACTGTTCAGGGTCAAACCGAAGCGTGTCGTCCATGTTGATTGCCACCGTGCGCACCACAGTGCCAGCATTGGCCACATGCGCTGGTGCAAGGCCCATTGCGCTTGCAATCAAGCCGATGCCCGCATATTTACGGAGTGTGGAAAGGTGCTGGAGTTGAAAGTTCATGGTGCCTGTTATGGAGTGGGGGAATCCAAATTCCCCATACCACGATGGTAGCTTGGGCGCAGGCGACCCGAAATACAGCGGGGCAATAGCCCCCGGAGGGCGGGCTTACTTCTTCATCTTCTCTTCCACCTCTTTGGCGCCCTTTGCATAGAGCCCCGCCTCATCGGGTGAAAGCGCCTGCAAGAGACGCAGGAGCTCACCGGCATGGACGCGCTCCTCGTCGGCTATCTCTGTGAGCACCTGGATGGCCAGCGCGTTGTCGGTCGATTCGGCCAACTGCATGTACATCTGGGTGGCCTCGTATTCGCTGGCGATAGAGAACCGAACCGCTCTGATGAGCTCTTCGGGGTTGATCTTTTTGTCTTGCGCAAGACCGGAGAAAGGGGATCCAAACGTTGGCATGTGTTGGGCCCCGCGCTTACCTGCGGCCGCGATAGCCGAATAGCACATAAGAAATGACCACGGCCAGCAGTATCAAGCCGATGGGCCCCAAGCCCCAACCGGTGCCCAGGCCCCAGTACATACCGCCACCACCGCCAAACAAGAGCAAGAGCACGATGACAACGAGAAGTAAGTCCATGATGGGATTCCTAAAAATAGTGAAATTCCCGGGGGCTTGGGTCTTACCGGCGGGAGGTTGATGCGTAACGGCTGTCACGCAGGTGCACCGTAATTCACTGCACGGCTTGCGTCCGTTCGCCAGCAGACCCCCGGACATGTTGCACCAGACCGACTGGTTCAGCCCGCCAGCAGCTGCACCGCCATCCAAATACACAGCCCCAGCTGCACGCCCCAAAAGCTGGCGCGCACCAGCACTTGCAGCTGGTTCACACCCCACAGGTGCGCGAGAGACTGGCCCACGCGGGCGTACAACACCCAAGGGGCCAGCGTGGCGATGGTGGCTGTCTTGTCCATGGCGGCGGCGGCCAGCACGATCACGGCAAACACGGGCAAGTTTTCCAGGCAGTTGGCGTGTGCGTCTTCCACGCGCTTGATGAACGGTGCGTCATCAACTGGCTTGTTGCCGCGCGGCCAATGGTTGATGGGCGCGCCTTGGAGGAACCGCAGCCCCCGGTAAGCGAACACCAGCACGATCAGCGCGAGGGTCCAGAGGGCAAAGCCGACGAGGGATTGGATGGGGGTCATGGGGGGCTCCTTTTCTGTGGAAAGGCACTTTACCCCAGGCCATCAGGATGGAAGAGCCACACCCAGCAACCACTCCCCTCACCCCTGCCGATAAAACACATCCCCCTGCAGCCGGGCCAGCTCTTTTTTCACCACGCCATAGCATTCGCAGGCATGGCGCTCCAAGCCGGCGCGGTTGAGCACGGCAATGTGGCCGCGGCGGTAGCGGATGTAGCCTGCGGTTTGCAACTGCCCTGCGCTCTCGGTCACGCTTTCGCGGCGCACGCGCAGCATGCTGGCCACCAGCTCTTGGGTCATCACCAGTTCGCGGTCGGGCAGGCGGTCCATGGTTAACAGCAGCCAGCGGCACAGCTGCTGCTCCACCGAGTGGCGGCGGTTGCAGGCAGCGGTTTGCGCCATTTGCGTCATCAGCGCCTGGGTGTAGCGCAGCAGCACAGCCTGAAACAAGCCCGCGCGGCTGAACTCCAGCTTGAGCCGCCCGCGCTCCATGCGGTAGCCGTGGCCCGCGGTTTGCACCACTGCCGAGCTGGACGTGGTGTTGCCGCCCATGAAGATTGAAACGCCCACCATGCCTTCGTTGCCCACGCCTGCGGTCTCGGCCGAGGCGCCAGACTCTGTCACGTAGTGCAGCGACGCAATGGCCGTGGTGGGAAAGTAGGCATAGCGCTGGGGTGAAGCACATTGTGATGTTATCGGGCGACCGCGAAGCCGTGGCCAGGCGGGTGGCAGACCAGGTCGGCATCGACACCGTGTACTCGGAAGTGCTGCCCCAAGACAAGGCCGAAATTGTCCGGTCGCTGCGGCTGCAATACGGGCCGTTTGCCATGGTGGGTGACGGCGTCAACGACTCACCTGCCTTGGCGCAGGCCGATGTGGGCATCTCCCTGGTCGATGGTGCAGACATTGCCCGTGCGGCAGCGGACATTGTGCTGATGGAAGAGGGTTTGCACCTGCTGCTTCCTGCCATGGACATCTGCCGCGACGGCCTGGCCTTGGTACAGCAAAACTTTCGGCTGATTGCAGGTGCCAACACCTTGGCGCTGGCGCTGGCGTTGCCCGCGGGCCTGATGTCGCCCATGGCCTGTACCTTGATCAGCAATGGCTCAGGCTTGCTGGCCACCCTTAACGCCATGCGCCCCTTGCTGGCGTCAAAACGCAAGGTTTAGGCAAGCTTGAGCGGCCCAGGGCCCAGCGGTATGCCGGGCCCTGGGGCAGTCTCTACACCTGGGATTTGAAGTAGCTGAAGGCGTGGACAAAGGCGTTGCGCACTTTTTCCATTTCAGCGGCGGCCTTCTCCCAGCCCTCCTCCGTGCTGTTGCTGATTTCTTCCAGCTTGGCCAGGGCATGTTTGGACTGGACGCGCAGTTTGTCCATCTCGCTGTGGTAGGTGGCACGCGCATCGGCCCGGGCCTCTTGGGCCCGGGCTTCGATTTGCGTGAGCGAGTCATTCAACTCGTCAAGCTGCAGCTTGACCTTTTCAATGTATTCAGTGCGCCTGTGCATGAAAAACTCCTTGGTGGGTGAAAGATAGAGAGTCGCGCACTCTTTAGCGCGGGGTGATAACGCCCTGGTCGTCGGACAAAACGATCTCGACGCGACGATTGAGCTGCCGGTTGGCTGCGGTGTCGTTGGCAGCCACCGCCAGCTCTTCGCCATAACCCCGCACGGCAATGCGGTCCGCAGCCACGCCCAAATCCACCAGTGCACTGCGCACGGCATTGGCACGGCGCTCGGACAAGGCCTGGTTGTGCGAGGCACTGCCGGTGCTGTCCGTGAAGCCTTCAACCAAGACCTTGCGCTGGGGCACGTCTTGCAACAGGGTGGCGAGCTTTTGCGCACTGCGAATGCCGTCAGCGCTCAGGCGTGACAAATCGGTGCCAAACAATACATCGTTGAGCGTGATCACAATGCCGTGTTCGGTCTTTTTGGCGGACAGCGCAGCCAGTGCCGCTTCGAGCTTGGCGCTGCGCGCCTGGGCCGCTTGGGCCAACTTTTGCGCCTCGGCGGATTCCATTTGCGCGTTCTGCGTGCCCTGTTTGGCTTCAGCGGCTTCGGCCTTGGCCGCTTGGGCGCCTTGCTTGGCCTCTTTTGCTTCGTTCAAAGCGATCTGTGTGTTGCGTTTGGCCTCGCTGGCGTCATTGCGCGCGGCGGTAGCGTTGCGTTTGGACTGGTCTGCCTCGGCGGTGCGTTGGTTCAGTAGCAACTGGTCACGTTGCACGCCGCTCTGCGCAATTTGCGCTTCTGCCAGCTTTTGCTTCATGACTTCGCGGCTGAGGCTGATTTTTTGCTGCGCAAGGTAGGCCAAGTGGTCAACATGGTCCTGGGTTTGGTAATTCGCAGCCGCGTCGTTGGCCAGCGCCAAGGCGTCTCCTGCCTGCTTGGTCTCCAGCGGTGCATAGCTGGCCGCCAGCGGGTTTTCTTGAACCGCCCGGTAGTCTGCGCGCGCCATGTCCAACTTGCTGGTCGTGGGGGTGGAGGTGCAAGCTGCGCTCAAGAGCGCAGAGGCCAACACGGACAGGGGGAGGGAAAATTTTTTCATAGTGCTTCCTGAGAAGAAATGGTGGGCTTAGGGTGTGTTGCGCTTGATTTCGTTGCGCAGCATCTCGATGTCCTGGTCCAAGGCGTTGGCAGCCGCTTGGGCTTTGGTGGAGTTTGCTTTGGCTTGGGCTAATTTGGCGTCTGCACGCGAGGCGTCTGCCAGGCGAATGGCGAGTTCGTAATCGCTGACGGACAAGGCCTGCTTGGCCTGGGCCAGCTTGCTGCGGGCAGCGTTCATCTCAAGGGGTGCAAATTCAGAGCCACCGGCCGACACGGCGCTTTCGACGGCGGCGTTGCTGACCGCGACGTCGCTGGTCACGGGTGTCTGAAGGCTGCTACAAGCCGACAGCAGGCCGAGGGCCACGACACCCACAAGAGGGACAAGTTTTTTCGAAACAATGCGCATAAGGTTCTCCAGAGATCAAAGCGCTCAGGGCGAATTACCCTGGGCCTGTCCCGGTTGTAGAACCTATGGCGGGGGGCGTCCGTTCGTTATGACACGGAGCTCGGATGAAATGCCGACAGATGGTCGGCCAGGTGCATGGCATGCGCGCGCTCAAAAGCAGCTTTGCTGAGTGCGCCGTAGGCAAAGTGCGGTTGCAATGCGCCTGTCCAGGCCTGAAAGTGTGCCGTCGCGCTTTCCAGTCGGCGCAAGGCCTGGGCGGCATCGCTGGCAGGGTCCAGCGCAGGCGCACCCGGAATCGGTTCCACCAGGCTGTGGCTCATGCGGCCGCGCCACTCAAAGACGGCGAAAGCCGCTGCGCCCAGCGTGCGCTGAAAGATGACAGACTTGCCCTGCGGATAGCCCGTCATCGAGTATTCAATGCTTTGGGCGGCATGCACCAGGGTTTGCGCCCAAGTCCACGCGGTCTGTGATTTGAGGGACCGTCCTTTGGACAAGGACCGCACTTCTTCCATGGCCTGCTCCAAGGTGCTGAACGCCAACGGGCGGACGGATTCAGCAGCATGGACCAGAACAGAGCCCGTGGACGCCAGCGCCGCCAGACCGGTGGCAGCAAGGACAAACCGTCTGTCGGGATTGTGTTTTTGAGGGGCGGTGGACATCTTCAGGGTCTCCTACAACAAAAACACAGTGTATCCAAATAAATAACTATTTCGTCAAAGGCAACCACCCCAGGCCATGGGCATGCAGGCTTTGGACATACAGGCGGTCTTTGGTCTCGGTGATGGCGGTGGTTTCGGGGTAAGCACCCGTCGGATCTTGCAGATCGGCCACGATCTTGCCGTCCTCAGTAAAAGCGATCACATGGCCGTAGGATTTGGGGATGGGCCACAGCGCGCGCGGCAGGCGCATGGTCACCGAGCGCAGGAAGGGTTTGTCCATCAAATTGTCCGCCACAGGGTTGCGCGGCTTGGCAAAGCCCAGCCAGATCTTGCCGTCCAGCCCACGCATCAGGTTGTCGGGGTAGCCGGGCAGGTTGTCCAAAAATACCATCGCCTGGGGGCTGGGCTGTTTGACGTCAATGTCATTGGCGGCCGCTTCGATCTTCCAGACGCGGTAGCGCCCGGTCTCATTCACAAAGAGGTGCTTGCCGTCTTGGCTGATGGCCACGCCGTTGGCAAAGCTCAGACCTTTGGCCACCACGCGCGTGGCTTTGGTGGCAGGGTCGTATTCTAGGATCCGGCCCGTGGCGGCTTGTTCCAGAATGTCCAGCACGCTGGCCTCAAAGGTGCCGCCCCAGTCTTTGGGTGCAAAGCGCATGGACGCGTCGCTCAGGTACATCTTGCCGTTTTGCGCCACGACCACGCCGTCCGCATAGCGAATCGGGTCGCCGTTGACCGCATCCGCGAGCACCGTGACCTTGCGGTCAGGGGCAATCGAGAGCAGGCCCTTGTTGGCGTCAGCAGCAATGAAGTTGCCCGCCTTGTCAAAGTCAAAGCCCAGCACCCGACCACCCGTGTTGACGAAGACCTCTTGGTCCGTTCCATCCGCATTCATCCGCAGAATATTGCCGCTGGCCACCGTGGTGTACAGCTTGGCGTCGGGGCCAAAGGCAATGTGCTCGGGTCCGATCTCGCCTTTCAGGTCGATGATCTGCAGTTGGGACAGCTTGGTATTGACCGCGTGTACGCCCGTATAGCCAGGCTGCACGGGCTTGGGAATAGCCACCGGTGTGATGGGGATGGGCCACAGCACAAAGTAAGCCGCCAAGGCGAGCACCGCGACACCGAGCACCTGAAACACCTTTTTCATCATTCGTCTCCATGGTTGTTGTACCTTGGACGATCTGAGAACGGCACTGAGCAGCGCCTCCCCAGCGCCGCCCAGAAGCTGCTGAATCAGCAGCGATTAAAGCACTTACTTGCGCGCCGGCGGCAAATCCGTGCAAGACCCATGCGCCACTTCCGCCGCCATGCCGATGCTCTCGCCCAGCGTCGGATGCGGATGAATGGTCTTGCCGATGTCCACCGCATCTGCGCCCATCTCGATGGCCAGTGCAATCTCGCCAATCATGTCGCCCGCGTGGGTGCCGACCATACCGCCGCCCAAGATCTTGCCGTGGCCGTGGGCTTCGGGGCTGTCGTCAAACAGCAGCTTGGTCACGCCTTCGTCGCGGCCGTTGGCAATGGCGCGGCCTGATGCGGTCCAGGGGAACAGGCCTTTTTTGACCTTGATGCCTTGGGCTTTGGCCTGGTCTTCGGTCAAGCCGACCCAGGCCACTTCGGGGTCGGTGTAGGCCACGCTCGGGATGACGCGGGCATTGAAAGCGGCGGATGCCAGCTCTTTGTTGCTTTGCAGTTCACCGGCAATCACTTCAGCAGCCACATGCGCTTCGTGCACCGCTTTGTGCGCGAGCATGGGCTGGCCCACGATGTCGCCAATCGCAAAGATGTGCGGCACATTGGTGCGCATCTGAATGTCGACGTTGATGAAGCCACGGTCGGTCACCGCCACACCCGCTTTTTCAGCCGCAATTTTTTTGCCGTTGGGCGTGCGGCCCACGGCTTGCAGCACCAGGTCGTAGACCTGGGGCGCGGGGGCGGTGCCGCCCTCTTCGGCTGGCGCAAACGTGACCTCAATGCCTTCGGGCAAAGCGCGCGCGCCCACCGTCTTGGTTTTGAGCATGATGTTGTCAAAGCGCGGCGCGTTCATCTTTTGCCAGATCTTGACCAAGTCGCGGTCCGCGCCTTGCATCAGGCCGTCCATCATTTCCACCACGTCCAGGCGCGCGCCCAGCGTGCTGTAGACCGTGCCCATCTCCAGGCCGATGATGCCGCCGCCCAAGATCAGCATGCGTTTGGGCACTTCTTTGAGTTCCAGCGCGCCGGTCGAATCCACCACGCGCGGGTCTTTGGGCATAAAGGGCAAGTGCACGGCCTGGCTGCCAGCGGCGATGATGCAGTTCTTGAACGCCACCACCTTTTTGGTGCCGGTTTTTTCTTGGCCGTCGCCCGAGGTTTCTTCTACTTCCACGTGGTTGGCACCCACAAACGTGCCGTAGCCGCGCACCGTCGTGACCTTGCGCATCTTGGCCATGGCGGCCAGTCCACCGGTGAGCTTGCCAATGACTTTTTCTTTGTGGGCGCGCAGCTTGTCGATGTTCACCACCGGCTTACCAAACTCCACGCCCAGGTCGCCCAAATGCGCCACTTCGTCCATCACCGCCGCCACATGGAGCAGCGCTTTGGAGGGGATGCAGCCCACGTTCAAACACACGCCGCCCAAAGTGGCGTAGCGCTCAACGATCACGACTTTCAGGCCCAAATCCGCTGCGCGAAACGCTGCGGAATAGCCGCCGGGGCCTGCGCCCAGCACGAGCAAGTCGCACTCCATGTCGGCACTGCCACCAAAGGAAGAAGCTGTGGGAGCGGGAGCCGCCGCGACCGGGACCGCAGGTGCGGCAGGTGCGGCAACAGGCGAAGCCGCCGACGCTGGGGCCGCGCTAGGGGCCGCAGGCGCCGCAGTGCCCTCACCTTCGAGCACCAGCACCAGCGAACCTTCTTTGACCTTGTCGCCGAGCTGGACTTTGAGTTCTTTGACCACACCCGCATGCGAGGACGGAATCTCCATGGACGCTTTGTCGGACTCAACGGTGATCAGCGACTGCTCCGCCTTGATGGTGTCGCCCGGCTTGACCATCAGCTCAATGACGGTGACATCGGAGAAGTCGCCAATGTCGGGGACTTTGATTTCGATAGTAGACATAAGTTCCTTATTCAGTTGGGGTCAGAGCACATTTGCTGCGCAAAGTGGTCTGACCCGCAATGTCACAGCGCTTGGGGTCAGAGCACGTTTGCTGCGCAAAGTGGTCTGACCCGCAAGGTCACAGCAATACGCGTCGGAAGTCGGCCAGGATTTGGCTGAGGTAGACGTTGAAGCGTGCGGCGGCGGCGCCGTCGATAACGCGGTGGTCCCAGGTCAAGGACAGCGGCAGCATCAGGCGGGGCTGGAAGGCTTTGCCGTCCCAGACTGGCTCGGTGGTGGAGCGGCAGACGCCCAAGATGGCGACTTCGGGCGCGTTGATGATGGGGGTGAAGTAGCGTCCGCCGATACCGCCCAGGCTGGAAATGGTGAAGGTCGCGCCCGACATCTCGGCGGGGCTGAGCTTGCCGTCACGGGCTTTTTTGGCCAACTCGGACATTTCCTGGCTGATTTGCAGCACGCCTTTTTTGTCGGCGTCTTTGATCACCGGCACCATCAAACCATTGGGTGTGTCGGCCGCAAAGCCGATGTGCCAGTAATTCTTATAGACCAGCGCGTCACCATCGAGGCTGCTGTTGAACTCGGGGTATTTCTTGAGCGCAGCCACACAGGCTTTGATCAAGAACGCCAGCATCGTCACTTTGACGCCGCTCTTCTCGTTTTCTTTGTTGGTCGAGACGCGGAAGGCTTCGAGGTCGGTGATGTCGGCGTCGTCGTGGTTGGTCACGGCCGGAATCAATATCGCATTGCGCAGCAGATTGGCGCCGCTGATCTTTTTGATACGCGACATTTCTTTGCGCTCGATCGGGCCGAACTTGGCAAAGTCCACCTTGGGCCAGGGGATCAGGCCCAAGTCAGACCCACCGCCGCCCGCAGGCGCTTTGGCCGCCTGGGCTTTGGTTTGCGCGCTGCCTGCCATCACTGCTTTGGTGAAGGCTTGCACATCGTCTTGCGTGATGCGGCCCTTGGGCCCTTGGCCTTTGACTTCTTCCAAGGGCACGCCAAGTTCACGCGCAAACTTGCGCACCGAGGGCGATGCATGCGGCATGGCCAGCACCGAGGCGCCAGGCGCATGGGCAGGCACCGGAGCTGCAGCAGCGGCGGCTGCAACCGGGGCCGCTACTGCTGCAGCGGATGCCGCTGCGGGTGCCGCTGGTGGTTCGGCCACGGGAGCGGGGGCTGCGGCCACCGGCGCTGGAGCAGTCGCAGGCGCAGCAGTTGCCGCAGGTGCAGCGGCGTCCCCTGCCACTTCCAACATCAGCACCAACGATCCTTGCTTGACCTTGTCGCCCAACGCGACCTTGATCTCTTTGACCACACCGGCCGCGGATGACGGAATCTCCATGGACGCCTTGTCGGATTCCACGGTAATCAGGCTTTGCTCTGCGCGCACCGTGTCGCCCACTTTGACCATGAGTTCGATCACGGTCACTTCGTCAAAGTCGCCAATATCCGGAACCTGGATTTCTATCGTTGCCATTCTTGTGTCTCCCAGGGCTTATGCGTACAGCGGGTTGATCTTGTCGGCTTTGATGCCGTACTTGGCAATCGCCTCGGCCACTTTGGCGGCGGGCAGATGGCCGTCTTCGCTGAGTGCTTTGAGCGCTGCGACCACGATGTAGTGGCGGTTCACTTCGAAATGCTCGCGCAGCTTGCTGCGGAAGTCCGAGCGGCCGAAGCCGTCGGTGCCCAGCACTTTGTAGGTGCGACCTTTTGGGATGAAGGGGCGAATCTGCTCGGCATAGGCCTTCATGTAGTCCGTTGATGCCACCACCGGGCCGGAATGCGCCGCGAGCTGTTGCGACACAAAGGAAACACGGGGTGTCTCCAGCGGGTGCAGCAGGTTGAAGCGCTCGGCGTCCTGACCGTCGCGGGTGAGCTCGTTGAAGCTGGGGCAGCTCCACACATCGGCCTGAATGCCCCAGTCGGTGGCAAGCAGGGTTTGTGCCGCAATCGACTCGCGCAGGATGGTGCCCGAGCCCAGCAGTTGCACCCGCTTGTCTCCGGCAGCACCGGGCTTGCACAGGTACATGCCCTTGATGATTTGCTCTTCGGTGCCCGCGGTCAGACCGGGCATGGCGTAGTTTTCGTTCAGCAGGGTCAGGTAATAGAAGACGTTGTCTTGCTTCTCGACCATGCGCTTCAAGCCGTGGTGCAAGATGACACCGACTTCATGGGCAAATGTGGGGTCGTAACTCACGCAGTTGGGAATCGTGCCGGCCATGATGTGGCTGTGGCCGTCTTCGTGCTGCAGGCCTTCGCCATTGAGCGTGGTGCGTCCCGACGTACCGCCCAGCAGGAAGCCACGTGCTTGCATATCGCCCGCTGCCCAGGCCAAGTCGCCAATGCGCTGGAAGCCGAACATCGAGTAGTACACATAGAAGGGCAACATGATGCGGTTGCTGGTGCTGTAGCTGGTGGCCGCAGCAATCCAGCTGCTCATGCCGCCGGCTTCGTTGATGCCCTCTTGCAGGATTTGGCCTTGCTTGTCTTCGCGGTAGTACATGACCTGGTCCTTGTCGACAGGTGTGTACTGCTGGCCTGCAGGGTTGTAAATGCCGATCTGGCGGAACAGACCTTCCATGCCGAAGGTGCGCGCCTCGTCCACCAGAATCGGCACCACGCGCGGGCCCAGGGCCTGGTCACGCAGCAGCGTGGTCAAAAAGCGCACATAGGCCTGGGTGGTCGAGATTTCACGCCCTTCAGGCGTGGCTTCCATCACTGATTTGAAGGTGTCCAGCGAGGGCACGGTGAACTGTTCGTCCGACTTGGTGCGGCGGTGTGGCAGGTAGCCGCCCAGCGCTTTGCGGCGTTCGTGCAGGTACTGCATCTCGGGCGTGTCGTCCGCAGGCTTGTAAAAAGGGATGTCGGCGATCTGGCTGTCGGGAATGGGAATGTTGAAGCGATCGCGGAAGGCCTTGACGTCCTCATCCGTGAGCTTTTTGGTCTGGTGGACGTTGTTCTTGCCTTCGCCGCTTTTGCCCATGCCAAAGCCCTTGACGGTCTTGATCAAGAGCACCGTGGGTTGGCCTTTGTGGTTGACTGCGGCGTGGTAAGCGGCATAGACCTTTTTCGAGTCATGGCCACCGCGGCGCAACTCGAAAATCTCTTCGTCGCTCATGTGCGCGACCATGGCCGCAGTGCGGGGGTCTTTGCCGAAGAAATGCTTGCGCACGTAGGCGCCGTCATTGGCCTTCATGGCCTGGTAGTCGCCGTCCAGGGTGTCCATCATCAGCTTGCGCAGGGCGCCGTCTTTGTCACGCGCCAGCAGCGGATCCCAGCTGCTGCCCCACAGCAGTTTGATGACGTTCCAACCCGCACCCCGGAACTCGCCTTCGAGCTCTTGAATGATCTTGCCGTTGCCACGCACAGGGCCGTCCAAGCGTTGGAGGTTGCAGTTGATGACAAAAATCAGGTTGTCCAGCCCCTCGCGGGCCGCCAGGCCGATAGCCCCCAGCGACTCCACTTCGTCCATTTCGCCGTCGCCGCAGAACACCCACACCTTGCGGTTTTCGGTATTGGCAATGCCACGGGCGTGCAAGTACTTCAAGAAGCGCGCCTGGTAAATCGCCATCAAGGGGCCCAGGCCCATGGACACGGTGGGGAACTGCCAGAACTCAGGCATCAGCTTGGGGTGCGGGTAGCTGGACAGGCCTTTGCCGTCCACTTCCTGGCGGAAGTTGAGCAGTTGCTCTTCGGTCAAGCGGCCTTCTAGATAGGCCCTGGCATAGACACCGGGGGAAACATGCCCTTGTATATAGAGGCAGTCGCCACCGTGGTTTGCGCTCTCGGCGTGCCAGAAGTGGTTGAAGCCGGCACCAAACAGACTGGCCAGGGACGCGAAAGAGCCAATGTGGCCGCCCAAGTCGCCGCCGTCCACCGGATGGTGGCGGTTGGCCTTGACCACCATGGCCATGGCGTTCCAGCGCATGTAGGCGCGCAGGCGCTCTTCAATCTCTAAATTGCCCGGCGCGTGTTCCTGCTGCTCGGTTTCAATCGTGTTGACATAGCCCGTGGTGGCAGAAAACGGCATGTCGATGCTCTTCTGGCGGGCATGCTCCAACAGCTGCTCCAGCAGAAAGTGGGCGCGCTCCGGGCCCTCGGCTTCGATCACGGCGGACAGTGCGTCCATCCACTCGCGGGTCTCAAGCGCATCGATGTCGCTACCCACCTGAAACGGTGGCGTGGGGCTGGTGTTGGAAGCAGGGTTCGTCATGTCTGTCCTCGTGGTTTTGTGTTTAACGGCTCACTGTAGCGAGTTTCGCACAACTTGGCGAAAATTTCAAATAATGCTTTTTCATCTCATTATGTGAAATTTAGGAAAACGAAACTCCGATACACGGGCCTGAAAAGCCGCCCGCCTACACTTGCACCATGCCACTTGGATCATTCATTGCCCTGCCTCAACATCTGGAGATACCCGCGGTTAAACGCGCCCGGCGCTGGTGGCACCACCTTGCGCCCCACCGCCAGGACTGGGTCGCGATGCTGGCACCCTTGGCGGCGGTCGCACTTTTCATGGCGGCCATCGTGGCGGCGCTTGGCTATTTGCAACTTGAAGAGATGGACCGTGAGCAGCAGGCGGTGCAGCGCGACGTGGAATACACCCACCAGCGCCTACGCCTGCGCCTGCTGGAGCGCCAGGAGCAACTCGCGCGCATTGGCCGTGAAATCTCGAACCACGAAATCAACGCCGAAGGCTTTCGCGGTCGCGTAGCGGCCCTGCTCAACCAGTACCCCGAACTCCAGGGCGCCGCATGGTTGGATGACAAAAAGCGCGTGCAAAGCAGCACAGGGTCCACCGCCGCGTGGCTGTTTCACAGTCGGCCGAATGGCGCAGTCACGCTGCAGGTGGAGGGCGATACGGGGTTCAAGCGGGCGCGAGAACTCCAACAAATCGTCTATTTGCAACGCAGCAAAATCGGTGAGAACGCGCCGCTGCTGCAGATTTTTGTTCCGCTGATGAGCGAACGCCGGTTTGCTGGCGTTCTGCTGGCCGAGTTCTCGCTGGACAGTCTGTACCAGTACGGTATACCGAGTGAGATTTCGTCGCGTTACGCCGTCTCTCTCTTGGACGCCAAGGGTGCGGTGCTCGCGGGTGTGGCTTTGCCGATCAAAGAGAGCGCCGTCCAAATGCCCTGGAGGCGCAAAGCCAACACCTACGCCATGCCGATCTCCCCCGTCGGGGTGGACCTCACCATCCGTGCCCAGGCCTACCGGGCATCCATGGGCCTGATTGGCAGTGGCTTGTTCTGGCTGGTCAGCGCCCTGGCGCTCATGACCACCTGGATGCTGGTGGCCAACTGGCGCCACAGCCGCAAGCGGCTGCAAGCCCAAAAGGCCTTGTTGTCAGAAACCAACTTCCGCCGCGCCATGGAAAACTCCATGCTGACCGGTATGCGCGCTATGGACCTCCAGGGTCGCATTACCTATGTCAATGCCGCCTTTTGCATGATGACAGGCTGGAGTGAGTCCGAACTGGTTGGGCGCACCGCCCCCTTTCCCTACTGGCCCGAGAGCGACCACGAACAACTCACCGCATTGCTGGACCAGGAGCTTGCTGGCAAGACAACCCAAGGCGGCATTCAAGTGCGGGTGAAGCGCCGCGATGGCGTGCTGTTTGACGCGCGGCTGTACGTCGCACCCTTGATCGATGCCCTGGGCGCGCAGACCGGTTGGGTCACTTCCATGACCGACATTACCGAACCCAACCGGGTGCGCGAGCAACTCTCGGCTTCCCACCTGCGGTTCACCACGGTGCTTGAAGCCCTGGACGCCTCCATCTCCGTGGCACCCCTGGGCAGCGACGAACTGGTGTTTGCCAACAAGCTGTACCGACAGTGGTTTGGAACGCAGGCCGGGGGCCATTTGCAATTGGTCGCAGAAGCCGGCATGCCGCAAGCAAAAACCCCGCAGGAAACCGAGGACGACGTGGATGCGTTCGCCGGATTCCCCTTGAGTTCGCTGGCCGACAGCGACGTCGGGAGCGCTGAGTTGTTTGTCAGCACCTTGGGCAAATGGCTGGAGGTACGCACCCGCTACCTGAGCTGGGTGGACGGGCGACTGGCGCAAATGGTGATCGCCACCGACATCACCAGCCGCCGGCTGGCCGAGGAACAAGCGGCAACGCAGGCTGAAAAGGCCCAATCCGCCAGTCGCATGATCACCATGGGAGAGATGGCCTCGAGCGTGGCGCACGAACTTAACCAGCCGCTCACGGCCATCAACAATTACTGCAACGGCATGGTTTCGCGGATCAAAGAGCAGCAAATTACAGAAGAAGAACTGCTGGGTGCGCTCGACAAAACCGCCAAACAGGCCCAGCGCGCCGGAAAAATCATTCAGCGCATCCGCAGTTTCGTCAAACGCAGTGAACCCAATCGCACGCACTCGGACGTTGAAACCATGGTCACCGAGGCGCTGGAGCTGGCCGAACTCGAATTGCGCCGCTTCAGCGTGCGCTTGGTCAGCCACGTCGCAAGCGACTTACCCGATGTGATGGTGGACCGCATTTTGATTGAACAGGTGCTGGTCAATCTGCTTCGCAATGCAGCGGAGTCGATTGACGCAGCGCAGCGGCCGGCCCCCGAGCGCAATGTCGAATTACAGGTGGCAAGCACCACATTTGAGGGGCGCAAAGGCGTGGAATTTGCCGTTCAAGACAGCGGCAAAGGCATTGCACCCGAGGTCATGGCGCGTCTGTACGAGGCGTTTTATTCGACCAAAGCCGACGGTATGGGCATTGGCCTGAGCCTGTGCCGCTCCATCGTCGAGTCGCACCGGGGGCGGATGACGGCCCAGAACCTCTACAATGGTTCGGAGGTTTCGGGGTGCAAGTTTCTGTTTTGGCTGCCTCTGGAATGAGTGGGTCCGCCTGAAAATGGCGGAGTCAACAGAATAACGACTTGAGTTGGAAGTATTCATGAGCTTGATCCCCAAAAAAGGCACGGTCTATGTCGTGGACGACGACGAAGCGGTTCGCGATTCCCTGCAGTGGTTGCTCGAGGGCAAAGGCTACAGGGTCCGCTGCTTTGACTCGGCTGAGTCTTTCTTAAGCCGCTACGACGCCCGCGAAGTGGCCTGCCTGATCGTCGACATCCGCATGGGCGGCATGACGGGTCTGGAACTCCAATCCCGTTTGATCGAAGTGCGCTCGCCCCTGCCCATTGTGTTCATCACCGGCCACGGCGACGTGCCCATGGCCGTGGACACCATGAAAAAAGGCGCGATGGACTTCATCCAGAAGCCTTTCAACGAAGCCGAACTGGTGCCGCTGGTCGAAAAAATGCTGGAGCAAGCCAAAGAGTCCTTCGCCGGATCACAGCTCGCCGCCAGCCGCGAAACGCTGTTGTCCAAGCTCACGCTGCGTGAATCGCAGGTGCTGGAGCGCATTGTTGCCGGACGCCTGAACAAGCAAATCGCCGACGACCTCGGGATCAGCATCAAGACCGTGGAAGCCCACCGCGCCAACATCATGGAAAAACTCAGCGCCAACACCGTGGCCGACTTGCTCAAGATCGCCCTCGGTCAGCCGACGTCTAAATCCTGAGTCTTTGTATTTCATAACAACAGCGCACCATTGGCGCTGTATCCCTCGACCTATCGACCATGCCCACAAGCTCCACTGCAAACCAGGCCCTCAACATTGACGGCGTCGCCCTGTCCGCCCAGCTGCGGGAGGACGTCACACGCCGCACTTTGGCGCTCAAGGCGCGTGGCATTACGCCAGGCTTGGCGGTGGTTCTGGTGGGTGACAACCCGGCCTCCCAGGTCTATGTGCGCAACAAGGTCAAAGCCTGCGCCGACTCCGGCCTGCACTCTGTGTTGGAGCGCTACGACGCCGACATGACCGAGGCGGCGCTGTTGGCGCGCATTGACGCGCTGAACCAAGACCCCAGCATCCACGGCATCCTGGTGCAGCTCCCGGTGCCCGCCCATATCGATGCCAACAAAGTGATCGAGGCGATTTCGCCCTCCAAAGACGTCGACGGTTTTCACATCGCCAGCGCAGGTGCCCTGATGGTCGGCCAGCCCGGCTTTTTGCCCTGCACACCGTACGGCTGCATGAAGATGCTGGAATCCATTGGCTACGACCTGCGTGGCAAACACGCGGTGGTCATCGGTCGCAGCAACATCGTGGGCAAGCCCATGGCCATGATGCTGCTGCAAAAGAATGCCACCGTCACCATTTGCCACAGCGGCACCAAAGACCTCAAAGCCATCACCCAGCAGGCCGATGTGATCGTCGCAGCCGTGGGCAAGCGCAATGTGCTGACGGCCGACATGGTCAAACCCGGTGCGGTGGTGATTGACGTGGGCATGAACCGCAACGACGAAGGCAAGCTCTGCGGCGACGTGGATTTTGAAGGCGTGCGCAAGGTGGCCAGTTACATCACCCCCGTGCCCGGCGGTGTCGGCCCCATGACCATCACCATGTTGCTGGTCAACACGCTGGAATCGGCAGAACGCAGCGCATGAGCAATCCCCTGCTTGGTGCGTCGACGATGCCCCTGTTTGACCAGATTCAGCCGGAGCATGTGGCCCCGGCCATCGAGCAGCTGCTGGCGCAGGCGCAAACCGCGCTGGACACGGTGACGGCCCCCGACTTTCCCGCCGAATGGTCCGCCATGGCCACAACGCTGGATGTCGCCAACGAAAAACTCAGCATCGCCTGGGGTGCGGTGAGCCACCTCAACAGTGTGGCCGACAGCCCCGAACTGCGCGCGGCCTACAACACGGCCCTGCCCCTGGTGACCGAGTTTTGGACCCGCCTGGGTGCCGACGAACGCCTGTACGCCAAGTACAAGGCCATGGATCCTGCCAGTCTGAACGCGGAGCAGCGCCAAGCGCACACCAACGCGATGCGCAATTTCGTGCTGGGCGGCGCAGAACTGCACGGCGCAGCGCGCGAACGCTTTGCGCAGATCCAGGAGCGCTCAGCCGAACTCAGCCAGAAATTCAGCGAAAACACGCTGGACGCTACCGACGCCTACGCCTACTTCGCCACGGCCGAAGAGTTGGCCGGCGTGCCCGCCGACGTGGTCCAAGCGGCCCGCACTGCCGCAGTGGTGGACGGCAAAGAAGGCTACAAGCTGACCCTGAAAATGCCCTGCTACCTGCCGGTGATGCAGTTCGCCACCAGCAGCGCCCTGCGCGCCACGCTGTACCGCGCGTATGTCACGCGCGCCTCGCTGGAGTCGGCGCCCGAGGCCCAAAAGTTCGACAACGCCCCGGTGATGCAGGAGATCTTGGCCCTGCGCCAGGAAGAAGCCAAGCTTCTGGGCTTTGCCAACTTCGGCGAACTCTCCATCGCCCCCAAAATGGCCGAATCGCCTGAGGTGGTGATTTCCTTCCTGCGCGATTTGGCACGCCGCGCCCGGCCCTATGCCGAGCGGGATGTGGCTGAGCTGCGCGCTTTTGCCGCCGAACAGCTGAGCCTGAACGACCCGCAAGCCTGGGACTGGCCTTTTATTGGCGAAAAGCTCAAGGAGGCCCGTTACGCCTTCAGCGAGCAAGAGGTCAAGCAATACTTCACCCTGCCCAAGGTACTTGCGGGACTCTTCAAGATCGTGGAAAGCCTGTTCGATGTGCGCATCTCGCTTGACAGCGCCCCTGTTTGGAACGAGAGCGTTCAGTTTTACCGGGTTGAGCGGCAAACCCCTGCTGGCACCAAGCTCATCGGCCAGTTCTACCTGGACCCGAGTGCGCGCAGCGGCAAGCGCGGCGGCGCCTGGATGGACGATGTGCGCACCCGCTGGTTGCGGCCTGACACTGGCCTGCTGCAAACACCGATTGCCCACCTGGTGTGCAACTTTGCCGAAGGTGGCATGAGCGACGGTGTGGAAAAACCACCGCTGCTCTCACACGACGACGTCACCACCCTCTTCCACGAGTTCGGCCACGGCCTGCACCACCTGCTCACGCAAGTGAATGAGCGTGACGTCGCAGGCATCAGCGGCGTGGAATGGGACGCCGTAGAGCTACCCAGCCAGTTCATGGAAAACTTTTGCTGGGAATGGAATGTGATCGCCCACATGACTGCCCACGTAGACACCGGCGAGCCGCTGCCCCGCGCCCTGTTTGACAAGATGCTGGCCGCGCGCAACTTCCAAAGCGGTATGCAGACACTGCGCCAAATCGAGTTTTCTTTGTTTGACATGCTGCTGCACACCCAGCACGCACCGCACGACGACGCTTTGGTCTTGTTGCAACAAGTGCGCGACGAAGTCGCTGTGCTGCCCAGCCCGGCGTTCAGCCGCAGCATCAACACCTTCAGCCACATCTTTGCCGGTGGCTACGCCGCAGGCTATTACAGCTACAAATGGGCCGAAGTGCTCAGCGCTGACGCCTATGCCGCGTTTGAAGAATCGGCTCTAGAGACCGGCGACCCCAGCCCTGCCACGGGCAAGAAGTATTTGCAAAACATCCTGGAAGCGGGCGGCAGCCGTCCTGCCATGGAGTCTTTCAAAGCCTTTCGCGGCCGCGAACCGACCTTGGACGCACTGCTGCGGCACCAGGGGATGGCCCAGGCACAGCACTGACCAGGGGTCTGCGCGAGACGCGCGCTCGCGCCTAAGCCAGCAGTCTCGAAGACCGTGGCACGTGCGACATCAAAAACTCCATCTGGTCCGCCAGGATGCGGCGGTTGCGCAGGATGAAGTCTTCCCACAGGCTGGGCACATAGGGTGCGTACAGCAGCGGCATGTGGGCTTGCTCGGGGGTGCGGCTGCTCTTGCGGTGGTTGCAGGGGCGGCAGGCGGTGACCACGTTCATCCAGGTGTCCACACCCTGCTGCGCAAACGGCACGATGTGCTCGCGCGTGAGGTCTGACTCATGAAAATGCCCACCGCAATAGGCGCAGACATTGCGATCCCGCGCAAACAGCTTCCCGTTGGTCAGGCCGGGACGCAGATTGAAGGGATTGATGTTGGGCACGCCGCGCGTGCCGATGATGCTGTTGACCCGGATTACCGATTGCTGGCCGGTGATGGCGTTGTGGCCGCCGCGAAAGACGGCGATCTCGGCGCCGGACTCCCAGCGCACCTCGCCTGCGGCATAGTTGACCACCGCCTGTTCAAGAGAAATCCAGGACTGGGGAAGCCCCTGCGCCGACAACTTCAAGACTTTCACAAACAACGCCTCCAGATACGGTTGATCAACCACCACGGAACGCCAAATGCGGCAGGTCTGCGCGCGCTGTGAGCGCCGCCAGAGCCTGCGTCACAATATACCCTCATTCAGTGACAGACAGCACCCACTACTCCATGCAGGTTTTTCGCGGTTTCAAGCACCCAGGACTGGCTCCCGCCTGCGCCCTGACCATCGGCAACTTTGACGGCGTCCACCGGGGCCACCAGGCCATGCTGGCGCTCCTTCGCAGCGAGGCCCAGCAGCGCGGCGTGCCCAGCTGCGTCATGACCTTCGAGCCCCACCCACGCGACTACTTTGCCCGCCTGGCGCGCCAGCCCGATCTGGCCCCCAGCCGTGTAGGCACTTTCCGCGACAAGATTGCCGATCTGGCCCACTGTGGCGTGGACCAGGTGGTGGTGCTGCCCTTCAACGCGCGCCTGGCGTCGCTCAGTCCGCAAGGCTTTGTGAAAGAGGTGCTGGTAGACGGGGTGGGCGCCAACTACGTGTTGGTGGGTGACGACTTCCGCTTCGGGGCCAAACGCGCGGGCGACTACGCCCTGCTGGACGCCGCAGGCACCGCCCACGGTTTTGACGTGGCGCGCATGAACAGCTACGAGGTGCACGGCCTGCGCGTCTCCAGCTCTGCGGTGCGCGAGGCCTTGGGCGATGGCCGCCTGGACGATGCGGCGCGCTTGCTCGGCCGCCCTTACCGCGTGTCGGGCCACATCGTGCACGGGCGCAAGCTGGGGCGCAGCCTGGGCTTTCGCACCCTCAATTTGCGTTTTGCACATTGGAAACCCGCCACCAGCGGTATTTTTGTGGTGCTGGTGCACGGCCTGACCGACAAACCACTGGCGGGTGTGGCCAATTTTGGCGTGCGCCCCTCGCTGGACGCCAACGATGTCAACGGCGGCCGCGTACTCCTGGAAACCTATTGCCTGGACTGGCCCGCGTCGCTGGGCAGCGAGGGGGGCTACGGTAAAATCGTCAGCGTGGAACTGCTTCATAAACTGCACGACGAACGCAAATACGACGGCCTGGACGCCCTGACCCAAGGGATACAGCGCGACTGCGACGACGCGCGCGCCTGGCTGAGCGCCCGAATTTGACCGGGCACCCCAGCGCACCTTGCCCCGCGCACCTCGACGGGCCTGCCCCCAAGGCACTGCCATCGTCCCCGCCGTTCCCTTTTGCCACCCGGCACCGACTTAGAGATTTCCTATGACCGACACCGTTGACTACCGCAGCACCCTGAACCTGCCCGATACACCCTTTCCCATGCGCGGCGACCTGCCCAAGCGCGAGCCGGGCTGGGTCCAAGCCTGGAACGAGGCCGGCCTGTACAAGCGCTTGCGCGCGTCCCGCATCGGTGCGCCGCTGTTTGTTTTGCACGACGGCCCACCCTATGCCAATGGCCAACTCCACATTGGCCACGCCTTGAACAAAGTGCTCAAGGACATGATTGTCAAGTCCAAGCAGCTCGCAGGCTTTGACGCCCAGTACATCCCCGGCTGGGACTGCCACGGTTTGCCGATTGAAAACGCGATTGAAAAGCTGCACGGCCGCAAACTCAGCCGCGACGACATGCAGGCCAAGAGCCGCGCCTTTGCCACCGCCCAGATTGACCAGCAGCGCGAAGACTTCAAGCGCCTGGGCGTGCTGGGCGACTGGGAGCGCCCCTACCGCACCATGGACTTTG
Source organism: Comamonadaceae bacterium (assembly GCA_947447985.1). Lineage (GTDB taxonomy): Bacteria > Pseudomonadota > Gammaproteobacteria > Burkholderiales > Burkholderiaceae_C > Allorhodoferax. Next base: position 46,305 of record CANFLX010000014.1, read on the forward strand.
CCAACGAGGCGGGCGAGATCCGCGCTTTCAAGCGCGTGATTGAGCGCGGCTTTGTCTACCGGGGGCTCAAGCCCGTTTACTGGTGCTTTGACTGCGGCTCCAGCCTGGCCGAGTTTGAAATTGAATATGCCGACAAAAAGAGCGACACGCTGGACGTGGCCTTCGAGTCGGCAGACAAAGCGGCATTGGCTGCGGCCTTTGGCCTGAGCGCCCTGCCCTCGGCCACCCAATCCGCCTTTGCCGTGATTTGGACCACGACCGCTTGGACCATTCCCGCCAACCAGGCGCTCAATGCCAACCCCGCCATCACCTACGCCCTGGTGGACACACCGCGCGGCTACTTGGTATTGGCCGCGTCGTTGGTGGACAAATGCCTGGAACGCTATGGCCAGACTGGTACCGTGGTGGCAACGGCTTTGGGCGAAAAGCTCGGCGGCCTGAACTTCAAACATCCCTTGCACGACGTGCACGAAGGTTACCGCCGCCTCTCGCCCGTGTACCTGGCCGACTACGTGAGCGAAGGCGATGGCACGGGCATGGTGCACTCGTCTCCCGCCTATGGCGTGGACGACTTCAATAGCTGTGTGGCGCATGGCCTGAAGTACGACGACATCTTGAACCCGGTGCAGGGCAATGGCAGCTATGCCGAGGACCTGCCCTTGTTTGGCGGCATGAACATCTGGAAAGCCTGCCCCCGCATCATTGAAGTGCTGGGCCAGAGCGACCGCCTGATGGCCACCCACGCGATCACCCACAGCTACCCGCACTGCTGGCGCCACAAGACGCCGGTGATCTACCGCGCAGCCGCCCAGTGGTTTGTGCGCATGGACGAAGGCCCGGGCGTCTTCACCAAAGACAAAGCACCCAAAACGCTGCGCCAGCTGGCCTTGGATGCGATTGGGGAAACGCGTTTCTACCCCGAGAACGGCAAAACCCGCCTGCGCGACATGATTGCCAACCGCCCCGACTGGTGCATTTCGCGCCAGCGCAGCTGGGGCGTGCCCGTGCCGTTTTTCTTGCACAAAGACAGTGGTGAATTGCACCCCCGCACCATGGCCATCCTGGACCAGGCGGCCGACATCGTGCAGCACGGCGGCATTGAGGCCTGGAGCCGCGCCACGGTCGAGGACATCTTGTGCCAACCGGGTGACGAGCCTCAGGCGTACACCAAGAGCACCGACATTTTGGAAGTCTGGTTTGACAGCGGCTCCACCTTTGAGCACGTGCTGCGTGGCAGCCACAAAGACGCCTACGACCGCGCGCCTCACCACGAGCAAGGGCCGGAGACCGACCTCTACCTTGAAGGCCACGACCAGCACCGCGGCTGGTTCCACAGCTCCTTGCTGCTGGGCTGTGCCCTGTATGACCGCGCGCCCTACAAAGGTCTGCTGACCCACGGTTTTGCCACCGACGGCCAAGGCCGCAAGATGAGCAAAAGCCTGGGCAACACCGTAGCGCCGCAAGAGGTCACCGAAAAAATGGGCGCCGAAATCGTGCGCCTGTGGGTGGCTTCCACCGACTATTCGGGCGACCTGAACATCGACGCCAAAATTCTGGCGCGGGTGGTGGACACCTACCGCCGGGTGCGCAACACCCTGAAGTTCTTGCTCGCCAATGTGAGCGACTTTGACCCCACCAAAGACAGCGTGGCAGCAGCCGACATGCTGGAGATCGACCGCTACGCGCTTGCCCGCACGGCGCAATTGCAAGCCGACATCCTGGCGCACTTTGCCGATTATGAGTTCCACCCCGTGGTGTCCAAGCTGCAAATTTTTTGCTCCGAAGACCTGGGCGCGTTTTACCTGGACGTGCTCAAAGACCGGCTCTACACCACCGCGCCCCAGTCGGCGGCACGCCGCTCGGCGCAAACGGCGCTGTGGCACATCACCCAGGCCATGTTGCATTGGATGGCGCCCTTCTTGAGCTTTACTGCCGAAGAAGCCTGGGCGACGCTGGGTGCCGAGGGCAAAACGCCCGCCGCGACCCGCGAATCCATCTTTATGGACACCTATGTGTCGCTGCCTGCCGCTGACGACGCGCTCTTGGCCAAGTGGGCACGCGTGCGTGAGATTCGCGAAGCGGTGAACAAAGAGATCGAAGTCTTGCGCGCCGCGGGCCAGGTGGGCGCGTCGCTGCAAGCCGAAGTGCGCTTGACACTGGCGCCTGAGGACTTGGCGCTGCTGCAAAGCCTGGGTGCCGATGTGAAGTTTGTGTTTATCACCTCCAAGCTCACCTTGGCACAGGGCGACGCCCTGGCGATTGAGGCCACGGCCACCACCGCGACCAAGTGCGAGCGCTGCTGGCACTACACCGTGGACGTGGGCAGCGATGCGGCGCATCCTGGCATCTGCGGTCGCTGCGTGTCCAACCTCTACGGCACCGGCGAAAGCCGGAGCGTCGCCTAGTGGCGCGGCGTGGCACAGGCACCGGCCCAGGGCTGCCGCACTGGCTGGCCCTGGCCCTGCTGATCGTGATTGCGGACCAGTTCACCAAAGTGCTGGTGCTGGGCAGTTTTGCACTTGGTGAAGGCCGGGTTGTTACCGATTTTTTCAATCTGGTGCGGGTGCACAACGCGGGTGCCGCGTTTTCCTTTCTGGCTGGCGCCTCGGGTTGGCAGCGCTGGTTTTTTACCGGCCTGGGGCTGGTGGCTGCGGCGGTGATTGTGTGGATGCTCAGGCAGCACGCGGGACAGCGTCTGTTTGGCTTTGCCATGGCCTGCATTTTGGGCGGCGCGATTGGCAATGTGATTGACCGCCTGTTGTATGGCTACGTCGTGGACTTTCTGGACTTCCACTGGGCGGGCATGCACTTTCCCGCCTTCAACGTGGCCGACAGCGCCATCACCGTGGGCGCCATCGGCCTGCTGCTCGACGAGCTGTTGCGGGTGCGTCGCGCCCGCTAGGGCATCAATCCACCGTTGCGCCGGAGTCCTTGACGAGCTTGCCCAGGCGCACGTTCTCTTTCTTGATCAGGTCGGCGAACTGCGCGGCGGTGCCGCCCACCACCGGCGATCCAATGGTTTCCCATTTCTTTTGGAAATCGGGTTGTTGAAAAATCGTGTTGAGCGTGCTGTTGAGCTTGTCCACAATCGGCTGCGGTGTGCCAGAGCGCACTGCAATGCCATGCCAGGCCGTCATTTCAAAGCCAGGCACCCCTGCTTCCGCCATCGTGGGTACGTTGGGCAAGGTGGGGCTGCGCTTGGCCGAGGTGACCGCCAGGGGCGTGAGCTTGCCGCCTTGGATGTGGGGCAGAGAGCTGGCAATGATGTCAAACATCACGCCCACCTGGCCACCCAGCACGTCGTTGAGCGCGGGCCCTGCGCCACGGTAGGGGATGTGGGCCAGGTTGGTATCCAGCTGGGTGTTAAAGAGCTCGCCCGCCAAGTGCTGGGGTGTGCCGTTGCCGGCCGAAGCAAAGCTCAGACTTGTCTTTTGCACTTTGAGCAGGTTCACCAACTCTTTGACGGTTTTGACACCCACTTTGGGGTTCACTTCCAGCACCAGCGGAAACGATGAAATTTGCATCACCGGCGCCAAGTCGGTCTGCGGATTAAAAGGCATGGATTTGTACAGGGTGGGGTTCACCGCCATGGGCCCGCTGGCGGCTAGCAAGATGGTGTAACCGTCGGCAGGCGCCTGTTTGGCTACCTCGGCACTGCCGGTGTTGCCCCCTGCCCCACTCTTGTTGTCCACGATCACGGTCACGCCCAGGCGGGTTTGAAGCTCGGTCTGCAGCAAGCGGGCCATCAGGTCGGTCGGACCGCCCGGTGGGTAGGGCACCACAAAACGGATATTTTTGCTGGGGTAGGCATCCTCCGCGCTCGCCTGCAAAGGCACAGCCCATGCCAAACCGGCACAAAGCAAGGCGCTGAACACGCCGCGGCGGCGGCGATAAGTCATTGAATTTTTCATGGTGTCTCCTGCTGTTTATGGTTTGAAAAAGGGAAGCTGCTGCTTTGCAGCAGTTGGCTCATCTGCCAAATTGGGCGCGCACCTCATGGGCGCTGGCCAGGGCTCGCCCAAGGCTCTGCGCAGCCTGTGCAGCCTGAGCGACCAGGGCCGCATTGTCCGGGGCCACCGTGCCGTCTTTGAGCTGCAGGTTGTTCTCAAATCCTACCCGCACATGGCCACCCAGGGCGGCCGCGGCAGTGACACAGGCGTGCTCGGTAGCACCGAAAGCACACACCGCCCAAGGCTCGGGACCGGTGTGGGCGTGCACAAAGGGCACCACATCCAGCGGGTTGGATTGTTGCCCCGCCGTATAGCGCCCCAGCACAAACAGCAAAAACCAAGGCGCATCGGGCACCACGCCCCGCCCACGCAAGGTGCGCCAGCGCTGCAGGTCCACCGTGTCGTAGGCGATGACCTGGGTCATCACTTTTTCACGCGCGAGCCAGCCAAAAAAATCGGCCAACCCGGCGTCACCAATCTCGGGCTGATCAAGCTCGCGCAACCCGACCGACACGGCCTCCGGGCGCAGCGCTTGCACCATGGCAATTTGTGCGGGTGCCTGGTAGACCTTGGCTGCCTCGCTGGTCACCTGCAAAACGAGTTCTTGGCCCACCGCTTTTTTCACCGCAGCCAACGCGATGCGGTAGCCCTCGACATCCAGACTGTGACGCCCTTGGGCATCACGGATGTGCAAATGCAACATGGACGCGCCCGCATCCAGACAGGCTTTGGCGGTGGTGGCCATGTGCTCAGGCGTCAAAGGCACTTGCGCATGGTCGGTGTGTTGCTTGTACGCGCCGTTGGGTGCCGAGGTGATGATGAGGGGTTCCATGGGTTCCGATTTGTTGGTGGTGGCAGGTATCAAGGTTGCGGGGTGAGCTTAAGCACGCGCATGCGATCCAAGGGCTCTGCGCCTTTGGCCAGTTTGAGCTGCCGTGGCAAGGTGCCGGTCTTGTGGTCAACCCAGTCAGCCTGGGCCAGTGTCTCGGTTTGCACAGGCAAACCATCCAGCTCCGATAGCTGCGCTTCTTTGATCACCAGCAAGTACGGTGTGCCGATGCGAGGCAATTGGCTCGTATTTTGAACACCTTCACTGGGCGCGCCGCGGTAGATACCCAGCTCCCAGGCGACGATCGGGTCCAACTGGTACACATAGACTGGCGTGCTGCGGTCCTGCGCCAGCAGCTGGTTCACGTTGTAAGCCACGGCGAAACGCAGATAGGCGCTGAGCGTCATGCACTCCAAGAACAGGTACAGCATGCAGACCGCCATCACGGGGTAAATCAGTGCAGTGAAGCGGCGCAAGTGCTCTCGCTGCACCACCGCGTAAACCGCCAGCGCAATAGCCATGGCCGCCATCCAACCCAGCAACCAGAGATGGGCCACGTACACCGCCATCGAAAAGGTCAATGCCAGAGTAAAAACGATGACGCCGACCTGCGCAATGAAAAATGGCATGCTGGTGCGCTGCAAGTACTGAACCATGAACTGCGCACACAGAATCACGGCGAAGGGAAACAGGATGACCGTGTAGTAGTCCAGCTGAAACGCGGTGGCGCTGAACAGCGCAAAGGTCACAAAAAACGAGCCGCACAAAAAGATGAACTTGGAGCGTTCGTCCACTGTCTGCCCCGACAAAGCCCGCAAGCCAGCGACAAGCGCAGCGACAAACGTGGCCACCCAGGGCAAGAAGGCCCAGATGAACACATGCACAAAGTACAGCGGCGTGCCCTCTTGGTTCTTGATCGGGCCCGAATTGAAAAACCGCCCGAACTGGCTGTCCCACACGAAGAAGCGGATGCCCGATACGCCAGTCTTGCCAAACACCACCTTCTCGGGGTGCGCGTCAAACTGCAGGTACAAAGACCAGACCTCGGGGAAAGTGAACAGCAGCGACAAGGCCAATGCCAGCCACCATTTGCCACTGACAAAGTTGCGCCACTGGCCTTTGTAAAGCCACACACAAGACAAGCCACTGCCAATGGTGATCAGGGTAAAAATGCCCTTGGTCATCACCGAGATGGCGCTAAACATTGCGCCCAGCAGCAGGTATTTGGCCTTGGCCTGCGCGTCAAAGCGCAGCCAGTAGTAGCAGGCGGCGGTGATGCTGCCCGTTAAAAAAGCCTCGGCCTTGATGGCACTCGACGTGTACATCAGGTGGTAGGTGGACACCACCATCAACAAGGCCACCAATGCGACGTCCCGGCCATACAAAAGCCGCGCAATGCGGTAGGTGTAGTAGCTTGCCAGCAGGTGAAACAGGAATCCTGTCAGGATGTAGTTGAAGGTGCTGACGCCGCCGATTTTGAAAAACAGCGCCGTCACCCAAAACGGAAAGTGCGGCTTGTCCAGCCAGTCCAGGTGGTCCAGCACCAGGTCGCCCCAATTGCCCGTAAGGGCGATGTGCTGCGACAGTGCTGCGTACAGCACCGAGTCGCCCTCGTTGATGATGGGCGTAAAAAGCGAGGCCGCATTGACCAGCAGGCTAATGACGATCGCCCACCGGATGTGGCGGGCGAGCTGAGGGTCGAATCGCGTCATGGGGACGCCTTCGCCGAGGCGTGCCTCACAGCGTCAGGATGGTGCAACCGGTGGTCTTGCGTGCTTCCAGGTCGCGGTGGGCCTGCTGCACTTCTTCCAGCGGGTAGCGTTGGTCAATGTGAATATGCACCTTGCCACTGGTCACGGCCTCGAACAGGTCATCGGCGATTTCTTGCGTGCTTTCGCGGGTGGCGATGTGGGTGAACAGGGTTTGGCGGGTGAGATAAATCGACCCCTTGGGGCCCAAGATGCCGGGTGCCACAGGCGCCACGGGGCCGGAGGCATTGCCAAAGCTGGCCATCAGGCCAAAGGGCGAGAGGCAGTCCAAGGACTTGTCGAAAGTGTCTTTGCCCACCGAGTCGTAGACCACTTTGACGCCTTTGCCGCCGGTGATCTCTTTGACCCGCGCCACAAAGTCCTCGGTGGCGTAGTTGATGGCCACGGCAGCGCCATTTTTCAGGGCCAGCGCGCACTTGGCGTCCGAGCCTGCGGTGCCAATGAGCTTTAAGCCCAGGGCCTTGGCCCACTGGCAAGCAATCAGACCCACGCCACCAGCGGCGGCGTGAAACAGGACGTAGTCACCGGCCTGCAGACCGCCCTGGGGCAAGGTGCGCTTGAGCAGGTACTGCGCCGTCATGCCCTTGAGCATCATGGCAGCGCCCGTCTCAAAACTGATGGCGTCGGGCAGCTTGCACACGCATTTGGCGGGCATGACGCGGCGTTCGCAGTAAGCGCCGGGAGGCTGGCTGGCATAGGCCGCGCGGTCGCCGACCTGCAGATGGGTGACACCCGCGCCCACGGCTTCAATCACACCTGCGGCTTCCATGCCCAGTTGCACTGGCAAGCTCATGGGATACAGGCCGCTGCGCTGGTACACGTCGATGTAGTTCAGGCCGACGGCGTGGTGACGAATGCGCACCTCGCCGGGGCCAGGTTCACCCACCGCAATGTGCACCAGGCGCATTTGCTCGGGGCCGCCGTGCTGGTCGATTTGAATGGAACGCGAAAGGTTGGAAGTCATGGCAAAAAGCTCCGAACAAAGTTACGAGGGAAAGGGTTGTGAATTTGGCAGTTTGAATGATTATGAGGGGCGCTTGCCCCGCGCCGCCTAGAAGGTACCAGCAAATGCGCCGCCATCCACCAGCAGATTTTGCCCTGTGATGTAGCCCGCCTTGGGGCTGCACAAAAAGGCGCACAAGGCACCAAATTCTTGCGGCGAGCCAAAGCGTTGCGCCGGAATGCCCTTGCGCCGCTGCGCGGCCACGGCCTCCACACTTTGGCCGGATTTGCTTGCGGCCGCTGCAAAGTTGCTGTTCAAACGGTCGGTGTCAAAGGCTCCGGGCAAGAGGTTGTTGATAGTCACGCCTTGCGCCGCAATACCGCTGCGCGCCAGGCCCGCCACGAAGCCGGTCAGGCCGCTGCGCGCGCCGTTGGACAAACCCAGCGTGTCAATGGGCGCTTTCACCGCGCTGGACGTGATGTTGATGATGCGGCCAAAACCCCGTGCCGCCATGCCATCCACCGTGGCTTTGATCAACTCGATCGGGGTGAGCATGTTGGCATCGACCGCGCGCATCCACTCCTCGCGGCCCCAGTCCCGAAAATTACCGACCGGCGGGCCACCGGCGTTGGTCACCACAATGTCAAAGTCCGCCCGCAGGGCCCATACGGCCGCTCGACCGGCCTCGGTCGTGATGTCCTGCGCGCAGGTCTGGACCTGCGCGGCCTGGCCTGGTGCGAGCGTGGAGCGGATGGCTGCAGCCCCCTCTTCCAGCACCTCGGCGCGGCGCGCCACCATGAGCACATTCACACCCTCTTGGGCCAGCGCCTGCGCGCAACCCCAGCCCAGGCCCCGGCTCGCGCCGCACACCAAAGCCCACTTGCCCCTCAGTTCCAAATCCATGGTTTACCCCTTGTTCCCATCCATTGTCGGGGCCTTGCTGCGTGTGCAGACAAAGACACCCCCCATTACCAATACCGTGCCCCCCAACACCCAGGGGGTGAGCGGCTCGCCCAAAAATATCGCGGCCATGGCCAGCGTGGACATGGGCCCCACCATGCCGACCTGTGCCGCAAGCCCTGCGCCCAGGCGTTCAATGCCCATCATGACCAGCACCACCGGCACCACGGTGCAAGCGGTGGCGTTGATCAGCGAGAGCCACCAGACCGGCGCGCCCAGCTCCAGCAGCACCGACACCGGGCGCAAGAGCGCGAATTGCCCGATACAAAAAACGCAGGCCACGCAACTGGCCAAGCCCACCAGGCGCAGCGAGCCAAGCCGCCGCACCATCTCGCCGCTGTAGGACAAATACAGGGCATAGCTCACGGCGCTGCCGAACACGAGGCCTGCGCCCAGCCAGACATCGTCCCCGGTCAGGCGCACTTCATGGCCAAACACCAGCACCACGCCGCCATAGCTGATGGCCAGTCCTGCCCACTGGAATCGGCTGATCGCGCGCCGGTACAGCACGGCGCCCAACATTAGAACCAGTGTGGGGTTGAGGTACAGAACCAAGCGCTCAAACGAGGCGCTGATATAGGCCAAACCCGCGAAATCCAGAAAACTGGCCAGGTAATAGCCGGTGAAGCCCAGCCAGAGCACACCCAATGAATCCTTGCGGGTGAGAGACACCGCCACTGCGCCTGCCCGCCCCCGACTGGCCCACCAGGCCATCGCCACAAAAAACGGCAGGGCCAGAAGCATGCGCAGCATGAGCAGGGTCATGGCGTCCACGCCCTGGCGGTAGGCCAACTTCACGATGATGGCTTTGCCGCTGAAGCAAATGGCGCCCATGAGCGCCATCAGCAGACCGCCAGCCATAGAAGGCAGCGGCAAGCTTTGTACGGCAGGGGCGGATGCGGTTTGCAAAGTGGAGCTCAGCGTCTTATCGGCGTTGGCGCCAAACTGGGACAAAGATCGTCATTGTCGCCGCATGCGAAAGGACACGCCCAAGGCATGTAACAATATTCCGACCATGCGACCCAACCAATTATTGATAGCCACAGCCAAAACAGTACTCGGCCTGCTGGTTATGGCAGCCGGAGCCATTTCCACGGCGTCAACGCCTCCTCCCGCGCCCGCACCCAAGCCCGCACCGGTGCCGCCCAAGCCGTTTCGAATCATCGACACCGTTTGCGACGTGGCAGAAAGCGAAATTTCGGCCAAAGGCCAGTTTGTCTGCCAATACGTGTGCCGTGACCCCGACCACACCAAGGTAGCAGTCGTCTACAGCAGCTCAGGCACCGGGCAATGCCGCACGCCCATCGAACGCAAGATCAAGCAGTACATCAAAGACAAGCCTTGATGGCTTGCGGGACTAGACGGTGAATCCTGCGTTCTGGATACCCAAGGTGCTTTGGGCCAGCGCATAGTTGGCGTCCATGGGGTCCAAATGCCAGCCGGCCGTGAGCATGCGCTGCATGTACTGGCGGTTGAAAATAAACGGGAAGATCAGCTGCGAGATACCCGCCGAAACCAGCGTGATCACCAGGTGCAGCACCGCGATACCGAGCTCCCCGCGGATCAAGGGCACAAACCAGCCAAAGAGCAGGTAGGTCCAGCTGTAGCCGATGTAGCCTGTCTTGGCCAGACCCGATTCACGGTGGATGATGCGCACCGGCTTTTGCAAACCCAGCAAGAGCACGCCCAACACAATCGGGCTGACCACAATGGCAAAAATCAACCAATGCAAAAAAGAAAAACTACCCATGTCTGTCTCCGGATAAGCGTGAGTTTTCAGTATAGGCGCGGGGATTGGCAGAAACCTGGCATCGCATCAAGCTCCGTGTGGCTGCCGTATCTGGCGGGTAAAGCCCTGTAAAGGGGTCAACGGGTGCTCGCGCAGGGCGTTGAAGGTGCATGGCAGTTTCGCCATTTTCTGGAAAGCACACCATGTTGAAAACTTCGCTGATTACCGCTCTGTTGGCGTTCTCTGGCCTCGTGGCACAAGCCCAAACCCCTGCCGCACCCGCAGCACCCGCGAAAACACCTGCAAGCGCCGCTTCACCTGCCAAGGCCGCATCGGCCGCTGCGCCCGCCGCAATGAAGGTGAAGCCTGCCGCCAGTGCGCCTGCCGCCAGCCCCGAAGTAAAAAAATCCGATTCCGGCATCTGCCATGACAAGACCAGCAAAGCCTACAAATCGACCAAGAAATTTACCGAATTCAAAACCATGGACGATTGCCTGAAAAGCGGCGGACGCGCCCCCAAAAAATAAAGTCTTGAGGCGCCCATGAAAAAGGCCTCTCGGTAGTGATACCGAGAGGCCTTTGTCTTTATTTGTGGTCGGTGTGAAAGGATTCGAACCTTCGACCCCTTGCACCCCATGCAAGTGCGCTACCAGGCTGCGCCACACACCGATCAAGCCTCAGATTATAGCCCGTGAAAAGGGGCTTTAAGCGTCAGCGTCTAACAAGGTTCGAATCGCGAGCAATTCCTGCCGGAACGCTTCCAGGGCATGGCTCTGTGCGGCCGTGCTCGCCGTGAGCGCATGCTTTCCCCCTGTGCCATCGGCGCCCTCACCCATTGCGTCCAGGCCGTCCACGCCCTCAAGCAGGAGTTCGCCGTTGCGTTTTTTGTCGCGCTCACCGTCCATGAGCTCCTGCATCTTGTTGCGCGCCCCGCTGATGGTGAAACCCTGGTCGTACAACAAATCGCGAATGCGGCGAATCATCAGCACCTCGTGGTGCTGGTAGTAGCGCCGATTCCCGCGCCGCTTCATCGGGCGCAGCTGCGTGAATTCCTGCTCCCAATAGCGAAGCACATGCGGCTTGACGCCACACAAATCGCCCACTTCACCAATCGTGAAATAGCGTTTTGCAGGAATAGACGGGAGCAAATTCTCCATTGAAATCAAGGCAGTAGAGGAAAAACCGCAGAGGTTACTCTAAGTTCACACGTGGTGCAATGCGCACAATACCCGAGCGCCCAAAGTCAGGGCTTCGGCTTGGCGACGGCTTTGGAGCTTTCGCCGTCGTCCTGGATTTGGTCTTTGAGTTTGTGGCTGGCATGGAAGGTGACAACCCGTCGCGCTTCAATGGCAATGGCCTCCCCGGTGCGTGGATTGCGTCCAGGTCGGGGGGCTTTGGTGCGGATTTGGAAGTTTCCAAAGCCTGAAATTTTGACGTCGGTGCCCGCCACCAACTGGGCCGTCACCTGGTCAAAAAAGGCGTCCACCATGTCTTTGGACTCGCGCTTGTTCAAGCCGAGCTGTTCAAACAACAAATCGGCGAGCTGCGCCTTGGTGACGGCAGCGGTTTCCAGGCTGTCTACAGAGAGCTCCATGGTCTTCTTTCCTCAGGCGGTCGGTGCGGCGCGCTCAGGCGCGCTGACGGGCACCCAAATCGCGGTCGAGCTGATCCAGCACCGCCTTCACGGCGTGCTCAATCTGCTCTTCGGTCAAAGTGACGTCACCGCCACTGAGCGTCAGGCGCACAGCCATGCTGCGCTGGGGCGCCGCGGCACCCTCGGAGGCCGACGCCTTGGGGCGGTACACATCGAACAGCTGGGCTTCTTGCAAGAGACCTGACGTGGGCGCGGCATGGATACAAGCCAACAGGGCTTGGTGACTGACGGTATCGGCCACCATGACCGCGATATCACGCTGCACGGGCTGCAATTTCGCCACGGAAGTAAAGGCCGGTACGCGGCTTTGCAGCACAGCGTCCAGGTCCAACTCAAAAACGACTGGCGTTTGTGCCAGTTCGTAATCCTGGCGCCAGCGCGGGTGCAGTTCACCTACGAAACCGATGGAGCGTCCGGCCAACAAAACCTCGGCACAGCGCCCGGGGTGCATGGCTGGGTGGCTGGCAGGCACAAAGTCGGCTTTCAAAGGTGCCAAAAGCGCTTCCACATCGCCTTTCACATCAAAGTAGTCCACGCCTTGCTCTTTGCGACCCCATTGAAGCGTGTCGGCAGCGCCGCAGGCCAAACCCGCCACGCGCATGGGCTGGTGAAAGCCCTGCACCGTGCTGTCGGTGTTCTGCACCGAGCTGTCGCGCAAGAACACGCGCCCGAGCTCAAACACGCGCACGCGCGGTGCTTTGCGGGCCTGGTTGAATTTGAGCACTTGCACCAGCGAGGCAATCAAGGACGAGCGCATGACGCTCATCTGGCTCGCGATCGGGTTGAGCAGTTTGATCGGAGTCGCATTGCCCGCCAGCTCATGCTCCCAGCGCTCTTCGACAAAGCTGAAGTTGATGGTTTCCTGGTAGCCCATGGCTGCCAGCGCGCGGCGCACCGCAAACGGGCTGCGCTGCGCCTCGGGGCGCAGCTTGGCGGTAATCGGCCCCAACGGCGGCGTATGGGGCAGAGTGTCGTAACCGACCATGCGCGCCACTTCTTCGATCAAGTCCTCTTCAATTTGCAGGTCGAAGCGGTAAGACGGCGGCACCACGGTAATCACGCCATCTGCTTGACTGGTCTCCAAACCGAGGCGCTGCAAAGCGTCCACACACTGCGGCTGTGTCAACGGCATGCCGATAATTTTGGCCGCACGGGCCACGCGCAGCGGTACGGGTGTGCGCGCTGGCATGGCAGGCTGCTGGTCGTCCACCGGCCCGCAAGTGGTATCGGGCGTGCCGCAAATCTCAAGAATCAGTTGTGTGAGGCGTTCAATGTGCTCCACGGTGGAGGCGGGGTCTACTCCGCGCTCAAAGCGGTGACCGGCATCGGTGGAGAAATTGAAGCGGCGTGAGCGCCCTGCAATGGCTTTGGGCCACCAGAATGCGGCTTCCACGTAGACATTGCGCGTGTCGTCAGACACGGCCGTGGCGTCGCCACCCATGATGCCAGCCAGTGACTCGACCTGCGATTCATCGGCGATCACACCGACTTCGGCGTCAAGCTGCACGGTGTTGCCGTTCAGCAACTTCAGCTGTTCGCCCGCCCTGCCCCAGCGCACATCCAAGCCGCCATGGATCTTGTCCAAATCAAAGATGTGGGAGGGGCGACCGAGCTCGAACATCACGTAGTTGGAGATGTCGACCAACGCCGTCACGCTGCGCTGTCCACAGCGCGCCAATCGGTCCACCATCCATTGCGGTGTTTTGGCTTGGGGGTTCACACCTCGCACCACGCGGCCGGAAAAGCGGCCGCACAAATCGGGCGCGCTCACGGTCACTTTCAATTGCTCTGAATTTGTCACTGGAACGACGGGGAACTCGGGCTTGCATAGCGGCGCACCGGTGAGTGCCGACAGCTCGCGTGCCACGCCATAAACGCTCAGGCAGTGCGCCAAATTGGGCGTGAGCTTGAGGGTGAACAAGGTGTCGTCCAGGTTCAGATGGGTACGGATGTCTTGGCCCAAGGGCGCGTCAGCGGCCAACTCCAACAGACCGCCGTGGTCGTCAGCAATGTGCAGCTCTTTGGCCGAGCACAGCATGCCCTGGCTCTCTACGCCCCGCAATTGGCCCAGTTTGATCAGGAAGGGCTTGCCATCGGCACCGGGCGGCAACTCCGCACCCACCAGGGCGCAGGGCACGCGAATGCCCACGCGCGCGTTGGGTGCACCGCAAACGATGTTGAGCAGCTCCGCGCGCCCGACATCGACCTTGCACACGCGCAGGCGATCGGCATTGGGGTGTTGTTCAGCATGGCGGATCTCGCCCACTACGACATGGCTAAACGGCGGCGCCACGGCTTGGAGTTCTTCCACCTCCAAGCCGGCCATCGTCAGGGTATGGGCAAGTTGCTCGGTCGTCAGGGGCGGGTTGCAAAAAGCCCGCAGCCAGGATTCAGGGAATTGCATAGGGTCTTATTGAAATTGCGAAAGAAAGCGAATGTCGCCATCAAAAAACAAACGCAGGTCGTTCACGCCGTAGCGCAACATGGTCAAGCGGTCTGGCCCCATGCCAAAGGCAAAGCCAATGAATTTTTCCGGGTCCAAGCCCATGTTGCGAATCACATTGGGATGGACTTGACCGGAGCCCGCCACTTCCAACCAGCGTCCGGCCAGCGGGCCTGCGCTGAACTGAATATCGATTTCAGCGCTGGGCTCGGTGAAGGGGAAAAAGCTGGGGCGAAAGCGCAATACCAGGTCGTCGCTTTCAAAAAAGGTGCGGCAAAAATCGGTGAACACAAACTTCAGGTCTTTGAAGCTCACGTTCTCCCCCACCCACAGGCCTTCGCACTGGTGGAACATGGGGGAATGGGTGGCGTCACTGTCAACGCGGTAGGTGCGGCCTGGTGCGATCACCCGGATCTCGGGCATGTCACCGGCAAACAGGCTGCCTTCGGCAAGGCCTGCAGCCTGGCGGTATTTTTTGACATGCTGCACCGCATAGCGGATTTGCATGGGGCTGGTGTGGGTGCGCAGCAGCAAGGGCGCTTTTTCGGTGCCACCCTCGACGTAAAAGGTGTCGTGCATGGAGCGTGCAGGATGGTCTTCGGGCGTGTTGAGGGCCGTAAAGTTGAACCAATCGGTTTCAATTTCCGGGCCCTGGGCCACGTCAAAGCCCATGGAACCAAAGATCGCCTCAATCCGCTCGAGTGTCAGCGACACCGGGTGCAAACCACCTGCGCCGCGCTGGCGGCCTGGCAAGGTGACGTCCAAGGCTTCGGCTTGCAGCTGTAACTGCAACTCGGCATCGGCCAAGGCTTGGCGACGCGCATTGAGCGCAGCTTCGATCGATTGTTTTGCCACATTGATGGCAGCGCCACGCGACTTCTTCTCGTCCACGCTGAGCGCGGCCATGCCCTTCATTAGCTCGGTCATGCGGCCGGACTTGCCCAGGAACAAAGCCTTGGCGTTTTCCAGCTCGGCCGGCGTGAGCGCATGGGCAAAGGCAGCGGTCGCCGCTTCGACAATCTCAACTAAGTCAGTCATGGCAGGGGGTTCATCTCAGGAATCATGGAAAAAGGGCTAGCGCTTTTTCAAGCTCTAGCCCTTGTCTCTGGTGCGCCATACGCCTTGCTACAAGGCGCAGGGGAACGTGAATCAGGCGGCCAGCTTGGCTTTGACTTGTTCCACAATGCCCGCAAAAGCGGCCATGTCGTGCACTGCGATATCGGACAAAACCTTGCGGTCGATCTCGATATGCGCTTTTTTCAGTCCGTTGGCGAACTGGCTGTAGGTCATACCGCATTGACGGGCTGCCGCGTTGATACGGGCAATCCACAACTGACGGAAGACGCGCTTTTTGGTACGGCGGTCACGGTAGGCATATTGCCCAGCCTTCATGACCGCTTCTTTGGCGATACGGAAGACGTTACCGCGGCGACCGCGGAAGCCCTTGGCAAGGGCGAGAACTTTTTTGTGGCGGGCGCGAGCCGTTACACCACGTTTGACGCGAGGCATGTGAGTACTCCTTGTTCGTCGTTAATTAAATACCACGGCCTGGCAGCATTTGTGCCATGTGACCCATATTGGTCTCATGCACTCCGGTGCTACCGCGCAGATGGCGTTTATTTTTGGTGGTCTTCTTGGTCAAGATGTGACGTTTGAAGGCTTGACCGCGCTTGACGGTGCCACCAGGACGAACGCGAAAGCGTTTTTTCGCCGCGCTCTTGGTCTTCATTTTGGGCATTGAATGCTCCTTCTATTTTGTGCTCGTGAGGCGTCTGGAAACTATTTCCAGCCTTGTTGGCCCCGAGCCACTGTTCACCGGAACTCTGACATTCCGGTTATCGCGCCAGTGACCAGACTGGCGCAAATTCTGTTCTATCCACCCGACTGCGCGTTTAAGCAGCAGTCTCTTGCACAGGTTTTGGCGCTCCACCCGGCTTTTTCTTGCCCGGTGCAATCATCATGACCATTTGGCGGCCTTCCAACTTGGGAAACTGCTCCACCACGATCAAATCCGCCAACTCTTCTCGCATACGCTGCAACAAGGCCAAACCAATTTCTTGGTGGGTGATTTCACGTCCGCGAAACCGCAGCGTGATCTTGCACTTGTCGCCATCTTCCAAAAAGCGCTTGATATTGCGCACTTTGATGTTGTAGTCCCCATCGTCGGTGCC
>CANFLX010000015.1 GCA_947447985.1 Comamonadaceae bacterium
CCCCCCCCCCCCCCACCGCCGCCACCCGCTTTGTTCTCAACCACCACCGACTGGCCCAAGGCCTTGCCCAAAGGCTCGGCAATCACGCGGGCAATGATGTCGGTCGTGCCCCCCGGTGCAAAGGGCACCACCAGTTTGATGGGCTTGCTCGGGTAGGACTGCGCCAGCGCGCCTTGCAGCGGTGCCAAGGCAAGAACCAGGAGACTGGACAGCAGAAGACGGCGTTGGCGCATAAAGGACTCCGTGAAGCAGATAGAAGGTAAAACGCAATAGTACATCCGCCATGGCGGCGCGGGCGTAGCGCATCGGAGCGACTGAGGCGCGGACTGTTATCCTTGGTGCGTGACTTTCCTCTCGCTCCTCGCCCCTGAGTTTTCGCTGATTTTGCTGGGTTTTTTGCTCTGCCGGTTTACTGCCTTGAACCGCAGTGTCTGGAACCAGGTGGACGCGCTGGTGTATTACCTGCTGTTCCCCACCCTGCTGTTTCACTCCATCATCAAGAGCCCCTTGGACCTCGGTGCCGCGTCCCGCCTGGTGGGCGCCGGTTGGAGCGTGATGGTGGCGGGGGTTGCGCTGGCCTACACCGTGCCCTTTTGGCCAGGCTTCAAAGGCCATATTCCGGCGCGGGACCATGCAGCGTCTGCCCAGGTCGCGTTTCGCTTCAATTCTTTTATCGGCCTGGCACTGGCAGACCGCTTGGCCGGACCTGCTGGCCTTTTAGAAATTTCGGTGTTGATTGGGGTCTGCGTGCCCATCGCCAACATGGCCGCCGTGTGGCCCATGGCGCGCGGAAGTGCCAATGGATTCGGGCGCGAGTTACTGCGCAATCCACTGATCATCGCCACCGTGTCGGGGTTGTCGGCCAATATCGTGGGCTTGACGCTGCCCGACTGGCTAACTCCGACTGTCAGCCGCGTGGGCGGTGCTGCACTGGCGCTGGGCCTGATGGCGGCGGGTGCGGGCATTCAAATCGGCGCTTTGGCACGGGCGAAAGCGCTGGCGGTCGCCTTGCTTTCCATTCGGCACCTGCTGCTTCCCGCCGTCGCTTTGGCCAGTGCTTATGCGTTCGGGCTAAGCCACTCGCAAGCGACGATATTGCTGGCCTATGCCGCGCTCCCTACCGCAGCGAGCTGTTATGTGCTGGCCAGTAAAATGGGCTTTGACGGCGCGTATGTGGCCAGTCTGGTGTCGCTCTCCACGCTGCTGGGCATGCTGAGCCTGGGCTTTTCACTCGGCGTTTTGCGGCCGCTGTACGGCGTTTGATTTGAAAAGCACACTTCGCGAAAGCACCCCATGACATCTCTGGCAGGCAAATTCCTCGCACTCTCCTTGTTGGTGGCGGCGCTACCCATGGGAGCGGCGCTCGCGCAGGACAGCGCCGCAGAGCCAGCGCGCACCACCGACGCAGTCAATTTCGACAAGTCGCTGCGCAATGAAGGCAACTGGTATTTCTCCTGGGGTTACAGCCGCCAGCAGTACGCGCCCTCGGATATCCATGTCTCGCAGCCGAACCTGGGCAACGATTTCACGGTGCGCCAGGCCGCTGCGAGCGACTTCCCCGCCAGCTTTTCTGAAACGATCAGCTCGATCACCTCGTTTGACTTCACGACACCGCAAGAAAACATTCGCATCGGTAAGTTCTTGAATCCGGAGAAAACGTTTGCCATCGAGTTTTCCTTGGACCACAGCAAATACAACGTGGACCAAAACCAGCTCGCCACCGTCAACGGGACCATTACAACGGGCACGCAGCCGAACGCGAACGGCCAACTGAACCTGTCAGCGCAAGACTTTTATTACGCGCTGCACAACGGCCTGAACCATTTGATGATCAACGCCGTGTGGCTGAAGCACTTGGACGGCCCGGTCGACAAACCGGGCGAGTTGCAATTGATCAGTCGTGCCGGGGCCGGGATCTTGCTGCCGCATGCCGACAACATCATCTTCGGCAACCAAAACGAGGTAGGGCCCAAAAACCAGAACGTCTGCTGCTTCAAGAGCAACGATTGGTGGCAGGTCAATGGCTGGACCGCCGGGGCGGAAGTGGGCGTGCGTTACCGCGTTTACAAATCCATTTACCTGGAACTCACCTCCAAGATCGCCTATGGCGTTCTGCGCGGTGTGCCGGTGTACCAAGGCACGGCCGATCAGACGATTTGGATGTCGGAGCAGGTGCTCTCCACCGGCTTCCTGTTCTAAATCTCTAGGGGCGCTGCGCCAGCGCCCACTGCACGTGCTCGCGTACCAGTGGGCTGGTGAGCGATTGCAGGCCTTGTAAAGCCTCTTGCAAACTTGCGTCACCCTCGCCTGCCGCCAGGGCGTTGCCCGCCGCCACCGCCACATTGCGCAACCATCGCTCGTGGCCGATGCGCCGGATCGGGCTTCCTTCGGTGCGCTTTAAAAACTCGTCTTCCGACCAACGCAGCAGGGTTGCCAGGGCTTGGCCGTTCAAGCCCGCACGCTCGTCAAAATCGGGCAGGCGGCTCACTTGCGCAAACTTGTTCCAGGGGCAGGCCAACTGGCAGTCGTCGCAGCCGTAGATGCGATTGCCCATCAGGGGCCGCAATGCAGGGTCGATCGCGCCCGCATGCTCAATCGTGAGGTAGGAAATGCAGCGCCGCGCATCCAACCGGTAGGGCGCCACGATGGCCTGGGTGGGGCAGGCCGTGATGCACGCCGTGCAAGTGCCACAGTGCGCTTCGAGGGGCGCCGTGGGCGCCAAGGCAATGTCCACATAGATTTCGCCCAAAAAGAACATGGAGCCCGCCTCGCGATTGAGCACCAGGGTGTGCTTACCGCGCCAGCCCTGCCCGCTGCGGGTGGCCAGTTCGGCTTCCAGTACTGGGGCCGAGTCGGTGAAGGCGCGGTGGCCGAAGGGTCCCAAGTGCTCGACCAGCTTGTTCGACAGCTGCTGCAAGCGGTTTCGCACCACCTTGTGGTAATCGCGGCCTCTGGCGTAGAGCGACACCGTGCCCGTCTCTTTGTGCGTCAGCCGGTCAAATTCCACGGCCTGCCACCCCTGGGGCGTGGTGCGTGGCAGATAGTCCATGCGCGCGGTAACCACACTCAAGGTACCAGGAAGCAGCTCCGCGGGGCGTGCCCGCTTGGTTCCGTGGCGCTGCATGTAGTCCATGCTGCCGTGAAAGCCCGCCTCCAGCCAGGCCAACAATCCGGGTTCCGCCTCTGACAAGTCCACAGCGGCCACACCAATTTGGGAGAATCCAAGCTCGGCACCCCAGACCTGCCATTGCGCCAGCAAGTCGGCAGCCACTGCGGGAGCGTTTTCCGGACTTTGGATTGGAGTGCTAGTCTGCGCGTTATGGATGTTCACCCCGCGATTGTAAAAACCAAGACCTTGACCTGGCCCGACGAGGCGGCCACCGAGGCCTTCGCTGCGCGTTTGGCCCAAGCGCCGGGCCTGACAAACGCCTTGATTGCCCTGCGCGGTGATCTGGGTGCGGGCAAAACCACGCTGGTGCGCCACCTGCTGCGCGCGCTCGGCGTGCAGGGACGTGTCAAAAGCCCGACCTATGCCGTGGTGGAGCCCTACGAGCTGCCCGACCTGAACATTTGGCATTTCGATTTCTACCGCTTTGGCGACGCACGGGAGTGGGAAGACGCGGGCTTTCGCGACATTTTTGCCAGCCCCGGTCTCAAGCTGGCCGAGTGGCCGGAAAAAGCGGCACCGGTGCTGCCCGTGATTGACCTGGACATCACTTTGACAACCCTGACCGACGGTGTGCGCCAGGTGTCGCTGAGGGCCCATACGCAGGTCGGGGTGCACTTGTTGCACGGTTTGGACGATCAGGGCCCGCAGACATGAAACGACGAAGCCTGCTGCGGCGCGGGTCGGTGGTGCTGACGCTGGGCCTGTTGCGACACGCGGCCTGGGGTGCGCAGGCTGCGACGATTTTGACGGTGCGCATCTGGCCCGCACCCGAATATTCCCGCGTAACGATTGAGTCGGACGCGCCCTTGAGCGCCAGCCAGACCGTGATCAGCAACCCACCCCGCTTGGCCGTAGACATCACGGGCGTGACGCTCAACACCGCACTCAAAGAGCTGGTGGCCAAGGTCAAGGCCGACGACCCCAACATCGAAGGTATTCGCGTGGGTCAGTTCTCCGCTGACGTGGTGCGCCTGGTCATCGACCTCAAGCAAGGCGTGCGGCCGCAAATGTTCACCCTCTCGCCCGTGGCAGCCTACCAACACCGCTTGGTATTGGACTTGTATCCGCTGCACAGTGTTGATCCGCTGGATGCACTGGTCGCGCAAGTGTCTCAACCCAACGCGCCTGCTGCGTCGACCGCAGTGCCCGCGCGCGATGCATTGGGCGAGCTGATGGCACAGCGTTTGGGCAAAAAAGCAGAGCTCGCTGCACCGGCCAACGCGGCAAGCAAAGCGACCCCGACGGCACCGTCAAGCCCTGGCGCCAACCTGACGCAAGGGCCGTCCTACCTGGGCACGGATCGCTTGATCATCATTGCCCTGGATGCAGGGCACGGTGGCGAGGACCCCGGCGCCGTGGGCCCGGGCGGAACCTTGGAAAAAGACGTGGTGCTCAAGCTCGCACACCTGATGCGCGAGCGCATCAACGCCAGCACCATCAACGGCACACCGATGCGGGCCTATTTAACGCGCGACGCCGACTACTTCGTGCCCTTGCATGTGCGGGTGCAAAAGGCCAGGCGCGTGCAAGCCGACCTGTTTGTCAGCCTGCACGCGGACGCGTTCTTCACGCCCGAACCGCAGGGCGCCAGCGTCTTTGCACTCAGCCAGGGCGGTGCCTCCAGCAGCGCTGCGCGCTGGATGGCCGCCAAAGAAAACAAGGCAGACTTGATTGGCGGGCTCAACGTCAAAGCCAAGGGTCTGGAGGTGCAAAGTGCGCTGCTGGACATGAGCACGACTGCGCAAATTGTGGACAGCCTCAAGCTCGGCAGCACACTGTTGGGCGAAGTGGGACGCGTGGGCAAACTGCACAAAGGCCAGGTGGAACAGGCTGCGTTCGCAGTGCTGAAGGCGCCCGACATACCCAGTGTGCTGGTGGAAGCGGCTTTCATCAGCAACCCCACGGAAGAGCGAAAGCTCAACAGTGAAGAGTTTCAAAACCAGTTTGCCGACGCCCTCATGCGCGGCCTGTTGGCCTATTTTGCGAAAAACCCGCCGCTCTCGCGCAGCAGGAACATGGGCTAAGCGCCTGGGGCCTGTGCCGCCGAAGGTCGACGTGCGCGCCACGCACCCAAGGCCACCATCAGGCCGGGCACCAAAATCATGGCCCAAATGATCTTGTCCAGGTGCTGTTTGACCCAGGCAATGTTGCCGAAAAAGTAGCCGATGGTGACGATGCCGCCCACCCAAAGGGCCGCACCGGTGACGTCATAGAAGCTGAATTTGGCGCGGGTCATGCGCGCCACGCCGGCCACAAAGGGCGCAAAGGTGCGCAGAAACGGCATAAAGCGCGCCGCGATGATGGTGACGCCGCCATAGCGCTCGTAAAACGCATGGGCCTGGTCGAACGCCGCTTTGTTGAACCAGCGGGAGTCTTCCCACTGGAACACCCGCTCGCCCACTGCTTTGCCCACCGTGTAATTGCTTTGGTTGCCCAGCACAGCGGCCGCAAACAACAAGCCTACCGACAAGGGGTAATTCATCAGCCCGACACCGCACATGGCGCCGACCACAAACAGCAAAGAGTCCCCTGGCAAAAACGGCATCACCACCACACCGGTTTCCACAAAAATCACCACAAACAGCAAGGCATAAACGCCCACGCCGTACTGGGCGACGAAGGTCTCGAGGTACTTGTCGACATGCAACACAAAGTCGAGCAAGGATGCAATGATTTCCATGGCGTTAGGCTTTATTCAAGTGACAGTGAATTGGCACACTGGCTCAGTAGCGCTGCATTTTGCAACTGCTGCTTTGCTCTGCAGCCTGGGCGCTCAAGGTCTTAACGACCTTGAAGCCGTAGCCTGAGCCTTCGACATCGAAAGGCACGCCCACCGTGCCCTGGCGCTCCATCATGCCCACCACCAGCGGCTGCTGAAACTGGTGGTCTAGCGCGCGCATGACTCCGGTCTGGCCCGCCAACGTGACTTGGGTCTGCTCCAACGCTTTGGCCACCGCCACGATGTCGATCGCAGCACCAGGCTTGGCGCTGCGTCCTGCAGTGTCTATGGCCTGCGCCAAGGCTTCCACCAACAGCTGCATGCGCAGATGCACATAGTCGTCTTCGGGCTGCGCAAAGCGCGCTCGAAAAGACCTGTAAAACGACTCGGACGCCTTGGTCGGCACATTCGGCAGCCAGTCAGCAACTGCCAAGACGCGGCCCACACCGGCCTCGCCGATGGCCGCGGGTGCCCCTAGCGCATTGCCGTAAAAGGTGTAGAACTTGCCATCAAAGCCCGCTTCTTTGGCCGCTTTGACCAGCAGCGTCAGGTCGGCGCTGAAGTTGCCGGTGATCACGGTCTGCGCGCCACTGGCTTTGATTTTGGCAATGTAGGGCGCAAAGTCTTTGATGCGCAGCAGGGGATGCAGCTCTTCGCCCGCGATGCGAATGTCGGGGCGCTGCAGCGTGAGCTGGCGCTTGGCCTCGCGCAGCACGCTTTGGCCGAAGCTGTAGTCCTGGCCGATCAGGTACACGCTCTTGAGGCTTTGGTCATCGCGCAGCACCTGCATCAAGGCCGCCATGCGCATATCGGCATGGGCGTCAAAGCGGAAATGCCAGAAGCTGCATTTTTCGTTGGTAAGCGCAGGATCGACGGCTGAATAATTGAGAAACAGCACACGTCGCTCGGGTTCGCGTTCGTTGTGTTTGTTGATCGCGTCGATCAGCGCCGCTGCAGTCGCCGAAGAATTGCCTTGCAGCACAAAGCGCGCGCCGTTGTCGATGGCCAGGCGCAAATTGGACAAGGCTTCTTCGGTCTGGCCTTTGCTGTCCATGCGCTCCAGCGCCAGCAGTTGCTTGGGCGCTGCGGCCCCTGCAGACGCCACGCCGCCACGGGCGTTGACGCGCTCTACCGCCCAGGTCAGATTGCGAAACACCGCTTCGCCGCCATTCGCATTGCCACCGCTCAGGCCTTCGATCAAGGCCAGTTTGAGGGGTGGCAGCGTTTGCGCCGATGCTCCGAGACCCAGGTGAAGAACGCAAAAAAGCAGCGCACATGGCACTGAAAAACCAGATTTCAAGAAGCGAGTGAGAAGAATAAACATGAAGAAAAAAGCTTGAATTGCCAGGCAAGGTGCACATCTGTGTTCCATGCGGCACCCACTGTCGGGGGCCGCGAAGTGTACTTGGAGCCCTTATGTTTTTTACCACCACACCCTCCCCTTTGAGCACCGGTTTTGGCACAGCCCTGGACCACCCTTTGCGTCGCCGTATCTATGCGCAAGCAGGCCGTTCTGCCGCTGACTTTATTGAAAAAACCGTGGCCGCCGCACGTGCCAGCGGCAGCACCGATGCCCAGATCACGCAGGACGAAAAGCAATTCACCTTGGTGATGGACGTACCCGGCATCAGCAAAGAACACCTGGGCATTCGCATCGAAGGCGCAGTCGTGCGCATCGACTCCAAAGAGGGTGCGCCGCGGCAGTACCGTGCGGCCTTCGAGTTTGGCCAGGAGATTGACAGCGCGGCCAGCAGCGCGCGCTTGGAAAACGGTGTGCTGAGTCTGAGCCTGGCCAAAGTGGTGCCTGTCAGCAAAGTCGCTGAACTGGCCATTTCCTAAGCAGCAGCAGCCCCCACCGCGCCGCGGTGGGGGCTCTGTGCGTTAGATGGCCTGCAAGGGCCAGCGCGGTTTGACGTCAAACGCATAGTCCCGCCGTGCGGCCTGCAAGCCACTTTGCAGGCGCATGGCGGCGGCCATGGCAATCATGGCGCCGTTGTCGGTGCACAAATGCAGCTCGGGGTAGTGCACCCGCACGCCACGCTGCGCGCAAGCCGCATTCAGCTGGCTGCGCAAGCTGGTGTTGGCACCCACGCCGCCGGCAACCACCAGGCGTTTGAGACCGGTGAGTTTGAGCGCCGCCAACGACTTCTTCACCAGCACGTCGGCAATCGCCGCCTGCGTCGACGCGGCCAAATCGGCGCGCAGGGTCAAGGGCAAATTCTCGAATCCCGGCGTGGCACCGGAGGCAAGCTTGACTCCGCTGGCCGAGCCGTTCCACACCGTCTGGTCCATGGACGCCACCATTTTTTGCGACTGCACCAGCACCGCGGTTTTCAGACCCGCAAACGAAAAGTCCAGGTTGCCGCTGTGCAGCAGGGGGCGCGGCAAGGCGTAGGCCTGCGGGTCGCCGTTTGCGGCCAGTGCGGCCAAGGCCGGCCCACCGGGATAGCCCAGGCCCATGAGCTTGGCCGACTTGTCAAAGGCTTCGCCCGCCGCGTCGTCAATCGTCTCGCCCAAGAGTTCGTAGCGGCCCACGCCGTCGACACGCATCAGCTGCGTGTGGCCACCCGACACCAGCAGCGCCACAAAGGGAAACTGCGGCGGATCGGCACTCAAAAACGGCGACAGCAAATGGCCCTCGAGGTGGTGCACACCCAGCACCGGTTTGTCCAAAGCCGCGGCCAGCGCACAGGCCACCCCCGCCCCGACCAACAAGGCCCCAGCCAAACCGGGCCCGCGGGTATAGGCCACCACGTCCACCTCACGCAGGCTGCGTTGGGCCTGCGCCAGCACCTGCTGGGTCAATGGCAAAGCGCGGCGAATATGGTCGCGGCTGGCCAGCTCCGGCACCACACCGCCAAAGGCCTGGTGCATGTCTACCTGGCTGTGCAAGGCATGGGCCAGCAACAAGGGCACTTCACCGGGGCGCATGGCGACCAGGGCCACGCCAGTTTCGTCGCAGGAGGACTCAAAGCCCAGTACCAGCGTGGGGTCGGACTCGGTGGGCTCAGGGAGGGGGGAATTCGTCATACAGAGCGCCAAGTTTAGGGCAGCGCCTGCGCGACAATGCCCGCCATGTTGAGCCCCGACGATATTGCCGCCATTGAACGCGCGACCCTGGACGCCGTCTGTCCGGCCGAGGTGCACGAAATTCCCGGCTGGCTTTTGCCCTACGACCCCTTGCCGATTGGCCGCGCACAAAGTGCGGTGCCGCTCTCGCATGGCGCACTGAGCTTGGAGGCGCTGCACACCGTGCAAGCGCACTACCAGCAACGCGATTGGCCCACGGTGTTTCGCCTGCCCGAGCATGTTCTGTCGCCCGCTGTCACCGCTACCCTGCCAACCATGGGCTACGCGCCGGACGCGCCAGTGCATGTGCAAGTGGCGCCAACGCAGAAATTGCTCGAACTCGCCGCCTCTGAGCAAGTCGTCATTCAAGCCCGGCCCACGCCGCCATGGGCGTCGGTCTACACCGCAGACGGCTTTGACCCACAGGACGGTGCCAACCGGGTGCAACTGCTCAGCCGCAGTGCCCATGCGGTCTATGCCCACGTCGAGCGGGAGGGGCAGACGCTTGCCGCAGGCGTGGGCGTGATCAGCCGGGGCTGGCTCAGCCTGCATGGCATGCGCACCCGCCCCAGCGCCCAAGGCCAGGGTCTGGCGTCGCAGATGCTTGCCGGGCTGGCGGCCCACGCCCTTGCCAAAGGAATCGAGCGTGTCTTTTTGCAGGTCGAAGCCAGCAACACCGTGGCGCTCGGTCTCTACCAAAAAGCGGGCTTTGCCACGGCCTGGCGCTACCAGTATTGGCGCAGTCATAAGCACATAGCGCCCCATAGTTAGCGCTCACCGACAATCGCGCCATGGGCATTGGCATTTACCTCAAAGAAATCGGACGTGGCAAAGAGGGTGCACGCGCGCTCAGCCGCGCCCAAGCCTGCGCGCTGTGGGGCCAATTGCTGGACGGGACCGTCACCGACCTCGAGGTGGGTGCGTTCTGTCTGGCCATGCGCATCAAGGGCGAAACCCCCGAAGAAATGGCGGGCTTTCTGGACGCAACGGCCGCGCGCTTGCAGCGCGTGCCCGCCGACGATGGTCCGGTCATCGTCATCCCCAGCTACAACGGTGCGCGCAAGCTGCCGGGGCTCACGCCCTTGCTGGCTCTGCTGCTGGCGCGCCAGGGCCTGCCGGTGCTGATCCACGGTGTCGCCACCGAAAACACGCGCGTCTTCACTGCCGAGGTGCTCGCCGCGCTGGGCATCGCGCCCTGCACCGCCGTGGGCCCGATTGCGCCGGGCAGCGTGGCCTATCTGCCGACCGCCCTGCTGCACCCTGGACTGCAACGATTGCTCGATGTGCGCCGGGTCGTGAACTTGCGCAATTCGGCCCACAGCCTGGTCAAACTCATGAACCCCTGTGCGGGCGCCAGCCTGCTGGTGACCAGCTACACCCATCCCGAATACGCCGACTCCATGGCCGCTACGCTGGCGCTGACCCAGGCCAACGCACTGCTGCTGCGCGGCACCGAAGGTGAGGCGGTCGCCGACGCCAGGCGCATGCCGAAAATGCAAGGCTTTGTGCTGGGGCAGTCGGTCGTGCTGCAAGCGCAGCAGGTCGGGACCTTGAACGAACTGCCCGCGCTGCCCAGTGCGATCGATGCGGCGTCAACCGCAGGCTACATCCGCGAGGTGCTGGAGGGCCAGTTGCCCGTGCCCGCGCCGATTGCCCAACAAGTCAATCACATTACCCACTTGGTGCGCCGCATGGGAGGAAGTCACTGATGGCAACGCACGCCTCACCCTCTCTCGGCAAAGTCACGCTGGTGGGCGCGGGCCCGGGCGACCCGGAATTGCTCACGCTCAAAGCGGTCAAAGCCATTGCCAACGCCACGGTGCTGCTGGTAGACGATTTGGTCAACGAAGCGGTGCTGGCGCACGCGCAGCCCGAGGCACGCATCGTCTATGTCGGCAAGCGTGGCGGCTGCGCGTCCACGCCCCAGGCCTTTATTGAAAAACTCATGCTCAGCGAGGCCTTGCGCGGCGAACAAGTGGTGCGCCTTAAAGGCGGCGACCCGTTTGTGTTCGGGCGCGGCGGCGAAGAGGTAGAAGCGCTGCAGGCGGCGGGCATTGCGGTGGAGGTGGTCAATGGCATTACCGCAGGCCTGGCCGCGATGGGGAGTTTGAACGTACCGCTCACCCACCGCGAACACGCCCACGGTGTGGTGTTCGTCACCGGGCACGCCAAACCCGGCGACAGTGGCACCGACTGGGTAACACTGGCGCACACGGCCCACCAGGCCAAACTCACGCTGGTCATTTACATGGGTGTCATTGGCGCGGCGGGCATTCAAAGTGCCCTCTTGCAAGGTCTGCCAGGTGACACGCCGGTGGCGATCGTGCAAAACGCCAGCCTGCCCACCCAGCGCCATGCGACTGCCACCTTGGCGACACTGCACGCGACCCTGCAAAGGGAGCATTTGGGAAGCCCCAGCGTGATCGTGGTGGGCCAGGTGCTGCAGGGACTGCAGGCGGCAATGAACGCGCCGCACTCCGCGCTGCACCAGTTACAACGCTGATATCGGGCCCAGGGCTATGCCGCGCGCGGGCGACCGCGCGTCAAAGCGGTGCATTAACATGGAAGTCTCACAAAAAAGGGAAATGCCCATGAACCTGACGATCAATGGCAAAGCCGTTCAGACCGACGCCGAACCCGACATGCCCCTGCTGTGGGTGCTGCGCGACCAGCTCAACCTGACGGGCACCAAATTTGGCTGTGGTGTGGCCGCCTGTGGCGCCTGCACCGTGCATGTCGATGGCGTCGCTGTGCGTTCGTGCGTGACACCTGCGTCCGCCTTGCAGGGTAAATCGATTCGCACCATTGAATCCTTGGGTACGCCTGAGAAACCCCATGCCTTGCAACTCGCCTGGGTGGCCGAACAAGTGCCGCAGTGCGGCTATTGCCAAAGCGGCATGCTGATGGCCGCCGCTGCGCTGATCGAGCGCAAGCCCAAACCCAGCGATGCGGACATTGAAGAAGCCGTGAGCAATATTTGCCGCTGCGGAACCTACCAACGGGTGCGCGCTGCCATTCACCGCGCCACTGGCACGGTCGTCGCGCAAAACTCCAGCCCAACGCAAGAGGTGCAAGCATGAAGCGCCGTACCTGGATACTGAGTGCCTTAGGCGCCACCGGCGCATTGGTGGTCGGCTGGGGCGCCCTGCCCCCGCGCTCGCGACTGGGCAGCGCCGCCAACATGCTGGCCACCCAAGACGCCGTGGCGCTGAACGGCTGGATCAAGATTGCGCAAGATGGCTCCGTGGTGCTGGCCATGCCGCGCAGCGAAATGGGACAAGGCGTCTACACCGGTTTGTCCATGCTGGTGGCAGAAGAGCTCGATGTGGCGTTGGCCCAAGTGCATTTAGAACAAGCCGGAACCGACGCGATTTACGGCAACGTGGCCATGCTCTTGGGCACGTTGCCGTTTCACCCGCTGGATTACCGCGAAGGCGCCAACCCCGCCTCGATTCGCGCCGGCGAATGGGTGGTGAGCAAACTGGCCCGTGAACTCGGTCTGATCGTGACCGGCGGTTCATCCAGTATTTCCGACGCCTGGGAGCCGCTTCGCATGGCCGCGGCCACTGCCCGGGCCAGCCTGGTGGCAGCCGCTGCAGCACGGTGGCAGGTAAGCGCCTCAGAAATTTCCATCGACAAGGGCATGCTCAAGCACGCGTCTGGGAAATCTGCGAACTTTGGCGAATTTGCCCAAGCGGCGGCTGCCAGCCAGCCCGCCAATGTGACGCCCAAAGACCGCAAGGACTGGAAGCTGGTAGGCACGTCCGCACCGCGTACCGACTTGCTGAGCAAAACCAACGGCAGTGCGCAGTTCGGACTGGACGTACGCCTGCCGGACATGGTGTTTGCCGCAGTGCGCATGTCTCCCATGCTGGGTGGCAGCGCCGGTGCGCTCGACACAGCCGCTGCACTGGCCTTGCCCGGGGTTCAGCAGGTGGTGGCATTGGAACCCCTGCGTGGCGCAAGCGCCGGTTTTGCCGTGGTCGCCAAAACCACCTGGCACGCACGCCAAGGCGCACAAGCGGTTCAAACGCAGTGGCAGCAGCGCAGCCAAGGTGCTTTGAACTCCCAAAACATCGCCGCCGAACTGCAAAACCAGCTCGACAAAGAAAGCGGCTTGGCTTTCCACACCAAGGGCGACATTGACGGCGCAGAAAAGTCTGCGGCCCAGACCCTGGAAGCCAGCTACACCGCGCCCTACCTGGCCCACGCCACCATGGAGCCAATGAACTGCACGGCCCAGTTCAAAGACGGCAAGCTCGAGATTTGGGCGCCCACGCAAGCGCCGTCCTCGGCACGCGAGGCGGCCGCCAAAGCTGCGGGTATCAGCCAATCCGACGTGACTTTGCACGTCACCCTGCTGGGCGGCGGCTTTGGACGCCGCTTGGAGGTGGACTTCATCGCCCAAGCCGCCAAGGTCGCCAAGGCTACCGGTGGCAAGCCGGTGCAACTGTCCTGGTCGCGTGAAGAGGACATGGGCCACGACTTTTACCGCCCCATGCACGCTGCACGCCTGAAAGCCACATTCGACGCCCAAGGCCAGCCCCAAAGCCTGCGCATTAAATCGGCGGGCGACGCGATTTCTCCCCGCTGGATGGAGCGCGCCGTGCCCCTGCTGGCAGGCCCGGTGGATATGCCTGACAAAACTACCGCGGAAGGCTTGTTCGACCTGCCCTACGGCTTCGCCCACCAGCGCATGGCGCACGTGACCACCACCATGGGGGTTCCTGTGGGCTTTTGGCGGTCGGTGGGTCACTCGCACAACGCGTTTTTCTCGGAGAGCTTTATCGATGAACTGGCGGCTGCCAGCCACAAAGATCCGCTCGAATTTCGACGCGGCTTGCTGCAAGAAGCGCCTCGCTATTTGGCCGTGCTCAATCTGGCGGCAGAAAAGGCCCAATGGGGCAGCGCATTGCCCGCGGATCGTACCCGTGGCATTGCCTTGCACGAGTCCTTCGGGTCCATCGTCGCCCAAGTCGCTGAAATCTCGGTGCAGGACGGTGTGCCACGCGTACACCGCGTGGTCTGCGCCATCGACTGCGGCACGGTGGTCAATCCTGGACTGGTGGCCCAGCAGATGGAAAGCGCCGTGGTCTTTGGTCTGTCTGCGGCCCTGTGGGGCAAGATCGACATCGTCGATGGCGTGGTGCAGCAAACCAACTTCACCAACTACCCCATGGTCACCATGGCGCAAGCACCGGTCGTGGAAACGCATATCGTTGCGAGCACGCGCAAACCCACCGGCGTGGGCGAGCCCGGCCTGCCGCCACTGGCGCCTGCCGTGTCCAATGCATTGTTCACGCTGACGGGCAAACGCCACCGCAGTCTGCCGCTGCTCGCCTAAACCCCGCACCTCAAGGGGCTTGGGCGGGCACCTACACTCGCGACCATGGAATTTTTTGATGTGGTCGTGGTGGGTGCCGGTGCGGCGGGCCTGTTTTGTGCGGGCCAGGCGGGGCAGCGCGGACTCAAGGTGCTGGTGCTTGACCACGCAGAGAAAGTCGCTGAAAAAATCCGGATCTCCGGGGGTGGGCGTTGCAATTTCACCAACCTGGACACCAGCGCCGCCCATTTTTTGAGCGACAACCCGCGTTTTTGCCGCTCGGCGCTCTCCCGCTACACGCCACGCGACTTCGTGGCACTGCTGCAAAAGCACGGTGTGGCCTTCCACGAGAAACACAAAGGCCAGCTGTTTTGCGACCGCTCGGCCGAAGACATCATCCAGGTGCTGTTGGCCGAATGTGCCACGGGTCAGGTCACGCGCTGGCAGCCGTGTGCGGTCAAGTCACTGCGCCTTGCAGCCGAAGAGGCAGAGCGTGCCGCGCGCTATCTGCTGGACACCGCAAAAGGCACTGTCGCGTGCCGCGCCGTGGTCATTGCCACCGGCGGCTTGTCCATCCCCAAGATCGGCGCCACGGATTTTGGCTACCGCATCGCCGACCAGTTCGGTTTGCCCCTGGTGAGGCCTCGCCCGGCGCTGGTGCCCCTCACGTTTGCGCCCGAGGACTGGGCACCGTTTGCTGCGCTGGCGGGATTGTCCTTGCCCGTGCAAATTGCCACCGGCAGCAAAAAGGCCAGCATGGCCTTTGACGAAGACCTGCTGTTCACCCACCGGGGCCTGAGTGGCCCCGGCGTGTTGCAGATCTCGAGTTATTGGCAGGAAAACACCCCGATCCGCCTGAATTTGGCACCCAAGACCGAGATCGCCCAGGAACTGCTGCAGGCCAAAGCCCGCTCGCGCAAGCTGCTGTCCAACGAATTGGCCACCTGGTTGCCGAGCCGCCTGGCAGAGGCCTGGACCGGCCAGGGAAAAGCGCTGAACCAGCCCTGGGACCGATCGGTGGCCGACACGCCCGACCGGGCGCTACATGCCTTGGCCGAACGCATTTCCCGCTGGGAAATCACCCCTGACGGCACCGAGGGCTACCGCAAAGCCGAGGTCACAGCCGGCGGCGTCAGCACCGAGGCGCTGTCCAGTCAGACCATGGAGTCGCGCCAAAAAGGCCTGTATTTCATTGGGGAGGTGGTCGATGTCACGGGCTGGCTGGGCGGATACAACTTCCAATGGGCGTGGGCCAGCGCGCATGCATGTGCCTCGGCATTGGCTGAGAGCTTGGCCCTGACCACCGCCTGAGGCTTAGCGGCTATAATCCAAGGCTTTGCTGGCAAACCCCCGCTGCCTGATCAACTTTTTAGCGGGGCCTTCGCTGAACCTGGCATGAGCGGCCCGATCTTCCCTCATGACCCTCGTCGGCACATTTTGGAATCCATTACGTAATGACCACGATCCGTGTAAAAGAGAACGAACCCTTTGACGTCGCGCTGCGCCGCTTCAAACGCACCATCGAAAAGCTGGGCTTGCTCACCGACTTGCGCGCCCGCGAGTTCTATGAAAAGCCCACCGCGATTCGCAAGCGCAAAAAAGCTGCAGCCGTGAAGCGCAACTACAAGCGCATTCGCAGCATGCAGTTGCCCAAAAAACTGTTCTAAGTTTTTGCAGACCGCACGCGGTCTGAACGGCACAAAAAGCTCGCCCGAGGACGCTCCGGCGGGCTTTTTTCACTTAGTCACCCCCCATTGCCACCCAAGGAGGCCACGGCCATGTCCCTCAAAGACCAAATAACCGAAGATATGAAAACGGCCATGCGCGCCAAAGACAGCGAGCGCCTGGGCACCATCCGTCTGCTGCTGGCGGCCTGCAAGCAGCGCGAGGTCGATGAGCGCATCGTGCTCGACGATGCGGCCGTCGTGGCCTTGGTGGACAAGCTCATCAAACAGCGCAAAGACTCAGTCGCCGCATTTGAGTCGGCTGCACGCCACGATCTGGCGGCCAAGGAAACTGCGGAAATCGCAGTGCTACAGGCCTACTTGCCCCAACGCATGTCGGCTGACGAAGTGCTGGTAGCCGTCAAGGCCATCGTGGTCGAACTGGGCGCCGCAGGCCCGGGCGACATGGGCAAGGTGATGGGCGTGGTCAAAACCCGCTTGGCAGGCAAAGCCGAAATGTCGGCCGTTTCAGCAGCCGTCAAGGCAGCACTGGCAAGCTAAATCGCTGGTGTTAGGGGCGCTTGCGCCCCAGGGTCAGCGCACGCAGTAGAAATGGTATTCGTTGACCCGAATTTCGTCCGCCCTGCGCACGGGGCTCGGGTTGGGCAGGTCGGGCGCCATCACCATGCCGTCGGCCATGGCCCAGAATTCGTGGCGCAGGGTGATGCCGCCGCTCCAGTCACCCAGGCTGGACAAGAACACATATTCCTCGGCGGTGGGCAGGCGGCCTTGCATTTGCTTGCACGACTTTTCGGCATTTTCAGGAGAAGTCGCATGGCTGATCGGCGTGCCCGGCGCACCCAGCAACTCGATAAAGCCGCTTCCATACTTCACCTTGGACGGGAATTGGGTTTTCTGGAAATACTCAAACACCTGACCCGCGATGCCCTGCATCACCGCCTCGGGCGCGCCTTGTCCCTGGAAGTTGTAGGTGGTCCCCACCTTGGTCTCAATGTGCAGTGTCACGGTCACATCACCGCGGCAATTCGGGCTGAATGAATAAATGCCCCACACCACGCCGCTCAGTCCTGCCAGATAGCGCTGGTCCAGGTAACCCTGGCGCTTTTGCTCGTGCAATTCACGCACCACTTGAATCAGGGGCGAGGGATTAAAAAAAGCGACTTTCTTTTGCGGCGGATTGACATCGCGGTAGATGGCGTCCAAAGACGCCTTGAGGCTGCCTTCCAGAATCACATCCATGCCCAGGCCCGCGCTGGCCGCTGCCCGGTTTTTGTTGGTCACTTCGTCCATTGCAGCGACCATGGCAAACGCCGCGCTCGCGCTTGCGCCCTCGCGCAGGAGGCTGATCATGTTTTGCGTCATGGCATGGGCGTTTTCAGTTTTGCTGCGTCCATACGCATCCTGGTACTGGCAGAGATCCTGGCCCCGAATAAAGGGAATGGTCGGCCACAGCAAGACCTGCGACGGGTCGGCTGCAAACGCAGCGCTGGTCCAAAAGAGCAACATGAGCCAGATTCGACGCATCCTGGGCAATCCTTGTAATAAGTGGGAGTGGCGCACCATTTCTGGGCTTGAGCAAACACCACATTATGGTAATTCGGGCACCCAAGTGCCGTGATTTATGTCAAAAAGCTCAAAAATGCCGTTTTTAAGTGGGAAATTTATATGCTGACTGGCGCAAAAGTTGCAGTCATGTCCTTAAAGGCCTGCACTGTCGCAGGCTCAAGATACAGACCCGGACCCCCACCATGCCAAGCACCCCAGCCCTTGCAGCCCTCGAATTGGTCGAAACCTTTCTGCGCACCATCATGATCCCCGACCCCGTGGCGGCGCGCGCCTTTGTCTCGCCCACCCTGCGCATTCGCTTCACCGGCGGGCGCGAAATGCGCGACCCCGCAGAGTGCAGCGCCTTCAACGCCACGCGCTACGCCTGGGTCAAAAAGCGCTTTGAGCAGACCGATGTGGTGCAAGGTGCCACCGACCGCGAGGCGATCGTCTACAACATCGGCACGCTCTATGGCGCCTGGCCCGACGGCACCCTATTTGAGGGCAACCGCTACGTGGATCGCTATGTGGTGCGTGACGGCCAGATTGTGCAAATGGACGTCTGGAATGACAGCGCCGAGTGGATGCTGGTGCGTGCGGGCTTGGCTGCACCCTGGCCCGCTGCCAACGGAGCAGCGGCATGACCACCACCATGCCCCTGGCAGCTCTGGCCACCAGTGGCCGCTTCGATTACCAGGCCATTGGGGAGCGGCCCGACTACTGCTGGCCGCAGGGCGCCCGTCTGGCTGTGTACCTGGGCTTTAATGTCGAGCACTTTGCGTTTGGCAGCGGCTTGGGTGCCAACCTCGGGCCCGCCTCACCGCAGCCCGACGTATTGAACTACGCCTGGCGCGAATACGGAAACCGCGTGGGTGCATGGCGCTGCCTGGACGTGTTTGACGACCTGGCCTTGCCCACGGGCGCACTCATCAACACCGCCCTGTACGAGCACTGCCCCGAACTGGTGCAAGCCCTGGTGGCGCGCGGCGACGAGTTGATCGGCCACGGCCACAGCAACGCGAGTCGCCAATCCGATTTGAGCGAAGCCGATGAGCGCGCCCTGCTGGCCGGCTGCCGCCAACGCATGCTGGAGCGCAGTGGCGCCGCACCCGCAGGCTGGCTGTCACCCTGGATTTCAGAGACCCTGGTGACACCCGACCTGCTGGCCGAGACCGGCTACGGCTACACGCTGAACTGGTGCCACGACGACCAACCGACCCGCATGCGCACCCGCTCGGGCCAAACGCTGTGGTCGATCCCGTATCCGCAAGAGGTGAACGATATTCCCATGGTCATGGGTCGCTTGATGGACGGACGCGCATTTGGCGAACTGATTACCGACCACTTTGATGAAATGCGCCGCCAAGCGGCCCGCCAGCCGCTGGTGATGGGCATTGCCCTGCACCCCTATATCGTGGGCCAGCCTCACCGCCTGCTGCATTTGCGCAAAGCCTTGGAACATTTGGTGCGCGCGCGGGACGCGGGGGACGTGTGGTTCACCACGCCGGGACAGATTTACCAGCACATGCTGTCGATCCATCCATGAGCGCCACGCCCGCCAAGAGCGCCCACTCCCGCACCGGCATGGTGACCAGCCCGCATGCGCTGGCAAGTCAAACCGGTGTCGACGTGCTGCAATCCGGCGGCAACGCCATTGAAGCGGCGATTGCCACCGTTGCAACACTGAGCGTGACCTACCCCCACTTTTGCGGTTGGGGCGGCGACGTGCTGATGCTGGTGGCCGACGCACACGGCAAGGTGCAAAGCATCTCGGGTATCGGGCAGGCCGCAGGCACCTTGGATGGCTACCGCGACAGCATTCCGATGCGCGGCCCGCGCTCGGCCTTGACCACGGCCGGTGCAGCCGATGCGCTGGGACAGGCGTTCGACATCAGTCGCCAGGATTGGGGCGGTAGCCAGAGTTGGGGCGCCTTGCTGGCACCCGCCATTGCCCTGGCACGCGACGGGTTTGAAATCACCGCCTCTGAGCGCTTTTGGCTGGACTTTCGCGCCAGCGAACGCGCGCAAATGCCCGACATCTTTCAGGCGTTTTCTGAGCAGGGACGGGCGCCGCCTATGGGCAGCGTGCGCAAGCAGCCGCTACTGGCCCGCACGCTGGAGACGCTGGCCGAGCGCGGCGCGCGCGACTTGTACGACGGGCCATTGGCGCAGCGGATTGCGCACGGCTTGGCAGCGGCAGGCTCGCCGCTGACGCTGGCCGATATGGCGCGCACCCGCGCCAAAGTGGAGACGCCCCTGGCGGTGGACTACCGGGGTGGCCGCTTGCTGGCCCATCCGCCGCCCACGCAAGGACTGACGACCCTGCAAATCATGGGCGTGTTGGAGCGGTTTGACCTGTCCCGAATTGCCCAGGGAAGCGCCGACCATTACCACCTGCTGGTCGAGGCCACCAAACAAGCCTTTATGGACCGCAATCGCTATTTGGCTGATCCTGACTTTGTGGACGTCCCCCGAGAGCGCCTGCTGTCCAAAGACCATCTCGACACCTTGGCATCGCGCATCCGCACCGCGCACGCCCTGCCCTGGCCGCAACCCTTCCAAACCGGCGACACGGTGTATGTGGGCGCGGTGGATGGCGCTGGCAATGCCGTGTCCCTGCTCGGCACTGTTTATTACGACTGGGGCAGTGGCGTCATGGTCGGCGACACGGGCTTGATTTGGCACAACCGAGGGGCCTCGTTTTCGCTGGACCCCGCGCATCCCAATGCCTTAGCCCCCGGCAAACGGCCGTTCCACACCCTGAACCCAGGCATCTACCAACGCGAAGGGCGCACCCGCATGGTGTACGGCACCCAAGGGGCCGACGGCCAACCGCAAACCTTGGCCGCCGTGCTGACGCGCCTGATTGATTACGGCATGGACCCATTGGAGGCCTTGGCCCAACCGCGTTATTTGTTAGGAAAAACCTTCTCTGATGCACGCGATTCGCTCAAGCTGGAAGACGATGTGCCCCTCGCAGTGCGCAACGAATTGGTACAACGCGGTCACAGCATCAGCACGGTGGCGGCGCACAGCCCCTTGATGGGACACCCTGGCGCGATCGTCATCGGCAGCGACGGCCTGCGTGGCGCCCATGACCCGCGCAGCGACGGCTGCGCGATGGGATGCGCTTAAGCGCCCAAGGCCGCCAATTCGGGCGACACGCCCGTCCATGCGGGTGATGCGGCTTGGATGTGCACCGGTGTCCCGCACAATCCCAATGCGTGTTGAACCCCTGCCAGCACGCTGTCAATCACGGGAATCGGCACCTGGGCCTGCACCGCCTGTGCCATGCCGGCCAAGCCAGCGCCGCCCAAGATGACCGACTGCGCGCCACTGTCCAGCGCCACCGATTGGCAGGCCTTGCCCAACAAGGCGTGGGCCGCCGCAGGGTCACGCGCCAATTCGGCGCCACTGGCAGCCACGGTGTGAACCGCAGACAAAGACTCCCCATAGCCCAGGCTGTGCGCCAAGCGCAAGAGCATCGGCCCCCAGGCCGCACCACCGGTCACGACGGCAAAAGGCCCTTGCTGCGCGGCAGTGAAAAAGGCCGCCTCCGCCAAGCCCGTCACCGGCAGGGGGCAGATCTGGCGCAGCGCCAGCAGGCCAGGGTCACCGAAGCAGGCAATCAGAACCGCATCAAACGGCGCTTTGCACTGCGTCTGCACCTCAGCACATGCAGCGGCCCAAGCATCCAGCACCGCATGGCCTGCCACCGCAAAGCTGGCCTCGCAAGCAATGTACGGTGCGCCGAATCGGGCGGTCACCACCTCGACCTCGGCCTTGGGGCCCAGAGCCGCCTGCGCATGGCGCATTAGCAAGGCGCTCACCGCCTCGGAGGTGTTGGGATTAATCAGCAGCAGACGTGGCATCTTGGGATCGGAACAAGCTCTGCAGGTTCGGCGCCGGTACGCGCGCGGGGGCAAACCGCAATTCAGCGGCCAGACTGCGCAAGTGCGCTTGCATCAAGAGCTCGGCCAGAGCGCGGTCACCGAGGCGCATGGCGTCGAGCAGGGCGCGATGGTCGTGGCAGCCGCAGGCGCTTGTGGCCGCGGCGGCAGCCAGGGCAGCGGGTTGCCCATAGGCCATCAATATCAAGGAGGTGCGCGATACCAGCTCGCCCATGATGCGCCCCAGCGTCTGGTGCTGTGCGAATGTCGCGATGTGCAAATGAAACTCCCCCGCCAGCCGAATGGCCCGATGCCGGTCGCCTTGCATGCGGGCAGACTCTTCCTGCGCAATGCACTGACCCAGGATCTGGAATTCGGCGTCCGTGGCACGCTCCATAAAGGCTGACACCAGCGTGGGCTCAATCAGTGCGCGGGCCTGAAACACCTCGCGCGCCTCTTGCTCTGTGGGCCGTGCCACCGTGGCGCCCCGGTTCGGCGTGAGGGTCACCACTTGCTCACCCGCCAGGCGCGCCAGTACCGGCCGTATGCGGGTGCGCGACACACCAAAGGCGCTGGCGAGACTGTCCTCGCCCAGCTTGGTGCCGGGCTGCAATTGGTGGTTGCGAATGGTTTGCACCATGCGCTGGTAAATGCCCTCTTCCGTCCAGGCAGCGGCTTCAGACATGGCAAGGCACCGTCGCCATCATGGCGCGGCCTTTTTGCGCTTTTCCAGCAGCCGTGCAAGACCCACCGTCAAACCCATCACCGCAAAGGACACGACCATGGTCACTGTGCCCAGGGCATAGATGGACGGTGTGGTGACCGTGCTGGTGAGGCCCTGAAGTTCCAGCGGCAAGGTGTTCACATCACCAATCGCTTGCGAAGTGCGGGCAATTTCGTCCCAGCTCAGGGTGAAGCCGAACATGCCAATGCCCACCACCGAGGGTGCGATCAGCGGCAGCACCACATGGGCAAAGCCTTGCCACGGGGTGGCGCCGAGGTCACGCGCGGCTTCTTCATAGGCAGGGTTGAATCGGTTGAAGATCGCAAACATGATGAGCAGACCAAATGGCAGGGTCCAGGTCAGGTGTGCGCCCAGCGCAGAGGTGTACAGCCCCAACGAGGTGCCAAAGTTCGCCAAGGTGTCGTCCATACCCCAGGCCCCGAAGAGGAACTTGAGCGCTGTGTCCATCAAACGGAACTCCAGACCAATGCCCAGCGAGACGATGATGGACGGCATGATGAGACTGGCCACCACCACAAAAAACAAAAGGTTGCCGCCACGCAATTTTTTACGAAAGGCCAAACCGGCCAGTACCGAAAACACCACGGTGATGGCCATCACGACCAGGCCCAGTCCCAGCGAACGCTGCAAGGCCGCACCAATATCGACCACGCCCAAACCTTCTGCCAGCTTGTAAAACCAGTGCAGCGATACGCCACGCAGCGGAAAGGTCAGCCCGCCCTCGGGCCCCTGAAAACTCAGCACCACGATCACCAGCATGGGGCCATACAAAAACAAGACAAAGGCGGCAAAAAACAAGGCCAATGGCCAGAAACCCGCAGGGCGCTTTTCGGCAATCAATTTACAACTCCTTGCGGATGTCCACCAAGCGCGTCAGCGCCCAGATGATCATCAACACAATGGCCAACAAAATGATGGCGTTGGCCGCTGCCAGCGGAAACTGAAGGTAGGAGGCTTGCACCTGGATGATCTTGCCCACCGACGCAATTTGCTGCCCGCCCATGACGCCGATGGTGACGAAGTCGCCCATCACGATGGTGATCACAAAGATCGATCCGATGATGATGCCGGTGCGGCACAGCGGGATGATCACATTCCACAGCGTTTGCATGGCACTGGCGCCAGCGTCGCTGGCGGCCTCGATCAGGCTGCGGTCAATGCGCATCATGGAGTTAAAAATCGGCACGATCATGAACATGGTGTACAGATGCACAAAGGCCAGCACCACTGAGAAATC
Organism: Comamonadaceae bacterium; assembly: GCA_947447985.1. GTDB lineage: Bacteria > Pseudomonadota > Gammaproteobacteria > Burkholderiales > Burkholderiaceae_C > Allorhodoferax. Next base: position 23,383 of record CANFLX010000015.1, read on the forward strand.
GGAGAACAGCATCCACTCGACCGGCTGCTGCACCAGGCCCGCGCCCAGCAAGGCCTGATTGACCAAGCCATTGCGGCCCAAGAGAGGAACCCAGGACACCATGCGAATGACATTCGATGTCCAAAAAGGAATCGTGCACAGCACGAAGAGCAGCGTTTGCGTGCCGCTGGAGCGCACACAAAAAGCCAGGAAATACGACACCGTGAAACCGACCAGCAGCGTGATCAGCCACACCAGGGCGCTGAACTTCAGGGTCGAAAGATAGGTTTTGAAGGTGGTGCACAGCTCGTCGCCGCTGCCGCATCCTTCAAACACCGCAATATAGCTTTTGAACGTAAAGCCAGGGATCAACTCGTACTGGTTGTAGTCCCAAAAACTGACCATCAACACCAGTGCCAAAGGCACCAGAAAAAACAAGAAAAAAACCAGACTCAAAGGCAGCGCTTGCCACCAGGCCGCAATACTGCGGCCTGGTGGCAATCCGGCAAAGGCGGGTGACTGTGGCGCGGCTTGGCTCATCGTTGGGTCACCCGTTGTTTGCGCTGTGGGTTCAAAGTACGGCGCTTAGGCAGCGACGAACTCGTTCCACTTTTGCACCATGTAGACGTTTTCGTCCATCAAGGCGTTCCAGCAGGCCACCGAGCCCATGCGCTGCTCGTAGCTGCCACCGTCGCGGGTCTCGCCTGCCTTGGCCAGCAAGTCGCCGTGTGGGCTCTTGATGTCTTTGGTGGCAGGCTTGCCTTCCATCCAGTAAGCCCACTCATAGGCTTCCATTTTGGATTTGGCAGTTTCCAACACGGCGCTGTAGTAACCCTGGCGGTTCAGGTAAGCACCCGCCCATCCGTCGAGGAACCAGTTGATGAACTCGTACGCGCCGTCCAACTTGGCACCAGTCAAAGTTGAAGGCATGCCGAAGCCGGAGGCCCATGAACGATAGCCCTCTTTGAGCGGCTGGAACGTGCAGGCAATGCCCTTGGTCCGCACGGCAGTCACCGCAGGCGACCACATCGACTGAATCACCACTTCGCCAGACGCCATCAGGTTGACGGACTCATTGAAGTCTTTCCACAGGCTGCGGAACTGGCCTTGCTTTTTGGCTTCAATCAGGGTCTTGATGGTCAGGTCAATTTCCTTCTTGGTCATATTGCCCTTGTCGGGGTACTTGTAGATGCCCATGGCTTCCACCACCATGGCAGCGTCCATGATGCCGATGGACGGAATGTTCAGGATTGACGCTTTGCCTTTGAACTCAGGGTTCAGCAATTCAGCCCAGGAGCTGATGGGGCGCTTGATCAGGTCGGGGCGGATGCCCAGCGTGTCGGCGTTGTAGGTGGTCGGGATCAGCGACATGTACTGGGTGGGGCTGGACGCGAAGGTCTTGGACTTTTCGCCTTCCAAGAAGATCACTTTTTTGGGTGCCGTGCCCTGGTCACCAATGGTCTTGCCCGCCACCTTGCCAGTGGTGAACACCGAGGTAATTTTGTCTGCGTTTTTGATGCGCTTGGTATCAATACCTTTCAGGTTGCCGGTGGGCACCAGGTTGCGCAACTGGAAGTATTCGGAGTCCAGCAGGTCAAAGCTGTTGGGTGATGTGATGGCGCGCTTGAGCACGTCGTCGGTGGTCACAGCCACATACTGGATCACCACTTTGCCGCCGGTATCGGCCTTGAATTTTTCGGCGATTTCTTTGTCCTGGTTCACCGCAGTGCCGAGGTAGCGCAGCACGATGGGATCGGCGGAATGCACCGCTGGGAACACACCCGCAGCCAGAATACCCGCAGTGCCCTTGAGCACGGTACGGCGTTGCACGGGGGCGGCCGTGGAGAGAACTTCTTTGGAATCAGTGGACATAGGGAAAACTCCTTGGAGATGAAAAAAACTTCTTGCGAAGCGCGGGGTGGGACACAGGGAAAACAACCAATACAAGAATGCAATTCAGTCGGCCAGCGGGTGTTCCGCCTCGGGCGACCAGGACATGCGCACCACATCCCCCACCTTCAGGGGTTGCGCGGCAAATACAGCTTCCGACAACATGACCGACCATTGGGCCGTGCTGTGCGCGGTGTGCGAGACGCCCGGACTTTGCAGGCCGAGCAGCACGTAAGTGCCTTGGTATTCCACGTCGGATACGAGGGCCCACTGGGCATGCGCCCCGGCACGGCCCGAAGCCTCGCCGTCTGCGGCCAGGGCCAGCGCGATGTGGTCGGTACGCACGCCGACTTTTCCGGCGCCGGTGTCGATCACGTTGTGGCCACCCATGAAGCGGGCGACAAATTCATTGACCGGGCGGTTGTAAATCTCGTGCGGTGAACCGCTTTGCTCGATCACGCCATGGTTCATGACCACCATGGTGTCTGCGAGGGCCATGGCTTCTTCTTGCGAATGGGTCACATGGATAAAAGTCAGGCCCAGTTCTTTTTGCCAGCGGCGCAATTCAGCTCGCATCTGGATGCGCAAAAACGGATCCAAGGCCGACAAGGGCTCATCGAGCAAGAGCACCCGGGGCTGGGTGATCAAGGCCCGCGCCAGCGCAACGCGCTGTTGCTGTCCGCCCGAGAGTTCGGCCGGCTTGCGGTCCGCCAAATGCCCCATGGCCACACGGTCGAGCAGGCTGCGCGCCTGGGCCAAACGATCCTCTTTGGCCACGCCTTTCATCTTGAGACTGAAGGCCACGTTGTCCAAGGCACTGAGGTGCGGAAACAAGGCGAAGCTTTGGAACATCATCGCCGTACCGCGCGCAGCGGCAGGCAGATCGGTGATGTTGCGGTTCTCGAGCAGCACATCACCTTCCGTGACCGTTTCGTGGCCGGCGACCATGCGCAAGGTGGTGCTCTTTCCACAGCCTGAGGGGCCAAGCAAACAACAGTAACTACCGCTGGCAATGCGCAAATTGATGCTGTCCACCGCAGGCTTCGCCCCCGGCGCATACCGCTTGGTTAAGCCAACGAGTTCAATGGCCGCTGAGGAGGTGGTAGACCTTGCATTCATGGGATTGAGTTACGCAAGCAGCGTGCCACCTACTTTTGTCCACAATCTTTGGCAGGCTTGCATACAAAAGCGGCGCACAGCGGTTCTGTCGCCGCGATTTGCACAATTTTGGTGCTGCATTCACCCTTGTTGCCGAAGTATTGGGAGCGCAGCCGCACCAAACCTAAGCAAGACGCGCCATCAAAAAGCCTTCAGGTGGTGCGCGAGTGAATCTTGAATCTGCTGGGGCGCCAAGCCCCGCACGATCATCACCAAGCGCGAACTGCGGTCATCGCTGGGCCAGCGCTCCAGGTGCGTGGGCGAGTGCACCAACTGCTGCACACCATGCACCACCACAGGGGTATCGGAGCCCTCGACATGGAGCAAGCCCTTGACCCGCAAAATGCGCTCCCCATGCGCGTGCAGCAGCAAAGACAGCCAGACGCTGAATACCGTCCAGTCCAGCGTCTGCGGCAGGTCCAAGGCAAACGCTTCTATGTCCCGATGCTGATTGGCAGCGGTCGGGCTAACCCCCTGGCCGCCCATCGACAGGTAGTTGCGCGCTGCGGGCGCCTGCAGCCAATGCGTGACTTCCTGGCTTTTGCCCGCCAGGTCAAAGTGGTCCGTGCCCAGCAGTCCAAGGGCATCCAGGCGCAGGGGATCCAGCGCCACGATGGGCGCGCCGGGGTTGATCTGGCCCAGCGCTTGCACCAGCGCAGGCCACAGCGTGGCGTCCGCGATATCACATTTGGTGACCACCAGGCGGTCCGCCACTGCGGCTTGCTTGCGGCACTCGGGATACTCGCTCAGATTGGCGGCGCCGTTGACCGCATCCACGGTCGTGACCACGTTGCCCACCCGAAAATGGTGCTGCAGCACGCGGTCGTACATCACGGTCGAGAGCACCGGCACCGGGTCGGCCAAACCCGTGGTCTCAATCACAAGGCGCTCAAAAGCGGGCACCTCGCCTCGTTCGCGCCGCTCGTACAGATCGCGCATCGCGGTGGCCAGGTCGCCCCGGATGGTGCAGCAAATGCAGCCGGACTGCAGCAACACCGTGTCGCCCTCTACGCGGTCCACCAAATGGTGATCGATGCCAATGGCGCCAAATTCATTTATCAGCACCGCGCAATTGTTGAACAAAGGATCGCGCAGCAGCCGATTCAAAAGTGTGGTCTTGCCCGAACCCAAAAAGCCCGTCAGCACATTGACCGGAATGCGGGCGTTCATGGCGGCACCGATCCGGGCGTGGCCAGCGGATCCAGGCTGCGACCCGTCATCTCTTGTGCCGCCTGCCAGATGTGCGGCAGGCTGTCGACCACGGTTTGCTTGCCGGTCGGCCCTGCCACCAGGTACATGCGGCCCTGCCAGTCGCTCACCGTGACCCGCAGGGGCAGCAGCGCCCGGTTGATCACGCGAATGCGTTTGGCCCGTTCGGCTCGGCGGGTGAGCACATGCTCACCCTGGATGCGGCCCGCGCCGCTGCTCCAATGTTCTTCGCCCCCGAGCGAGCCGCAAACGCCGCACATCCGCCGTCAGTCCGACGTGAGTCCGACGTCAGCCCTTAGGCTTTTCCGCGGGGATGGCGGGCCGCGAAGTCGTTGGCCATCTCGTCCATGGTGACAAAGCGAACACCGGGATGCGACTTCATATAGGCAAACAAACGCTCCAGCATCAGCAGCACCTGCGGACGGCCTGCCACGTCGGGGTGGATGGTGATGGGAAACACCGCGTAGTCCATTTCGCGGTACAACCAGTCGAACTGGTCGCGCCACATTTGCTCGATGTCGCGCGGGTTCACAAAGCCATGGCTGTTCGGCGATTTTTTGATGAACATCATGGGCGGCAGGTCGTCGAGGTACCAGTTGGCGGGTATTTCGATCAGGTCGGTCTCTGTGCCACGCTGCAGCGGCACCATCCATTCGCCGGGCTTTTTGCCGTAATCAATCGGCGTCCAGCTGTCACCCACCCGCACGTAATAGGGCGAAAAATCGTTGTGCATCAGCGAGTGGTCGTACTTGATGCCTTTTTTCACCAGCAGTTCGTTGGTGACTTTGGAGAACTCCCACCACGGCGCGACATAGCCGGTGGGGCGTTTGCCCGAGAGCTGCTCGACCAGCGCGATGCACTTGTCCAGCACGGCTTCTTCCTGGGCTGGGGTCATGGCAATCGGGTTTTCATGCGAATAGCCATGGATGCCGATCTCGTGCCCGGCGTCGGCCACCGCCTTCATTTGCGCCGGAAAAGTTTCAATCGAATGGCCAGGGATGAACCAGGTGGTCTTGATGCCCATGCGCTCAAAGAGCTTGAGCAGTCGGGGCGAACCCACTTCGCCCGCGAACAGGCCGCGGGAAATATCGTCCGGCGAATCTTCTCCCCCGTAGGAACCCAGCCACCCGGCCACCGCATCCACATCCACCCCAAAACCACACAAAATTTCTTTTGCCATTGCAGAACTCCTTGATAAAAAAACTTATCCAAACTGGGCAGAACCGGCCAGCAACTGCTCCACCCCCAAAGCAGCAGACAGCAGCGCATCGTCCCGACCGGCTGCGCCAGAGATCAGTGCGCCCAGCGGCATCCCCGCGGCGCCCGTGCCCATCGGCAGACTCACCCCGCACAGGTCCAGAAAATTGCCGGGCAAGGTGTTTTGCAAGGTGCGCAAATTGACGCGATGGAACAGCGCGTCATCCGCCTCCAGCGGCGCGACCAGCGGTGCGACATGCACCACCGTGGGGCAAAGCATCCAGCCCTCGCCCAAAAGCGCAGCGCAGTCGCGCACCAGCCGCAGCTGTGCCGCTTGCAGTCGTAGCAAGTCCAGCGCCGACATGGTTTTGCCACGCGCCATGCGCGCCAGCACCCGTCGGTCCACCGCCGACGCCTGGGGCCCATCCACCAGGGCCTGGTGCCATGCATAGGCTTCAGCGGCGGCGATCGTTCCGTGGCGCGCGGTGAGCGCGGCGAGCTCATCAAAAGCGGGAATGTTCCGGTACGCAATTCGCGCCCCGGCCAAACGCAGGTTTTCCACCAAGGCCTCGAAGGCGGCGCGGGCCTCGGGCTCTATGCCGTCAAACACCAGATTGATGGGCACCACAAACGACAGTGAAGACACCGCACTGGCCTTCAAGGCGTGCAAGGGCTGGCCGCGCAAAGCGGCATCGACCCAGGCGCAGTCCTGCACCGTATGGGCAATGGGCCCCGGCACATCCAGGGTCTCGGACAAGGGAAAAACGCCCTGCTTGTCAAAGCGGCCGATGGAGGGTTTGTACCCCGCCAAGCCGTTGAAAGCAGCTGGCACCCGCACCGATCCTCCGGTGTCGGTGCCCAGCCCGATCCAGGCCATGTGCGCTGCCACCGCCACCGCCGAACCGCTGGACGACCCTCCGGGCGCCCGGTGGCCGTCGTGGCTGGCGCGGTTGATGGGGGTGCCATAGTGCGGGTTCAAACCCAGGCCCGAATAAGCGAATTCGCTCAAGCCCACCTTGCCGATACCGATGCACCCGCAAGCGCTTAAGCGCTGCACCGCGGCAGCATCTTCGGCGGCTGCCTGCGCGTGGCGCCGCGTCTCAGACCCCGCGGTCGTCGGTGTGCCTGCCACATCAAACAGGTCTTTCCACACCACGGGGATGCCGTCCAGAGGCCCCAAAGGCCGCCCCGCGTCCCAGCGCGCATCGCTGGCACGGGCCTCCTCCATGGCACGCGCTTCCAGCAGGCAGGTAAACAAACCCGGCTCGCTCTCGCGCGCCATTGCCAAGGCGTAAGCCACAAGCTCGCTCGGCCGAAATTGACGCCGTTGGTAGGCGGCGTGCAGGCGCTCGACGCTGAAGGTCGAGGCACTCAAAAATTCGTCCAAGGCATTTGCACCATTTTGAGGATTCATGGTCTAACTCCAAGCAACTTACGGGCCATCAAAGCCGGGATTCTGCAGCCAGTTCGCCGCGCTGGTACGCTTGAGGCCATGAGCAATCCAACGCACGCCCTCCCCGCCCCCACGGCCGCACCCTTTGTGCCGCAAATCCGGCTGTACCAGGACTGGCTGCAGTCCCAGCGCGGCCTGCACTTTCACGACTACCAAGCGCTGTGGGATTGGTCCGTTCGCGATTTGGACGCCTTTTGGCAAAGCATCTGGGACTACTTTGACCTGCGCTCACCCACGCCGCACAGCGCCGTGCTGCAAAAAAACGTCATGCCAGGCGCGCAGTGGTTTCCTGGTGCGCAGACCAATTACGCCCACCAGGTGCTGCGCCATGTGGACGCCGCCCATGCCGCAGGCTTTCCCGCACTGGTGTGCCGCAACGAGCGCGGCGAGCACCACGAAATTACCTGGCCCGAGCTGCGGCGCGAGGTGGCCTCGATGGCGCTGCACCTCAAAGCGCAGGGCCTGGAGCCCGGCGACCGGGTGGCCGCCTATTTGCCCAATATTGCGCAGGCCATGGTGGCTTTTCTGGCCACTGCCTCGCTGGGGGGTGTCTGGAGCATTTGCGCCCCGGACATGGGCACCGCCGCGGTGCTGGACCGCTTCCGCCAAATTGAGCCCAAAATTTTGATTGCGGTCGATGGCGTGCGCTACGCCGGTCGCGACTACGACCGCCGCGCAGTGGTGCAAGAACTGCGAAACGCCCTGCCCAGCGTGAAGCACCTGATTCTTCACGCCAACCTGCCCGGGTTGGAGCCCGATGCAGCCTTGGCCGATGCCACGCCCATGGCCCACACCACCGCCCGAGATGACGCTGAAGTACAGGCATTCGAGCCGCTGTGGCTGCCCTTTGACCACCCCTTGTGGATTGTGTATTCCAGCGGCACTACCGGCCTGCCCAAACCCATCGTGCACGGCCACGGCGGCACCGTCATCGTAGCGCTGGCGCTCAAAATTTTGCACAACGACGTGGGCTGCAGCTACCACCCCAACAGCCTGGGCGAGCGTTACCACTGGTACAGCTCCACCGGCTGGGTCATGTGGAACGCGCAGCTCAGCGGCCTGCTCAACGGCACCACCTGCGTGATTTACGACGGCAACCCTGGCGGCGACAAAGACCGCCCGGATTGGGGCACGCTGTGGCGCTTTGCAGCCGAGACGGGCGTCACCTTTTTTGGCGCCGGGGCCGCATTTTTCGCCAATTGCCAAAAGGCGGGAGTGGACTTGTCCGCGGTGGGCGATCTCCGCCGCGTCCGCGCTTTGGGCACCACCGGTTCGCCGCTGGCGCCCGAGACCCAAATCTGGGGCACGGCGCAATTTCGCCAGCTGCACGCACTCGACGGCCAGCCCGATTTCGACATTTGGTGGTGCAATATTTCGGGCGGCACCGACTTTTGCGGCGCCTTTATCGGCGGCAACCGCGAGCTGCCGCTGGAGCCCGGCGTCATGCAGTGCCGCCTGCTGGGCTGCGCCGTGGAGGCCTGGAACGAGGCCGGCGAACCCGTGCTGGGCGAGGTGGGCGAACTGGTCTGCACCCAGCCGATTCCGTCCATGCCCTTGTATTTTTGGGGCGACCACGGCAACGCGCGCTACCTGGCCAGCTATTTTGAGATGTACCCACCTGGCCACGGCCGCAAAGCCGGTGGTGGCGACCTCGGGGCTGATGCGGGCGGCGTATGGCGCCACGGCGACTGGCTGCGCATCGGCAACGCGCAGGGCCAAGGCTATGGCTGCGTGATTTACGGGCGCAGCGACGCCACCATCAACCGCCACGGCCTGCGCATGGGCACCAGCGAGATTTACAGCGCCGTCGAAGCCCTGCCCGAGGTGCTCGACAGCATGGTGGTGGATCTGGAATATTTGGGCCGAGAGAGCTATATGCCGCTTTTTGTGGCACTTCGCCCGGGGCTGAGTCTGGACGATGGGCTGAAATCGCGCATACAGCAGGCCATTCGGCAGGCTTTGAGCCCACGCTTTTTGCCCAATGCCATCTTCCAGGTGGCGGAAATTCCCCGCACCCTGTCCGGCAAAAAGCAAGAATTGCCCATCAAAAAGCTGATGCTGGGCCATGCGCTGGAAAAAGTGGTGAACAAAGAGGCCATGGCCAATCCGGGCTGTTTGGACTGGTATGTGGAGATGGCGCAGCGCCATGTGCAGGCAGCCGCAGGCACCGGAAAAACCAGCTAAACACCCCTGAACAGCGCCTTGTTTGGCCGACTTTTTTGCTAACTTTCCATAAAAGCGGCAAAATGGGGGTTATGCGCGACAACACCACCACAAAAATCAGTGCCGACGGGCTGCGTTATCGATCACGCGCTTCCGGCTCCCCTTTTGCACAATCTTCCGGCAATGCGAGCATGAGCTGCGCCAAATGCGGCCTGCACAAGCCCCGTTCTTTGGGCTCGTTCAAAAAGCTGGCCGGCAAGAGCATGTTCGTGTGCGGCGACTGCTCGCCGCCCAAGCCCGCCACGCCACCAGCGGCCCCCGCGGCTGATCCAACGCCCTGAGTGCCAGGGCGCGCCACGCGCCCTGCCCCCTCGCTGGGTCTGACACCCGCTCACATCCGATAGGCGTGCTCGTCAGGCCCACAAACCCGCATGTGCAGCCACTACCAAGGCGTCAAAAACCGCGCGCAGTTTGAACGCCATTTCGGTGTTTCGCCGTCTCTGACCGAGCCCGCATTCGACGTGTGGCCGGGCTATAGGGGCTCGTTCATACGGCCCCACCCCCATGCCGGCGCCGGTGACGAAGCGGTTGCTGATTGGGAAGCGCCCTTGGGTGCCTTTGGCCTGCTGCCGCACTGGGCCAAGGACCGCACTGCGAGCCGCCACACCTACAACGCGCGCACCGAGACGGTGGCGCAGAAGCCCAGTTTTCGCGAGGCCTGGGCGCGGGCGCAGCATTGCATCATTCCCGCGGAGGCGATTTTTGAGCCCGACTGGCGCAGCGGCCGGGCGGTGTCCAGCCGCATTGCGCTGGCCCATGGCGAACCCATGGGCATCGCCGGTCTGTGGTCCGCCTGGCGCGCGCCAGAGGGCGAGGTGCTGAGCTTCACCATGCTCACCGTGAATGCCGACGCCCACCCCCTGATGCGTGAATTTCACAAGCCTGACGACGAAAAACGCATGGTGGTCGTGCTGCCCCCGGCTTTTTATGCCGAGTGGCTCAATGCCTCTGCATCGCAGAGCATGGACCTGATTCAGGCCTGCCCGCTACCGGAATTGGTACTTGCCGGGGATAGACCGCCGTCAGAGGCAGGCACACAGCCAGCGCACGCTGCACGCCAGTCGAGTTTGTTTTAAGGGTTGTGCCCGACCTGACAATGCGGCCCTGGTCGCCCTACAAGGCGCTTACCCCATTAGCCCAGTCAATTTAAAACCAATCGTCGCCAACACCACAGCCAGGGCGGCCCGCAGATACGCTTGCGGCAGACGCGCAGAAAACTTCGCCCCCAGCCACACACCTGGCACCGAGCCAAGCAAAAGCCAGGCGAGCAACACAAAGTCCACATTCCCCGCGAAGACATGCCCTGCTCCCGCAAACAATGCCAGCGGCACTGCATGCACAATGTCCGTCGCCACCAGCCGCGATGGTGTCAAACGCAAGGGATAGAGGTAGGCCAACATCACCGCACCCACGGCTCCCGCACCCACCGACGTCAAGGTCACCAAAAACCCCAACAACAGCCCCGCCAAAATTGTCAAGGGCGGTTGCAAACGCTTAAAACTATCCGCATTCCCCAGCCTCAGCTGACGACCGAGTGCGTTCAGGCGGCCCTGGGCCAGCATGCCGAATGCGGTGATCAACACCGCGCAGCCAATAATCTGTTTTAACGACTTGACGTCCAAAGCGAGCCAGCCCTGCTTCAAGGCCCAGACCGTGATCGCCGACGCTGGCAAGCTTCCCAACCAGAGCCGACGCACCACCTGCCAATCAATCAAGCCCGCGGTATGGTGGACGCGACTCGCCACAATCTTCGTAATGCCGGCAAACAACAAATCGGTGCCCACCGCCGTCACAGGTGCCACCCCGAAAACCAATAAGAGCAAGGGCGTCATCATCGAGCCCGCACCGACCCCCGTCAGGCCAACCAACAAACCCGTCACAAATCCTGCAAAAACCAGCATTGCTTACTCCCGTGCGTTTCTCTGTTGCCTCCATGCTACACGACAAATAAATTCTTTACAAATAAAGATTTATTTTGCACAATAGCGATATGTCCGATCCCAAGACTCCTCCGCGCCACCAGGCCGTGCTCCTGCGCGAGTCCGGGCTCACGGCGGCTGAAGTTGCCAAAGCCGTAGGTCTTAGCGCGCCCACCGTGTTGTCGCTGCACAAAGCATTCAAGGCGGGCGGCTGGCCCGCGGTTGACCAACGCACGCCCGGGCGCCCGCGCTCCCCAGCGCTTGAGGGTGCCCCTTCTGACACCGCACAACAATTTGCCAACGACAGCACCCCTCTCTGGACGCTAGAGCTGCTGGCCCAGTGGCTCACACAGCACGAAAAAAAAGCCATCAACGCCCGCGCGGCGCAGCGACGTATGGCGCAGTGGGGCTGGCTACCAGCCGACCACACCGCCAAATCGACACTGAGCGCGGGCACCCACAGCACACCGAACAAGGGGTTTCACCTTTTATGGGCCCGAACCCCGCGGGGAGAGCTCATGTGGGTCAACCTGCACCGCCCTGCGACCGACAAGGATTACTGCACCTTCGCAGAACATCTGCTTTCCCGCTTTAAGGACGGTTATTCGCTCACTCTGACCTTTGCAGGCCTGCGCTATACCCCGCAGTTTTCTCAGTGGCTGGTGGAGCACCCCCAAGTCAAACTGCATGCCCCATCCCCGAACACCCCCCCCATCCACGCCATGAAGCCAGCCACTACCCCACCTGCCTCCGCCGCCACTAGCACGACCAGCGCCATTGCCGCGCAGAGCCTCACGCACTTGCAAAGGCTTGAGGCGGAGAGCATCCACATCATGCGAGAAGTGCTTGCGACCTGTGACAACCCGGTGATGCTTTACTCCATCGGCAAAGACAGCGCGGTCATGCTGCACCTGGCACTCAAGGCCTTTTACCCGGCAAAGTTGCCCTTCCCGCTGTTGCATGTGGACACGGGCTGGAAGTTCAAAGACATGTACGCCTTTCGCGACCGCATGCAGGCCGAGCACGACTTCAAGCTGTTGGTGCACCAAAACCCCGAAGGTTTGGCCATGGGCATCAACCCTTTCACCCACGGCTCGCAAATACACACCGACGTCATGAAAACCCAAGGCCTCAAGCAGGCCCTGGACCTCTACCAGTTTGACGCCGCATTTGGCGGCGCACGCCGCGACGAAGAAAAATCCCGTGCCAAGGAACGTATCTTTTCTTTCAGAAGCGCCCAACACCGCTGGGACCCCAAAAACCAGCGCCCCGAGCTTTGGAACCTTTACAACACCCACAAAAACAAAGACGAAAGCCTGCGCGTTTTTCCAATATCCAACTGGACCGAGCTCGACATCTGGCAGTACATCCACCTGGAAAATATCCCCATCGTCCCCTTGTACTTTTCACAAGAGCGCCCTGTGGTGGAGCGCGACGGCGCGCTCATCTTGGTCGACGACGAACGCATGCCGCTGCAAGCCGGCGAGGTGCCCATGCTCAAGAAGGTGCGATTTCGCACGCTGGGCTGCTACCCGCTGACGGGCGCCGTCGAGTCCGAGGCAGACACGCTGCCCCAGATCATTCAGGAAATGCTGCTCACAAAAACATCTGAGCGCCAAGGCCGCGTCATCGACCATGATGCCGCCGCTTCGATGGAAAAGAAAAAGCAAGAGGGATACTTCTAAATGGCACACATCAGCGACCTTATCGGCCAGGACATCGAAGCCTACCTGCACAGCCACCAACACAAAGGCCTGCTGCGCTTCATTACCTGCGGTAGCGTGGACGACGGCAAGAGCACCCTCATCGGGCGCCTGCTCTACGACTCCAAAATGATTTTCGAAGACCAGCTCACCGCGCTTGAGGCCGATAGCAAGCGCATCGGTACGCAGGGGCAAGAGATCGACTTTGCCCTGTTGGTCGACGGCCTGGCCGCCGAGCGCGAACAAGGCATCACCATCGACGTGGCCTACCGCTTCTTCTCTACCGAAAAGCGCAAATTCATCGTAGCCGACACTCCAGGGCACGAGCAGTACACCCGCAACATGGTGACCGGAGCCTCCACAGCAGACGTGGCAGTGGTGCTGGTGGACGCCCGCAAAGGGGTGCTCACCCAAACCCGACGCCACAGCTATCTCGTGAAACTGATGGGCATCAAAAATGTGGTGCTGGCCATCAACAAAATGGACATGGTGGACTACAGCCAGAAGGTTTTTGAATCCATCGAGCAAGACTATCTGGCTTTTGCAAAGCAACTCGGCGGCCTCAACGTCACGCCCATCCCTATGTCTGCCCTGCGTGGTGACAACATCCTTGAGCGAAGCTCACGCATGCCTTGGTTCCATGGCACCACGCTCATGGGCTTCCTGGAAACGGTGCCCCTTGAGCACGACCGCCTGAGCAAGCTCGCCTTTCGCATGCCAGTCCAGTGGGTCAATCGCCCCCACCAGGACTTCAGGGGCTTTAGCGGCACCGTCGCCTCAGGCACTGTGCAAGCGGGGCAACGCATCAGGGTGCAGCCCTCGGGCCGCGAGGTCAACATTGCACGCATCGTGACCCAAGACGGTGACTTGACACACGCAACTGCAGGCCAAGCAATCACCATCACACTCGCCGAAGAGGTCGATGCCTCTCGCGGCGACATGTTCTGTACTGCGCAATCCCCCGCCACCGTTGCCGACCAGTTCCAAGCCCATGTGGTTTGGATGGCGCAAGACACATTGATGCCCGGACGCAGCTACTGGCTCAAGTGCGGCACCCAAATCGTCAACGCCAGCATTACCAAAATCAAGCACCAGATCAACGTCAACACGCTGGAGCACATCGCCGCCGACAAGCTAGAGCTCAATGCAGTGGCCGAATGCAACTTGGCGACAGACAAGCCGCTGGTGTTTGACAGCTATGCCGACAACTCGGGCACGGGCGGATTTGTACTCATAGACCGACTCAATCACCTCACGGTGGCTGCGGGAGTGATAGACCATCCCCTGAGGCGCGCACAAAACGTGCAGCCCCAACACTTTCAGGTCAACAAAGAAGCCAGGGCAAGGCTTAACAATCAAAAACCCTGTGTGCTTTGGTTCACGGGGCTGTCTGGTTCGGGCAAAAGCACCATCGCCAACGAGCTAGAAAAGAAACTGTTCGAGATGGGCCACCGCACCTATGTGCTGGACGGCGACAACGTGCGGCACGGGCTCAACAAAAATCTAGGGTTTACCCAAGAAGACCGCGTAGAAAACATCCGCCGAGTGGCCGAGGTAGCCAAGTTGATGGTGGACGCCGGATTGATTGTGATTACCACCTTCATCTCGCCCTATCGGGCAGACCGTGACATGGCGCGAACGCTATTTGGCAGCGGCGAGTTTTTTGAAATTTTTGTAGACACCCCCTTGGGGGTTTGTGAACAACGAGACCCTAAGGGCTTGTACAAAAAAGCACGCAAGGGTGAAATTAAAAACTTTACCGGTATTGACTCAGCCTACGAGGCCCCGCAGCGTGCTGATATCACCATCAACACCCAAACTCAAACGATTGAAGAAACTCTTGTGCAGTTGCTCAAGATACTGCCGTAATCAGCTGGGTCTTACCACCTCATCATCAATCACAAAATGGCTGATCAACATTGCGTTCGGCGCAGGCCTTAAAGCCACGCCCTTGGCATCGATGAAATAAACCGCGGCCTTTAAATGATTTTTGGAGCCTGGAAAAATCAGCGGGTCAATAATTCCCACGTTGATGACGCGGCCCTCCGTCAGTCGACAAGTTTTCTTTTGGGCGCCATTGACGCTCAGCTCAATGGCTATGGACTCAGGGTCAAAATCGTCTAACAACCTGGCACAGACATAAAAATTGCGGGCGGTTTTAATATGGTCCAGAGAAAGGCTAACTTCCTCCTCTGCCAGAAACATTCTTCGCTGGGGCACCTCTTTGACACCAGTCACCTGAACCTGGTTCATCCATGTATGACCCGAGCTTGCAAGACCTAGTTCACGCTGCCAACGGGCTTCTTCTCGCAATATTGCCGCTTCGGCTATTGCCATGGCCGCAATATGCGGTTTTGACTTGAACGAATCTTCCAGCACGCCATCCAGGTACTCTGCATAGTTGCTTGCAGGTGCTGCCAGCCAGCCAACCCAGTTTTTGGTCAGTTGCAGCTTGATCTCTTTGCGCCATTTGCCGTAAAGGTAGTGGCTGTTTTTTTCATTTTGCAAACTCGCGCGGCTGCGGCTCAGGCTCACATGGTGAAGTATTTTGCTGGTCTGAGCGACATAGATCTTCTTGCCGCCTGCGCGGATTTTGAGACACAGGTCAATATCCTCACACCCGTTCACAAATACATCGTCAAAGCCACCCACCGCCTCAAAGTCAGCGCGGCGCATCAGCATGCAGGCACCCGTCGTGACATAGACCTCTCGCGCTTGTTCCCCGAAAGCTGGTTCTTTGCGCACGTGGTCAAACTGCCCCCTGGGGGTTAACACGACACCCGCATGATCCAGTCCCCCGTCCAACACGCGATACTGCAAATTGCCCACAATACCTGCATTGAGCCCTGGCGCCTCCAGCGCATCCAGCATAGGCTCCAACCAGCCCGGTGCAAAAACCAAATCGTTATTCAGTAAGGCCAAGTAGTGCCCCGTGGCCAACGCCGCAGCGACATTGTTGGTGTTGGCGTAGCCCAAATTGCTTTCATTCAGGGCAATTTGAATTCGCGGGTCAGACAGGGTGCTTAACCAATCTCGGGTGCCATCGGTCGACGCATCGTCTGCAAAAATCAGTTCGAAATGCAAGCCTTGCGGTAAAGACGCCAACAAAGAGACCAGCATTTCTTGCGTCTGCTGCACATGGTTGAACAGCGGAACAAGAAAGCTGACTTTAGGAACAGGCACAGACATCAGCGCTCAGCAAGTCAAGGCCTGAAAGAGTCCGTTAATCAAACACCTCTGCCGCCGCAAATGCCGAGCTGAGCAAATCTTTGGCCGATAGCTGCGGTTCCGCGTCGTAATGCCAATCGACGCCAATACTTGGGTCGTTCCACGCAATGCTGCGCTCGCACTGTGGTGCATAAAAATCGGTCGTTTTGTACAAAAACTCAGCGGTGTCGGTCAAAGTCACAAACCCATGGGCAAAACCGGGCGGAATCCACAACTGCTGCTTGTTGTCTGCGCTCAAGGTGGCGCCCACCCACTTGCCGAAATTGGGCGAGCTTTTGCGAATATCCACCGCCACATCAAACACTGCGCCTTGAACCACGCGCACTAGTTTGCCTTGGGGGTGCGGTGGCAACTGGTAGTGCAAGCCACGCAATACGCCCTTGACCGATTTGCTATGGTTGTCTTGCACAAAGCGATGGCCCAGGCCCGTAGCTTCTGCAAATTCGCGCTCGCTAAAGCTCTCAAAAAAGAAACCCCGCTCATCGCCAAACACCCGGGGGGTGAACAAGACCACTTCGGGCAATGCCAGTTTTTCGTATGCCATGGCTATTCCTTATGCTTTCAACAGGCTGAGCAAGTATTGGCCATAGCCGTTCTTAGCCAACGGCGCCGCCCGTTTTTCCAACGCTGCTGCGTCAATCCATTTTTCGTGGAACGCAATTTCTTCCGGGCAGGCCACCATCAGACCCTGGCGTTTTTGCAAGGTGCTGATAAAGCTCGCCGCCTCCAACAAACTGTCGTGGGTGCCCGTGTCTAGCCACGCATAGCCACGGCCCATGATTTCCACATTGAGTTGTCCCAGCTCCAAATAACGCCGGTTAACGTCAGTAATCTCTAATTCGCCACGGTGTGAGGGTTTCACGGCAGCCGCAATGTCGCATACCTGCTCATCGTAAAAATACAAGCCCGTCACTGCATAGTTACTTTTTGGAACTGCGGGCTTTTCTTCAATACTCAAGGCACGTTGCTGGCGGTCAAACTCCACCACGCCATAACGCTCCGGGTCGTGCACGTGGTAGGCAAACACACTGGCACCACCAGTGCGGGCATCTGCGCTTTGCAATTGCTTCACCAAATCGTGGCCATAGAAAATGTTGTCACCCAACACCAAGGCGCTGGGGTGCTTGCCTACAAAGTCTTTGCCAATAATGAAGGCTTGCGCCAGACCATCGGGGCTGGGCTGTACTGCATATTCAATGTGCATACCCCACTGGCTGCCATCGCCCAAAAGCTCGGCAAAGCGGGGCGTGTCTTGCGGGGTGGAGATGATGAGCACCTCACGAATACCGCTCAGCATCAGCGTGGTGAGCGGGTAATAAATCATGGGCTTGTCATACACCGGCATCAGCTGTTTGCTGACGGCTTGGGTAACGGGGTACAAGCGGGTACCAGACCCTCCTGCGAGGATGATGCCTTTTCTGTTGGTGGTTTTCATGGTCATGACTTGAGGTTAAGGATTTTGGAAGTCTTCTGTTGAAATGGCACTGGCATTACCGCGCCGGGTTTGGGCAAATTTTTGTGCACAAGCGCAATGTCACCAGAAATCACACGGCCACCAATTGAATTGGGCGCATGCCCCTTGGTAATAAAACACAGTGAATTGTAAAAACTGATGGACTCGATATCCGCATAGTCCGTAGGCCTGAATCGGCTGGGCGACTTTAATTTACCCAACCATTTTTGGGGCAACCATTTCACACCCCAGCTCTCAAGGTTGAGCACGTCTGTCAGGCTTTTCAAAAATTCCATGGCCGAATCTTTGCGCTGCAAACCACCATGCCACTTGGCCCAGTAACTGCAATGCAAGTCCTCAATCACAAAAAGACCGCCTGGTGCTAAGCGCGGATAAAAGTATTGGAAGGTTTTGATAATGTCCGGGTTTTTGTGCGAACCATCGTCAATGATGATGTCAAACGCATCCGATTGCGCCACGATCTGCTCCCGCACACTGTGCGCCTTCACGTCGCCCAACACCAGCGCAATGCGAGGGTCGTCGTAGCTGAGTTGCGCGCACTGGGGGTTGATATCGCAGCCGACAATTTTTTTGGCATTCGCAAAATATTGGGCCCAAACTTGCAACGAGCCTCCGTTTTGTACCCCCACCTCAAGCAAGCGCACGGGCGCCTCCTGGAAGGCTGCAAACCATTTGTCATAAACCGGCAGGTATGACGCCCACTTGTCTGACACATAGCCTTGGTGCTCGGCATACAGGGCGCTGACGGTTTTTTTCATATCACAGTGTTTCTGCCAGCATGCGGTTGACGCCCTGCTGCCAAGGGGGTAGCACCAAGCCAAAAGCCTGTTGCAACTTATCGGTGCTCAGGCGCGAGTTGAGGGGACGGGTCGCAGGGGTCGGAAAGGCGGTGGTGGGCACCGCAGCCACCTCGGCCACCTTCCAGCCCAAAGCCGGGTTCAGGCGCTTGGCCTCTTCAATCACATGGCTGGCATAGCCATGCCACGTGGTTTCGCCCGCAGCCACCAGGTGATAAATACCCCGCAAGTCGCTGCTTTGCTTGGCTCGCAGGCGCTGCAATGCAAGCGCTGTGACATCGGCAATCAACTCGGCACCAGTGGGCGCACCTTTTTGGTCGTTGATCACGGATAGCTTTTCACGCTCCTGGGCCAGGCGCAGCATGGTCTTGGCAAAGTTGCCACCGCGTGCGGCATAGACCCAACTCGTGCGAAATATCAAATACGGGCAGCCACTGGCCACGATGGCGTGTTCGCCGTCCAGTTTGGTTTGGCCGTACACACCGAGCGGCCCCGTGGCTTCGTCCTCGTGCCGGGCGTGGTGGCCGCTGCCGTCAAACACATAGTCGGTCGAATAGTGCACCAACCATGCGCCCACCTGGGCAGCAGCCCTGGCCAAAGCCGCTGGCGCATCGGTGTTTAACACCCGCGCCAGTTCTTGCTCGGACTCGGCCTTGTCTACCGCGGTGTGGGCAGCGGCATTGACAATGACGTCGGGTTGGTAGGCCAACACGGTTTGCGCCAGCTCGTCGGGCTTGGACAAATCACCGCAATAGAGGGTGCTGTGGCGGTCCAAGGCCAGTACATCCCCCAGAGGAGCCAGGCTGCGCTGCAGTTCCCAGCCCACCTGGCCGTTTTTGCCTAAAAGTAAGATTTTCATTTCAATAAGGGCAACATCTTGCGCACATCACCGTGTAGCGATGTCAGCGTATTTTCAAATTTAAGGTGCGGCAGGTAATCTCGCACCAGCTTCGCAACTGCCTGAGCCTGATCAAAGTCGCGAGGCTTTTTGAGAGGCTCTCGCGTTTTCTGGCTTGACAGCCACGCTTTGTGCAACGCAAACGCTCGCGGATCAGGCACGCGCATTGGCACTGGCCAGCCATCCTCGTCAATGGCAACTGCTTCAAGATTTGGTGAATTCAGTAACCATTGCAAACCAGGCACTTCCGCTGCTATCAGGTCGGCCTCTGCGAACGTGACACTGGTTGCAGCACGCATGCCCCCGGGCGCCACAACCAAGTCCACCATAAACTGACCTGCGTTTGCTGCGCGGTACCCGTTTTCTCGAATGCACTCAAAAGTCCGGTCCGCCTTTTTCAGCAGCCCCAGCAATCCATTTCCGTCTAGCTTTTCTGACACCACGGTTAATTTTTTTCGCGCGTCGTAAAGCAAGTCCACGTCTCCTGAAGCAAGTAATTCAAGAATAAAGTGTGCACCTGCTGCTGCCTCATATGCATACAAGGCCTGCGTGCCGATAACCGTGAAATCTCCATGAAGGCCAGCAAGATCTAGCTCGCGCAAAACGCGTGCAATCACTCTGGGTACACGGTTTAGGCGCAGGGCTTTGTTTAAGCGCGCTTGCTCTTCCAGGCCCGCCGTTATCAATTGCAAACGCTCTTGCGCCGCCGCTCGCCCGGCATTGAAGTTTGCCAATAATGCTTCTGTTGCTACAGACTTGGGCCCAAGTGACCTGCCGTTACCGCTTCGATCCCGGTCCTTAAACAGATACTCTTTACCGCGCACGGCCTTCCAACGCATGCCATAGGTGTACACCTTTGAATGGTTGGCTGCGGTGCGATAGTTTTCGAAGAGCTGTTCGCTGTTCACTTGGTGCAACCGTTGCTGATTAGAGAAAGGCTTCATGAGGTTTCCGGCCGAATAGAAAAATCCTCATTTTGCCGGAAACATCACCCGCCGTATTGCTTGCCTACCCACTGTCGGTAGGCCCCGCTGGTCACCCCCTCGACCCAGGCCTGGTTGGCCAAGTACCACTGCACGGTCTTGCGGATGCCGGTCTCAAAGGTTTCTTGCGGCTTCCAGCCCAGCTCGCGCTCGATCTTGCGCGCGTCGATCGCGTAGCGGCGGTCGTGGCCAGGGCGGTCTTTGACGTAGGTGATCTGCTCGGCGTAGCGTTTGCCATCGGCGCGGGGTTGCAGCTCGTCCAGCACGGCACACAGGGTGTTCACCACCTCGAGATTGGGCTTTTCGTTCCAGCCGCCAATGTTGTAGGTCTCGCCCACCTTGCCCGCCTGCAGCACGCGGGCAATTGCGCGGCAATGGTCTTCTACATAGAGCCAATCGCGCACCTGCTGGCCATCGCCATAAATCGGCAGGGGCTTGCCCGCCAAGGCATTGAGCAGCACCAAGGGGATGAGCTTTTCTGGAAAATGGTACGGCCCGTAGTTGTTGCTGCAATTGGTGGTGAGCACTGGCAAGCCATAGGTGTGGTGCCATGCACGAACCAAGTGGTCACTGGCGGCTTTGCTGGCGGAATAGGGGCTGTTGGGTTCGTAGTTCTTGGTCTCGGCAAACGGGGGGTCGGTTGGCGACAAAGTGCCATACACCTCGTCCGTCGACACATGCAAAAAGCGGAAAGCCTCTTTTTCTGTTGCAGGCAGGTCTTGCCAATAGGCGCGCACGCTCTCCAGTAAATTAAAAGTGCCCACCACATTGGTTTCAATGAAGTCACCAGGGCCGTGGATGGAACGGTCCACATGGCTTTCGGCGGCAAAGTTCAACACCGCGCGCGGTTTGTGCTCGGCCAGAAGTTTGGAAACCAAGCGGCGGTCGCCAATATCGCCTTGCACAAAGGTATGGCGGGGGTCACCCTTAAGAGCGTCCAAATTGGCCAGGTTGCCCGCGTAGGTGAGTTTGTCGAGGTTCACCACCGGGTCGTCTGACGACGCCAACCAGGTGTGGACGAAATTACTGCCGATGAAGCCGGCGCAGCCTGTGACGAAGATCATATAGCCTCATGAACGAAACAACTAAATCAAACAAAGTTTATTATCTTTTACGGAAAAAACCGAAAGCGCAGAAGGTTCCTCTTTAACAATGAGATCACTTATCTGAACGACTGCGTCGTTTATGTTATCAAACGAGATACCATCCAACTGCCACGGCGAGTAACGCCACCAACGAATTGAGGTTAGTCTATTAACGACTTCCACCGAAAATCTCATCTTCAAAACTCGAGCTGGCACCCCGCCCACGATCGCGTAGGGAGGAACATCTTTAGTAACAACGGCACCCGCTGCAATCACCGAGCCATCACCAATGGTAACCCCCGAGATAATAATAGCGCCGAAACCGATCCAAACATCGTTACCGATAACTGTTTTCCGCTTCAGAGATTCCCGAGCCACTCTCTGTAAATTAGCGCTCGGGACTAAAGACGCATATTCTTTTTGATACTTAAAATTTTCGCCCACCGAAATTTTAAATGTTCTCTGATACTGAAACGGATTTGTAGAAAGCCAATCAACAGGGTGATCAAACTGCCCGACATTAACGCCCTTAGCAACAGAGCAATAGCGACCTAGACTAACTTCGTTGAATAAACCTTCAGTGCAATAAGAGTAAGCACCTATAAACGACACTCCTTTGAAGGTAGCGTTATTTATACGAGCAGGAGCTTCAAAAGCAAACCCATTTCCCACAGACTTTACAGCCGATGACGTTGCATCGAGACCAAAAGAGTTAAGGAGCTTAGTCTTCTGAGCCAAATCAAGAGGCAACAAGAGCTCACGAAAATTATCAGTCAGCGGCATTAAATACTAATCCAAGTCAAACATCCGAAACAAACGAACGGTATACATCTAAATACTTTTCGGACATTATTTCACAACTTTGCTTCTTAGACTCGAATTTTTGCCAATTCTCCAAACGACTGATCGCATTCGTATAAGTAAAACTATTGGATCTAACATCAACCAAAAACCTAGTAATCGCGTCCACGTCGAAATCCTGCAATAAAAAGCCAGCACCCATATCTCTAACACGCTCTCCCACAGCCCCGATGTCAAAAGCCAACACAGGCAAACCAGCAGCCCAAAGCTCAGTGAGCGTGTGACAATAGGTTTCTGGCCAAACGGAAAGCACACACCCAATGTCTGGATTTATTGACTGAACTTTGCTCACAAAATCGCCTCGCTCATACCCGCCATGAACTATCATTTTCGAAACATCAACGTCAGAAGAAACGATTCCCAAAATATGGATCTCAATGCGCAGGTCCACCGCTTTGTGAGATAACGCTTCCAATACGCCCCCACCTTTCGCCTTTGAAATATTACCAGGAACCAAAAGCTTTAAAACCCCATCGAAATTAGGAAGTTTGGGAGCCCTAAAGGCATCAAAGTCGCGTCCGTGCGAAATAACATTGAAGGGATATTTTTGCAACAAAGGATATATTCCCAATATTGTATCTTTGGCGCCTTGACTAGTAGTTATGAACGCATCACATTTTAGCAACATAGCCTCCTGAATACGGCGCCATTCAGATATCATATTGTTTTTCAAAATAACTGCCTGGTTTTTCGGCCACAATTCCCAAGTGCAATCACCGCTGCCGCTTGTACACCTGCCGCCGCAGTACTTTAGCTCATTATCTAATAATTTTACCGTTGGGCAGATAGTGTAAAAATCATGAAAAGAGAAAACAATTGGTATGCCCAAAGTTCTAGTGACGTTAACCAATCCCAAACTATGCCATGCAATGTGGCGTATGTGAACAAGCTCAAAAGAATAACCGATCAATAAATTCCGAATGATATTATCATATTTATCAGATTGATGAGGGAACATCTCAATGGAGTCGTCAATGTATCCTGTAAACAACAATGCGTACTTTCCATTATTAAAATGGTAGAGATCTATTTTTGAGGAGTTACAGTAAAGGACAAATGCTTCAACTTTTTTGGATATTCCGTTCATCAAATCTTCATTAGTTTGGGGAGTACCACCCGTTTTAGTAGACAGGACGTATAAAATCCTAGGTTTGACTGCTGGTCGTTCCAAATTAATTAGATCATTTAGCGCTTGAATTTCTTCGCGCGTACCGACTATATCGCCCCTTTGCATGAATGAACGAACCATCTTTGTATATTCCGGATATTTTTGGTCAATGATCGCACGCCCGTCAGCGAGCAACTTTGTCTTTTCATTCCCAAAACTTGCAGACTTGACGTGATAGATGTAAGTAGATCTTGCGATAACATGCTTCCAATTTTTCCGAATTCCCCTCATTGAGAAATCATTTTCCTCGCCATAACCACGCGGAAAACTCTCACTATCCAGTAATCCAACATCGCTAAGACAATCACGACGGATGTACATACAAAAACCGTGCCCCGTCGGCGTTTCCGGATATGTCTTTGGCACTGATTGATTAATTGCCCGAGCCCATTGTGACAAAGTATAACCATCGGGAATGAGATTTTCCTTACCGGGAACCGGAACAGAAAAAGCGCCTGCGTTGTTGGAAAACGCAGTGGCAGTTCCTACTTGCGCCTCAGAATAGGCAGCCAATTTTAAATTAACAAGCCAATTTGGGGTGACTATTGTATCGGAATTCAATAAGATAACATCCGACATACTCGCCAATTTCAAACCCCGATTCACTGTGCTGGTGAATCCTAGGTTGCGTTCGTTTTGATAAATCTCCACATTATCCAATAACTCATAGCGCAATAGTAATTCGTTTACAGCCGGGTCTGTACTCGAATCATTTATCAATATCAACCTGTACGACTTGTGCGTATGCATCAAAACGGAATTTAGGCATCGTTCCAAATCCTCCGCAGCGTTAAATATTGGCACTATAATGGCTATCGGATAAATATTACAAGATAATAGTTTGTAATCCAGCTTCGGTTCTGCATTCTCAGCACCAAAACTGGACACACGCGACCACCAAGATGTCACATTATTTTCGGGATCCGAAGTTAAATATCCATTCTTTTTTCCAATAATTTCGTAATGAACTACCGGATTAATGCCGGAATCAGAAACTAATGGATATTTTAAAAGATACCATTTGACATCGAATCTAGGTCCTGGGCTTCTTTTCTCTCTCAATCCATTTCTTGTAAAATGATCAAGTGGATTGATTTTTTTATTAGCCCCAACATCCGCGTACTCTTTAACGTACCATGATGCGTCAAAATAACCTGATTCGGAAATTATCTTCATTAAATCCTTCTTCTGCATTGCCTTAATTTTATCAATTAATTCAATAGCCTCCTCATATATCGGTTCGGAGCCGACTCCAGGCAGTCCAGGTTTAACACTTCGACGTTTTTTCGCGATAGATATATTTATCGATAACATCGATTTATTTTTGGGATTGGCTTGTATAGCCAATTCAAAAAACTCCAGTGCCACGTCGTAACGACCTGCTACAAAAGCAGCATTACCTAATTTCACAAAATTCGTTTCGGTCATATTATGGTCTATATAATCTTAAAATCCATAATGCGTATCTGCGAGTGCGCATCTTTAACGTTAATATCTTGGTTTGGTTGCTTCGTTTTTTGCACCAATAGTGAAAGCACATTTTCTTCTCGCCAACGCGATTTATCAACAACCGGCTCACTGCTTCCAATATCACTTCTTACTAATACCTCATGCGCGAGTATTTCATCATTAAATATTTTTGATAATTTCATTCTTGTTTTTTTTACATCATCTCTATATATAACGAATTTATAATTATTTTTATCGATTACAATTTCAGGCCGACTAATGGGCAAATGCAAACTTCCACGACCAAAAATATTGAACTTCTTGCTCCGCTTAGATATTATTTTTAGCACCCATTTCCCTTCAACCATCCGCAGGTACTGATACTGAGGTACCCCTTTTTCGTCATTCGCATAAAAAACCACATGCGGGTCATTGTTGCAATCTGTTGCCATACTGCATTGATTAATTAAATTATTACCCGCCGTTATTTCTTGAATTACCTCGGCGGCATCTGGAGTAATTGGAAGTTTATAGACTTCGCCGCTAGCTTTTCTCCAAGTCAATCCACCATCAAGTGATTTTGCATAACATATATTGACATTGTGTACTAGCGACTTATTAGCAGTGGCGTATCTCCATACAAACGTTAAATGCAGAACTCCCACGTTATCGATTACTGGATTATTCCAATATGCATTGCAACTGAATGGCTTTTGATTTACTCCACTCAATATTGCATCATCGCTATCGTTCCACTCCTTCTTCAGTTCATCATATTTTTTAATTCGCGCCGACCCACAATTATGAAACCCGTCTCTATATAAAAATATTAATGAAGTCCCATCGAAAGGACCAATAAATGTAGGGTACGTGACATGATTTTCATGAAGTCCCGTCATACTCATTTCATCTGTCCAGTCGAATATACCGCCCTCAATTAAACCACGCCTATATTTTAATTTTGTTGCATGGCATCCATACGCCAAATGGCAATAACCCCTTCTATCAACCCCAATACTTATACTATTATGCGCATCATTTATGTCATATTCTCCGCTTATATCGTGATGCGCTATTTCATTCGTATTTAAGTTTCTTTTTACAACTCGAATTATCTTGTTACTCAGGTAGTATGCCGCAATCTGATTTCCATTATTTGTTATTAATCCACTGCATCGATATATAACTTGATTTATTGAGTTTCCAGACCATGCGTAACCAAGTTTCACACAGTCGAAACCTTTTATCAATGTGTGCGATTTCCTGGTGTTTTTAGTATTCTTTATTTTTCTTTGCGTCATGGTTTATTTTTGATATAATATTATTTGCAACATTTTGAATTGACCAAAAAGCCTCCCCTTTTGACTTGGCAACCCAACTATTCATTCGAGCTTTCGAAAATGCTGCTGACGCGTCATCTATATCAACATTGGCCCATTCTATATTTAGCTCTTCACTCCCAATCCAATAATATTCAGCAGTCCTGATTTTTATAAGATCATACTTAACGAAAATAATTTCGCTTATTTCCTTAAAATCCACATTACCAGAATAGTTCGTGGCTATGACTGGTTTTCCAAGTTGTAGCGCCTCCGCAATCGTCCGTCCAAACCCCTCCGCCCTGTGCAGCGACACATAGGCGTCACAACAATCAATAAGTCCCAATACATCAGGCCTGTCCATGGTTTCAGTCAGCACTTGTATGCGCTTATCTGATTTGCACTCATTTAAAAATTCCTGCCATTCCTTGTTTTCTGGATTGGTATTCATGGTCTTCAGCACCAAACCAACCGTTTTGTCGGTTTGTGGAAACGCTTGCTTAAAAGCATTCACCGCAGCCATCGGGTTTTTGCGAGCAACCGATGAGTTAAAGTCAAAAACATAAAGAAACAAGTACTTATTCTCAGGTAGCCCATAGTACTTGCGGGGGTGCCTTTTGATCCTGTCCACACTCACCGCCAGGGGGACCAAGTGCACTGGCTTGTCGGTAGACCGTTTGTACATTTCTTCTAAAAATGTGCTGCTGGCCCACACTTCGTCCACCAACTTAAAAGCGTGAGGCTGCCATGCCTTGGGGAACACGCTCAGTTCCCAGGGCCACCAGCCTATGTTGTGGTAACCCTCAAAAGCACTTGCACCCTTTTGCATAAACACTCGGCTAGCGGTGTCAAACGCAGGCAAACAAAAAATGTTGTTTCTGTAAGGTGGCAGTTCTTTGCTGTGCAATTCGTGGGTTTTTCCCTTTAGCAAGTTATCTGCCTGCCTGATATTGCCCGCATCCACATTCACCACGTGGTAAGGAATATGGGCTGCTTCACAGCAAGCCACCGCCATACGCAGGTCTTCGCCGATACCCAGTTCGCCATAGGCGAATCCGTAGAGGTTGACGCCAAAGGGCTTGTCCTCTTTGGGCGTTGGGCTGCTTGGCGTGGGCGTGTAGCTTGTGGTGTCTGTGGCCGCGCTGGTCCATGCCAATTGTGGGCCTTTGTATTCTGGCTGCGACTTAACCCACGACTTCCAACGGCCCGCCACCAAGGGGGCAATATTGAGCTGGCCCACCACGCCAAAAAACCAAGCCAAGTAAGCGATTCGGCCGTCTGCGGTGTAGATATTGCGCGCCTGTTGGGTGGGCTCATCCATCAAACGCCATAGCAGATACATCAGCAATGTGGCCGAAGGCGCCGCATTTGCTTGGGCTGGCTCACCAGATATTGATTGCGTGTTAGGCACGGGTTGGTCTAGCATGGCCACCACATGGCGGGGTGCGTAAGCTGCAAGCCGATGGTCTGCCAGACCCACGACCATGGCCCAGGCAAAAAACCTTTCGTTATCCAGCTTGCCGTCCACCACATAGGCCTGAAGCGCGTCAGGCCGCAGGCGTGCAAGTGTTTTGACAACCTGTGGCACCTCGATGGGCATACCCCCAATCGTGGAAGCACCTGAAGAAGCAAACAAGGTTTGCTGCTCTTGCTCCGTCAGCGCCATGGCCCAGGCGGGGTATTCTTGGCGACCTTTGATCAGCCACCATTCGCCAAATGCGGGGTTGTCTATGGTATTAAATGCGTTGCGCAGGTCTTTGCGCAACAGCCATGCAAACTGCTTGGCCAGTTCCGCATCCAAGCCAGATGCTGATTCAGTGAACATTTTGGTGCGAGCCAGCATAAGCAGGCTAGCGTTTTTGCACCACAATGGTGTTAGACAAGACTTGGTCTTCGTCCGACAGCATACCGTCTTCACGAATCTCTAAGCATTGGCAGTTGGCTTCGGTCATGATCGAAAACAGAGCGGTTTGAGGCAGGTAATGCATTTCCAGCGTATCTGGCGGGGTACTCGCCAAATAGCGCTCAGATTCAAATAAATATCCGTTTTTATAGGTGGGTATCTGCACATAAGCCACCCCACCCGATCGCAGCTTCGACAACAGACTAAGCAACATCCAAGCCATGATTGGAGGCGGATTGTGTTGCAAGGTTATGACACTGATGATGGCGTCAACTTGTGGCAGTTGATTTATCTGTTCTACGTTGTGCCAGTGCTGCAGTTCTACGTTTTGCACACCTTTGCTGGCCAAATGGCTTCTTGCAATATCAAGGTGCTTGCCGGAAATATCTGCAGCGATGACTTTTTCAAAAGCCCCCGCCAAATAACTGGTAACTCGCCCTACCCCACACCCCACCTCCAAACACGTAGTGAGTTGGGCGGGATTGACACCGCATCGGCGCAGAGTCGCCAAAAAAATTTGGCACGCACTGTTGCCAGACGTGTAAAACTGATCGCGGTTCTGTTCAAATTCCGCTAGGTAGTTTTGCGGCTGGGTAACAACGGACCAGTAGGGCTCGGTGGCACCTAAGTTTTCCCACTGTTTGTGAATGCGTTCAAACATTTGGCCCAACACCTCGGCAGATACTTGTGTCTCTACTGGTATTTTGGGCAAATTAAAAGGATGCCGATGGCGGTTTTGCGGGGGTTTCTCTAATTTACTGCCCAAGCGACGCATGAACTCTGGCGAGCTCATAAATATGCTGCTCAGTTGGTCCAGCGTTTGCGCACTTTGGCAATAGTTGGCCACCACGTCGGCATTCTCTGGTTCGCGGCCCAGAAACAGTTTGTAAGCGTGGCTGACTTCTTCGGGGGTAATCAAGCTAGATGTCCTTTTTCATACGATCGCCCTGGTGGTTTGGGCTGGCTTTACACCGCCGGCTTGAGTTTGGCCGGTGAAGCTTTTTTTACCGCTGCGGACGCTTTGGGTGCCGAAGTTTGTTTTGCCGCAACGACCCGTTTTTCAGGTGCAGTTGATTTGGCAACTGCTTTCGTTGGGGGTGCCTTGGATGGCACTAAGTTTTTTGTCCCCGAGGCCTTGGCCACCGTCAGCACCTTGGGTGACTTGGGGCTCGCGGGCACAGGTAGGGGTTGCGAGCTTGGTTCAGGCTCCTGTTTGGCCTTGGCCGCGGCGGCACGGCTTGACTCGATAACCTGCGTTGTTGCTTTGGCAAAGCCCACCCAAGTCGCCCAAGGCCGCTCAATCGCCGCATGCTCTGCCTCTAACTGGAGCAGCACATCGGGCATCACGTAGATTAAACGCAACAACAACATCTTGTCCGCGTCATCGAGCTTGGACCAGACGCTGGTATCAAATACTTTTTTCTCTAAGGAAAAACGCAGTTCCAATTTGCCGCCGTGATCGTCTTGGCTTTCGGCGTACCAACTTTCAAACGGCTTGACTCTGCCGTCAATCAACGGAAACTCAAACTTGGGAAATTGCGAAAACCCAACGCGCTGCACCATGGCTGCGCCCAGGCGCATTTCAAACTTAGGCCAAGTGCGAGCTCCGAGGCTCATGCCTTTGAATTCGAGCCACAGGTGTTCGTAGTCGGGATTAATCAGCTCACGCTTGAGCTTGACCTCGTCATAGCGCAACAACACAGGCAATGCTTGCAACTGGGCTGGCAGCACCTTCAGCGGTTCGCGCCAAAAGCCGATATCAAGACCTTTGGGTAGCACTACTGCGCTCCAGCCCGAAGCCTCTAGCTGGCTGACGATGGCTGAAGCCGCCATGATTTGCCGAAACTCCGTGTGGCCGATGCGCAAAAAGCGTTTGAGTTGCGCACTTTGGGGCGTGAGCAGCTTGGGCACAATCGCGCCGCGTGGGCTAGGCGTGCCTTGCGCGTCGATCGCCAAACCAATACCAGGTTGCCCCTCTTCGAGCACCGTTTGAAACAAAAAGTCATCTAGCACGACGCCACTTTGCACATAACCTTTGACGCGCAAGGTGATAGATGGCACTTCTGACAGGTTATCAAACGCAACGATTTCAACACTGCCAAAGTCCACGTAGCTCGGATAGCGCTTTTCAAGCCGGGCCCAGCGAGCCTGAAGGTCTTGGTAGAGTTTTTCGAACTTGGTTTTGTCCAGGTAATACGACTCCAACTCCTCTTGCACCTGCATGAGCTGGGTGAGCAAGAGTTCATTTTCTTGCTCGGCCTCTTTGAGCTTGGGTGAATGGTCAACCTTTGGCTGGGCGAGCTGTTTTCTGAGCTGTTCAAGCTCAGTTTTGTTTTTGGCCAGCTCTGCCTCTAGTGCCTGGGTCGCTTGGGCTTGTTGCTGGTATTTGTCGGTAACCGCCTTCAGTTCTGCTGGCGATTTGGCCTTGATTTCTGCCAGAGCTGCTTCTGCCGCCTTTTTGGCTTGCTGCTCTGCAAGCAGGCCCTGGTGGGCTTGTGCCAGCTCTTTCTTAGCCTTGCCTAATGCGACATCAACTGCAGCGAGCGAGGTATTGAGTTTGACAACGTCTGCCTCTGCGTGCTCGGTACTCTTTTTCTGTGCCTCGATTTGCGCTTTTGCATCTGCTGCTGCTTTTTGCGCAGACGCTTCCAGTTGCTTTTTATCGAGGAATATTTTCTCCAGCTCTTCTTGCACCTGCATCAGTTGCGACAGCAAGAGTTCATTTTCTTGATTGGCTTCCAGGAGCTGTTTGGCTGCGGCCTCATGCTGTACCTGACCCGCCTGCATTTTTTTAATTTGCTCAAGTGCTTGTGCGTTCTTGGCACGCTCTGCCTCGAGTTCGGCCTGTAGCTTAGATACCTGCGCTTTCAAGCCGGCAATTTCTGTTCGCAGGGCATCAGCCGCTGCGGAGTTGGCGTTGGCCCCGGACGTTGCAGCGCGCGCAGCTTGCAGTTCGGACTCAAGGCCTTCAACGTCTTCTTGCAATTGACTGGTAAGCCCGTTCTGAATGAGCAGCTGGGCCTGCTCAGCGGTCAGCAGCTTTTGCAGCGCAACAACTTCATTCTGAAGAGCTTCTATCTGCTGTTCAAATTTGTTTTTGATGTCTTTACGAAAAAACATGGGTCTCCGTGCCGGTATGTGATTGCGGTAACGCAGCTAGTTTTTCGCAAACAAATAGCGGTAGGTTTCGTTCACCCCGTCCTGCGGGTTGACCGCAGCGAGCAAGATCAGGCCGAGTATGTTTTCCGACTGGGTGGTAGCCAATCCCACGTACTCGCTTTTGACCTGGTAAACCGTCTGCAAGGCGTTGATCACATCCAGCGCAGTGCGCACGCCGCCCTGGTAGCTTTGGCGGGTGGCTTCCACACTGAGCTCGGCCGCTGCGATCGCTTCGCGCTGTACGCGCAAAGCCTCCATGCCGCTCGAGACCAGTGCAGCAAGGCGGTCGGCCTCCAGCCGCACCTTCGACTCGGTTTCACGCAGACTTTCTTGCGCCTTGACCACCGAGGCCTGCGCCGCGTCCACTCCGTAAACGGTGCCCGCTTTCAAGGGGACCGACAAGCCGAAACCCCAATAGGCGCTAGAGTTGGTCACACCGGCCGCTTCAGAGTAAGAATATTGCGCTTGCACTGTGGGCAAAAAACTCGCCTTGAGCTTTTTGACCTCAAATTCCGCAATTTCCACGCTGTAGCGGGCCGCAAGCACCCCAGGGCCCGCGCGCAAGGCTTGGTCGGTGTATTCCGACAGTGCCTTGATGCCATACGCACTGTGCGTCGTCGGCAGCACAAACTGGTTCGCCAAAGGCAAAACACCAGTGATGGCTTCGTACTGTTTGAGCGCGTTTTGCAACTGGGTTGCGAAGCTGATTTGTTGCGCTTTGGCCTGGCTGGATTTGACCTCGATGTCACGCAGGTCAGTGATGGTGCCCTGCCCCAGCTCTTGCTTGCGCTTGGCCGCCAGGGCTTGCTGATTCAGTGCCTCCATCTTGGTGACATTGAGTTTGATATTTTCGTTGGCAACCACGATGGCATTGGACGCTTTGACCAGCCTTACCGCCAAATCTTGCAGTTTGACTTGCAGGTTGACCTCGGCCAACAACTGCTGGGGCGCCGCTTGGCCCAAGGTCATCCAGCGTTGTACGTCCAGCAGGGGCTGCGTCACGCTCACCGAAGTACGGTTGGAACTGTCCGTGGCCAGGCGTTGGGTGTTGAAGGTGGCCTCGGGATAAAACACAGAGCGCGATTGCTTCACGTTGCGCTGCCCGACCTCGTAATCGGCCTTGGCGGACTGGTAGGCGGGGTCAAAGGCCACGGCCTTTTCAAAGTCCTGCGGCAGGTTTTGGGCCCAAACCGGGTGCGCCATGGCCAGTGCACCCGCGAGCACTATCGGCATTTTTTGCATATTCATAACTTATTTTCTAATTTAATGGAATGCTTTGTTTAATCTACCACATTCCATTTATTTGCAGAGCGCCTGCATAGGCCGCACTACTCCTTGAAGGCCCGGGCTGTCTTATCGCTCAGGGGCTTGAGCAGGTAGCTCATAAACGAGCGTTCGCCCGCTTTGATGATGACGTCGACCGCCATGCCAGGCTGCACCTTCAGCCCTCCCAGCAAGGCCAAACCTTCCGGCGTGGTCTCTACTTGTGCGAGGTAGAACTCTTCTTGGGGGTTGGTACCAGGCTCTTTGTCCGCACCCACCACCTTGACGATGCCAGGAATCACCGGTGTCGTGGCCTGGTTAAAGCCGGTAAAACGCATATCCGTAGGCATACCCACCCGAACTTTGTCGATGATGGTGTTGGGCACCTTGGCCTGAACAATCAGCCCCTCATCTTTGGGTACGACTTCCATCAGCACCATGCCCCCAGTGATGATGCCCCCGACGGTAAACACCTTGAGCCCCACGATGCTTCCGCTGACGGGAGCCCGTATTTCAGACATGGCGCGGTCAAACTTGGCAGAGTCGAGCCGGGAGGCAACGGCGTCCCGGTTTTTTTGAATCTCTTGCAGCTGCATGTCCACGTCTTTGAGCACCGCGCTGCGGGCCTGGCTGATCTGCAAATTGGCCCGCGCAATTTCGGCCCGCGTGTTGGCAATGCCCGAGTCGATATCGCTCTTGGTGCGCTCGGCCTGGTTGGCCTGGTTTTGGGGCACAAAGCCGTTTTTGGCCAACTCGCGGGTGTTGTTCATCTCCTCGTCCAGCGTTTTGATCTGGACTTGGCGGGACCTGAGCACGGCATTGAGCCCGTTGATTTGTTCGTTGAGGCTTGCCACTTGGCTGCTGTATTCGGCGCGACGGGAGTTGAACAGCTGCGCCTGCAGCTTTTTGGCCTCTTCAACCCGTGGGTCGCCCGGCTTGAAGCGCTTACGCAGTTCTTCTGACCAGTTGATGCCCCCCAAATTGTCGCGCTCAGCCTTGAGGCGCGACTCAGACGCGAGCAGGTTGATGTAGGTGAGCTCAGCCCCCGTCATTTCGGCTTCGGTTTTGAGCGGATTGACGCGCAGCAGCACGTCGCCTTGCTTGACCTGCGCACCTTCGGTAACGTTGATTTCCTCCACCACGCCGCCAGACGGGTGTTGCACGGCCTTGCGATTGCCCAGCACCATGACATTGCCCGGGACGGTTACACCAGCGTCAATCGGCGCCAGGAAGGCCCAGGCCAGGAACGCCCCAAAAAACGCCAAAAACCACAGTGCGGCGTTGCGCCGTATCGCTGACTCTTCCACCTGCACCGGCTGCAGTCCGCGGCGGTTGACCTTGCCGGGCTCATAAGGGTTCCAGCCTTTGACCCAACGGCCAATGCCCGCATCGATACGGCCAAAAAAGCTGGGCGTAGGGGCTTCGCCAGCTTGCACAGGAGTGTCCATGCCCATCATTTCACCGCCTGCAGCAAGGCGGGCGCTGCCGGTGCGGCGGGAGCCGGATCCGACGGATCGGGCGCGGCACCCTCGTTGGGCACGACCTGCAGTTTGCGCACAGCGTCCAGCATTTCGCGGGCGTCACCAAAGGCGACTTGACGCCCCGCTTTGAGCACCAGCATTTTGTCGACCACGCCCACCAGCCGCGGTCTGTGGGTGGTCAACACGACCGTGGATCCGCTTTGCTTGAGAGCCTGCACCGTTGCCACCAGGGCGTTCTCACCCACCTCGTCCAAGTTGGAGTTGGGCTCGTCCATCACCACATATTTGGGCATGCCATACACGGCGCGGGCAATCGCCAGACGTTGGCGCTGACCGCCAGACAGGGCAAAACCGGTCTCACCCAGCGGTGTGTCATAACCCTTGGGAAAAGTCAGAATCGTGTTGTGCATGTCAATCAGCTGCGCGGCATGCACTACTTTGGCAGGATCTATCTCGCCGAGTCGGGCAATGTTTTCAGCCACAGTGCCCTCAAAGAAATCGATCTCCTGGGGCACATATCCCACCAAGGGGCCGACCTCATCGTGGCTCCAGTCGGACAGTTCCACGCCATCCAGCCGTACCGAGCCAGACGCAGGCTTCCACAGGCCCATCAGCATTTTGGCCAATGACGACTTGCCTGCAGCACTGGGACCGACCACTGCGAGCACTTCGCCAGGGACCAAGGCGAAGTTAATGTCTGCCAACACGGGTTTGTTGTGTCCGGGTGGC
Source organism: Comamonadaceae bacterium (assembly GCA_947447985.1). Classification (GTDB taxonomy): domain Bacteria; phylum Pseudomonadota; class Gammaproteobacteria; order Burkholderiales; family Burkholderiaceae_C; genus Allorhodoferax. The sequence continues at coordinate 57,911 of CANFLX010000015.1, forward strand.
ACGCCCACGGCCTTGTCGACATCGACCTTGCCTTGCGGTGCGGGCAATTGCATTTGCTGGCTGTTTTCAAAGTCATCGGCCAGCAGTTCATTTAAACGTTCATAGGCTTGGCGCGCCGCCACGATGCTGGACCACTGGCCCAATAGCTTTTGGATGGGTGCAACCGATTTGCTGATCAGCATGCTGGCGACCATGATCATGCCGCCGGTAATCAACCCTTCCATCGCCAAAAACGTACCCAATGCCATTTGCAGGGAGGGCATGGCTTTTTGCAAAAAGCCGGACAACCCCCCCATCAGGCCAGTGGCTTCGCTGGCATTGACCTGGTTGGTGAGGTAGCTGCGGTGCTGGTCATACCAGCGCTTGCGCACAGCACCCAACATGCCCAAGGCCAGAGTGGCTTCGGCGTGGCGAAGGCTGTTGCCGGCGACACGGGTCGCTTCGGTGTTGGCTGCACTGGCTTCCTTCAAAATCGGAGTAGTCACCTTGGTGGTCAGGTAGCTCAAAATCAGCATCAGCACCGAAGTACCAAACGCAAATGCGGCCAAGTAAGGATGGAAAAGCGCGCCAATCCAAATAAAGACCAGCGCGAAAGGTGCATCCATCAAAGACAGCACGGGCGGGCCGGTCAGAAAACTTCGTAAGGCTTGCAGATCGCCCAAAAGCTGCTGGACATTCACGTTTTTTCGGCCCACAAAGCGCCTGAAAGATGCGTCAAAAACGTCTGCCGCCATGTCCCAGTCAATGCGCAGCGACAAGCGAATCATCAAGCGCGAACGGATCCATTCGAGTGCTGACCAAAACACGTAAAAGCCAATCACCACCACCGTCAGTGACACCAGCGTCACACCGCTGCGACTGGAGAGCACGCGGTCCATGGTGTTCATCATGTAGAGCATCGGCGTGATGCTCAGGGTGTCGATGACAATGGTCAAACCCATCGCGAACAAGAAGGCACGGCGTGCCTGCATCAGCACCTTGCGCACCGGTTGTTTGTCGCCTTTGGTGGCAATACGGGTGGTAGGAACGTCAGTCATGGGCGATTAGGAGACATCAATGAGGTGTCTTGAGGTGGGTGATGTCGATCATGAACGGATCGGCAGTTTGGTCTTCTGCAGAGGTGCCGATGACCTGGACCGGCGGCATGTCTTGCGCGACAACCTTGCTGATACCCAGATCGGCCAGTTTGCTGCCCATACCGCTGTCGAGCAGCGTTTGCAGGGTCTCGGCGGTGCCGGGCGCACTGCCGACATACAGGTCAACCGCATGGTCAAAGATGCTCTTGGTGGATGTGTGATCGGTCTCGCTGATAAAGGACTGCAACACACTGGCCAGATCTTGCACATCGGTTCCCAGTGCCAGCATGAGGTGCGAGTCTGCAGCAACATCGGAAACCACGTGATCCACACCCAATTCGGCCATGGCTTTAAGGCTGGTTTGCATACGGGCTGCAAGGCCGGCATCGATTTCCACATTGGCCTCAGGCATGGCTTGCAACATGCCCGCGTCATACAGCGCAGAAGCCAGTTGGTCGCCAATGACCACGGACGCTGGCTTGTCGACCACGATTTCATGGATGCCCGATTGGCTCAGCGCCTTGACCAGATCGCCCATATTGGCGTTCGGGTCCAACATGTCAGACAACAAATCGACGCCATGGTTGTAGATGTCGACCATGTGCTCAAGACGCTCAGGCGCGGCGTTGGGCGTGGAGCCGACCATCACATTGAAATCAATGCCAGCGTTGATCAACGCATGGGTTGCCGCATCCGTAGACAGGTCACCCAACTGACTCTGTGCCAGTGCGATATGGTCGATACCAGCATCCGCCAGCACCTTGGCCAGCGCTTCGACCTCGGACAAATGCTGATTGCTTCCGAGGTCCAGTGTCACGTCCAAAGCGTGATCGAAAGTCGAAACGTGTGACGCGATCAGGGCACCGCCGTCACCCAGGTCCACATTAATGTCATGGCCTGTGGAGTGAACAACGTCGACACCCAGATGCTGCAAATCCTTCAGGCTGGTGCCCAGGTGGGTGCCGTGGGCGGTGTTGGCATCAAACTCCAGGTTGATGCTGTCGTTGCCCGCAAAGTGCAGTCCGTCAGCAATCAAGGTCAGCGCCTGGCCTTCATTGATGGTGACTGCGCCTGCCGTGTCGGCGCCTC
>CANFLX010000016.1 GCA_947447985.1 Comamonadaceae bacterium
CATGGCCGATGCAGCGCAAAAAGTCGTTGCCGCTGTCAAAGCCCACGCCTGAAGCCCACGCCCACAGCCAACGTCTGAAAGAAACAAGCCATGTCGATCTACATTAACAAAGACACCCGCGTCATTACCCAGGGCATCACCGGCAAGACCGGACAGTTCCACACCGAAAAATGCCAGGAATACGCCAATGGCAAAGAATGCTTTGTCGCGGGTGTGAACCCGAAAAAAGCGGGCGAGTCGATTTTCAACATCCCGATCTATGCGTCAGTCAAAGAGGCTGCACATGAGACTGGCGCCACCGTGTCGGTGATCTACGTGCCACCCGCAGGCGCTGCAGCCGCTATCTGGGAGGCCGTGGAGGCCGACCTGGACCTGGCGATTTGCATTACCGAAGGCATCCCCGTCAAAGACATGCTCGAAGTACGCAACCGCATGCGCGCCAAAGTGGCCGCTGGTGGCAAAGAAACGCTGCTGCTCGGACCGAATTGCCCCGGCCTGATCACGCCCGATGAGATCAAGATCGGCATCATGCCCGGCCACATCCACCGCAAGGGCCGCATTGGCGTGGTCTCGCGCTCCGGCACATTGACCTACGAAGCGGTGGCACAGCTCACCGAAATCGGCCTGGGCCAGTCCAGCGCGGTGGGCATTGGTGGCGACCCCATCAACGGCCTCAAGCACATTGACGTGATGCGCGCCTTCAACGAAGACCCCGATACCGACGCCGTGATCATGATTGGTGAAATCGGCGGACCCGACGAAGCCGAAGCCGCCCGCTGGTGCAAGCTCAACATGAAAAAGCCCATCGTCGGCTTTATCGCTGGTGTGACCGCGCCCGCAGGCAAACGCATGGGCCACGCCGGTGCGTTGATCAGCGGCGGCGCGGACACCGCAGAAGCCAAGCTCGCTGTGATGGAAGAGTGTGGATTCACCATCACCCGCAACCCCTCTGAAATGGCGAAACTGTTGAAAGCCATGCTGTAAGCCTGCAGCGCGAACCGGCGGTTTGACCGCCGACATAAGCGCTTCTTCACAGTGCCTCGCCGCTGTGAAGAAGCGCTTTTTTTATTTCCCCTTCGCCAGCACATGACAAACACCGTTTGCCGGCCTGTGTGCCGGTTCCTTGTGCCGCAAAAATACAAACTGAATTCACAATAATCACCAAACAACCTTGTTTTTATGATTAAAATTATTGCGTGCGGCTTGCACAGATCGCGGTGACCGCCGCAACTTTTTTAAAGAGGATAAGCACATGAATACTGCAATGCAAAAAGGTTTCACCCTGATTGAGCTGATGATCGTCGTGGCCATCATCGGCATCCTGGCCGCCGTGGCGCTGCCTGCCTATCAGGACTACACGGTACGCGCCAAGACCTCCGAAATCATTCTGGCCATGGACCCTGCGAAGCTGGCGGCGGCCGAAGCGGCGCAAACCTACGGCGGGCAGTTCCCTTCGGACAGTACGATCAACTTCTCCCAACCCTCCACCAAATATGTTTCTGGTGTTGCCATTGGAGTTTCCAGCCCCCTTACGGCGAGCAATGTTGCGGTGATTACTGCCACAGGGCGTGGTGACACTGCCCTGACCGCCAAAAAAGTCACTCTGACCGGTACCGCCGACGCCACTGGAAACATCACCTGGGTCTGCGCCAGTGCTGCGACCGACGGGGTTGACAAAAAATACTTGCCGGCCAGTTGCCAATAAGGCAGGCGCCTGCCATAAAAAAACCGCCTTCGGGCGGTTTTTTTATGGCGCTTACCCCCTTGGATTGCAACACAGGCCATCGCTTAAAAATGTTAAAACTGTTGAAATCGCAGTGACAACTTTGACAGGAACTGCCGCGGAGCCGGCCAGCACTTATGGCGAGTTTTCCAATGGCACAGCGATGCAGATGCACTTGTTTTTCGATCCGATAAGGGTCTATATGGAAAGAAAATAAAAGCAAAATTCACAATAATCACCAAACAGTCGTGTTTTGTGATTAAAATTCCCGGGTGCGGCTTGCACAGTCTCGCGGTGACTGCCGCAACTTCAATTGAAAGAGGGTAAGAACATGAATTCTGCAATCCAAAAGGGTTTTACCCTCATTGAGCTGATGATCGTCGTGGCCATCATCGGCATCTTGGCCGCCGTCGCCCTGCCGGCTTACCAGGACTACACGGTTCGCGCCAAAGCGTCTGAAATCATTCTGGCCCTGGATCCCGCCAAGCTGGCGGCAGCGGAAGCGGCGCAAGCCTCCGGCGGAAAATTCCCCTCTGCTGACACCATCAACTTCACCAGCCCCGCAACCAAATATGTCTCGGGTGTCGCTATCTCCGTTGCCAACCCCGGCGTGGTGAGCAATGTCGCTGTGATTACGGCCACCGGGCGTGGCGATACGGCGTTGACTGACAAAACGGTGGCACTCACCGGTACCGCAGACGCCAGTGGCAATATCACCTGGGTTTGCAAGACTGGCGCGACCAGCGGCCTGGCCGCCAAGTACCTGCCCGCAAGCTGCCAATAAAGCGACTCGCATTCCTGATTGCGCAGATTCGTTTGCGCTCTTAAAAAAACCGCCTCACGGCGGTTTTTTTTATGGATCACTCACAATAGCCCATGCTTCCACACCGCATGATCTCGGCTGTCTGGCCTACAGGGGCGAGCGTGCTCGTGCTTCTGCCTTGGATCTGCCCGTGGAGTGACTGGCCGGCACCCGCGGTGCTGCCCTTGCTGGTCAATGTCGCATGCCTTGCGCTGCTGTCGGGAGGGATCGCGCTGTCAGGCTTGCCGCGACAAACACTGTGGCGGGCCGCATGTTGGGGTTGGCTGTTTGCCGCTCTGGCCAACACGGTGCTGGCCTTGTTGCAGTTCTTTGACCTGGTAAGTTCTTTTCAATCGTGGGTGGCACAGAACCCGCCAGGCCAGTTCTACGGCAATGTGCGTCAGCGCAACCAATATGCCACGCTGTGTGCCATGGGCTTGGCTGTGCTCCTCTGGCGTGGGCGGTCCTCGGGTGAAATAGGTTCCACCGCAGTGCCCGCGCGATCGGCAATGCTGGCAAGCGTGTTGGCGGCGGCGCTGTTGGGCGTGGGCTTGGCCCTCTCGAAATCGCGCACCGGCTTGATGGAGCTGGTGCTGCTGTGGCTTTTGCTGGTGGGGTGGAAGGGGCGCGCTTTAACCACCGCCCGGGCCGGGTCCGTGGAGGTGCGCATGATGCTGGTTGCCGCCTTGGCCTATGCGCTGTCCTCGTGGCTTATGCCGCTCTGGACTGGAAACCAGGAAACAAGCCTCACGCGCCTGCTCGCCACCGATGACAGTTGCGCCAGCCGCCGCCTGCTGTGGGGCAATATGTGGCAGCTGGTGATGCAAAAGCCTTGGTTGGGTTGGGGCTGGGACCCTATCAACTACGCCCACTTTGTGACCGAGTACCAGGGCCCCCGGTTTTGCGGCATTCTCGACAACGCCCACAACCTGCCCCTGCACCTTGCGGTCACACTGGGACTGCCCGTGGCGCTCTTGATTGTGGCCGTGGTCGCGCTGGTCATTTACCGGGCCAAACCGTGGCACGCGGTGGAGTCAGATCAGCGGCTGGCCTGGGCGGTGTTGGCCTTGATTGGGATGCACAGCATGGTGGAATATCCCTTGTGGACCGCGCAATTCCAGTTGGCCGTGCTGCTGTGCAGCTGGTACCTGTATGGCGGCCGCAGGCCGGGACCTGCCGCCCACGCATGGTTGGCGAATCCGGTTTGGAGCACCCCGCTGGCGCGCGCGGTAGCGCTGACCTGGGCCGCGGCGCTGTTGCTGGCTTGTGCGCTGGTGTACCGCAGTTATGACCGCGTGCGCCAGTTGTATGTGCCACCGCAGTTGCGCCCACCCGAGTACGCCAAGGGCATCGGTTTGCAAGCCCGCGATATTGCATTGTTTGTCCATGAAATCGGCATCGCCCAGCTCAACGCAGCGGTGACGCCGAACAATGCACAGAACATGCTGGACCTGGCGCTTGACTCTCTGCGAAACCGTGTGACCCCGCTGGCCCTTGAACGCGCAATCGCCGCCCTCAAGCTCTTGGGCCGTGTGGACGAAGCGCGCCTCTATGAAGCGCGATACCAGGCCATCCTCCCGCAGGACTATGCGCATTGGCGGTCCTCTGGTCGACAATGAAGCGTTAACCTTTTAGTGAGCAAACCCCGTCCGATGACGACCACGTTATTTCGTCCCCTGACCACGGCCTGCGGCCTGCATTGCGAAACATGAGTTCAGAAGCGTCGAGTGCACCCGCTGCAGTGCTGCCATGGACGGTGTTGCCCTTGTTGGTAGCCCCCTGGCTGAACCCGTTTACCAGTGGCCCCAACGCCGCCGTGATGCCTTTCCTGTTTGCCTGGGCCTGCACCGCCGTGGCGCTGATGGGCTGGTCACTGATCGGTCAAACACCCCAGCAACGGATGCGGGTCGTGGCCACAGCCTGGCTGCTGGCGGCCAGCGCGAACGCCATGCTGGGTTTGCTGCAGTACTTCGATGTCAGCCAGCACTGGAGCCCTTGGGTGAATCAGCCCGGGCTGGGCCAGGCCTTTGGCAATCTGCGCCAACGCAACCAGTTTTCGACCCTGTGCTCCATGGGCTTGGCGGCCTTGGGGTGGTGGGTGATTCAGCCCGCGTACTTTGCCCGGTGGCGTCGCACAGGGATGCTGCTGGCAGCGGCTCTGGCGGTGGTACTGGTGACGGCCGTTGCCGCCTCGGGCTCGCGCACCGGCATGCTGCAACTGGTGCTGCTGGCCGTGCTGGGTGTCTTTTGGTTGCCTGCAGCAAGCACGGACGCAGAGCTTAGAAAGACCGGGTTTTGGCTGCTTGCGGCCATCCCATTGGTGTACCTGCTGGCGGCGCTGGCTTTGCCCTATGGCATCGGCATGGCGCACGGCGCCCTGGAACGCTGGCCCGAAAGCGCTGCGCAATGCAACAGCCGCTTGAACCTGTGGCGCAATGTGCTCTACCTGATCGCACAAAAGCCGCTGTGGGGTTGGGGCTGGGGTGAGTTGGGTTATGCGCACTTCATCACCCTGTTCGACGCGCCCTGGGCCGGGTTGCGGTTTTGTGAACTGCTGGACAACGCGCACAACCTGCCCTTGCATCTGGCGGTGGAACTCGGCGTGCCGGCTGCCGTATTTTTGTGTGGTGTTGTGGGGGTTTGGGTATGGCGTCGTCACCCCCTGCGCGAGACGCGGCCCGAGCGCCAATTGGCCTGGGCGGTACTGGCCGTGGTCGGTGTGCACAGCTTGCTGGAGTACCCGCTGTGGTACGCCCAGTTCCAGGTGGCGGCCTTGCTGTGCGTGTGGCTGGTGCATCTCTGGAGTGACCCAGCCAACGCGCCGCTTGAAGCGGGCGCGCCCGCCCGGCGCTGGGGACTGCCCGCCATGGCGGCCGGTGCCTTCATTGGCGCGCTCTGCGCGATAGCGTTCTGGAGTTACTGGCGCGTAAGCCAACCGTATTTGCCGCCAGAGCAGCGTGCGCCCCAGTTTCGAGAGCAGAGCTGGGCACAAATGCGCGAGGTTTTGGTGTTTGGAGACCAGGTGGACTTTGCCCAGTTGGCGGTGACGCCCGTGACCCCGGCCAATGCCGCCTATCTGCAATCGCTGGCCACCGATTTGCTGCATTTTTCGCCCGAGCCCATGGTGGTGCAAAAGCTGCTTCAAAGCGCCCAAATGCAGGGCAACGACGCGGATGTCGCTTTCTATGCCAAGCGCTTTGAGGCGGCTTACCCCGCCGACTACAGCAGTTGGGCCAAGGCACGCCCCTAGGCGAGCGCCATTACGGCCGCTTCAGCCTGGCACGTTGCCCTCTTGCAGCGCCTCGCGCAGGCATTCAAAAGTAGCGCCGCTGACCACACCATACAAAAAGTGCCCCTTGGGATAAAAGCGCCGGGTGGCCAGGTCGACCCGCACCACCTGGTCGTTGGGACAGTATTTGCGCGCCTGTTCTTCGGTCTTGAATTTGCCTGCGGGTTGGTAAGCCAAGGCGCTGGTGGCCACGGCGCAGGCACTGATGAGCCCTGCTATTCCACGCAGCAAAACCTTCCCGCGCTGGGTGCAGGGCCTACGGCGACCGGTAAAAATTAGCGCTTGCATGAGCCCTATTAAAGCGCATTCGTCGCACTCCAGCCATTGCCGCTGCATCGCCAAAGGCGGTTTTCAACACGGAGCCCTGCTGCGCTCAGCGTGCTTGAAAATTCCTACAGATCTGTTAAAAAGCCCCTCGAAAAGTTGAAAAACACGAATTTTGGGGAAATTTATGAAATATATGTTGATTTTGTGCCTCGCATTCCTGGTCAATGCGTGCGACAGCGGCGGTGGCCCGGTACCCACCGTGATGTCCAACGGCGACATTTCAGTGGCGGGCTTCAGTGCGGCCAAAGGTCCTTTCATGACCGGATCGCAGGTCGATATTTCCCCGCTGACGTTCACCACGGCTGCCACGGCGGTCGGTACGCTTAGAAAAGGCATTCTTTACCCCACCGGCAAAGATTTCGTTGTGAAAACGGATGACAAGGGCTACGTCGATATCAGCGGCGTCGTTTTTGACGGCGCCACGGACCAATTCGTGCAGACCAACGTCCAAGGGTATTACTTCAACGAAATTTCAGGCAGCCGATCATCGGATTACATCACTCTGCAAGGCGTGGTCGACCTGAAGGGTGGCACGGCCATGAATGTGAATATCCTGACCCATTTGGCCCGGGCTCGCACCATCAGTTTGGCACGTGCCAATTGCCCCGTGCCGGCCAACAGCACCACAGCTTCAACCGCCTGCACGCTCACCACCGCCCAATTCAAGGCCGCCCGGGTGCAAGCCGAACAGGAAGTGCTCGCTGCGTTCAATATTCCCGCGGCGATCATTGCAAACTTCACCTCGTTTGCCGACCTGAACATCGCCAATATTGCCAGCAGTTCCTTGGTTTCACCCCCGACCGACGGCGACACCATGCTGTTGGCTGTTTCCGCCCTGGTCATGCAGATCGGGGCCAATGGCTCGGGCGTCAATCAATTCGTCAATGACTTCGAAGCGGACCTGGCGGCTGACGGAAAACTCGATTCCACAGACCTCAAAAACCAGATTCTGCAGGCCAGTTCTGTGGTGAATTTCTCGGTTGTTGCGAACAACATGAATGCCTTTTACAAGTCGAGCAACTACTCGTCGCTGAGCCTGAGAAATTGGGTGGACGCCTCGGGCGGCGTGAATGGCGTCATCAATTTGATGACCGAATACTATGCGCTCAATGTGGGCACAAGCACCCCGTCCAAAACCTCCAAGGTATTGAACACAGCGGCATTCAATGGACGCTGCTTGAATTTGGTTTCCACCTCGGCCACCAGCTCTGCCGTGATTGGCACGACCACTGTCACCAGCTTCCCCTATTTGGTGCCCGCGGGAACCACTCCGATCAATATCACAATCACCTCTGCGCCCTCGGGACTCAGCAGCCAAAGCAAGTTGACCACGTTTGCGCCCACGGGCGGCACTTGCAGCGTCAGCAGCCAAGAGGGCCTGACCGGCCTCTATTTCTTCTCTGCAAGCCCGAGCAACCTGAACTTGTTTGCCACGCAGTTCATCAGTGACTTTGCCAAGTGTTTCAATTTGACATCCACCGCACGGGTGATAACGGTGGACTCCACAAACCAATACATTCCCAATGCAAGCGCTGTTAACGCACTCTGCACCCCGCTGTCGGGCGCGCCGAGCGTGAGCTTTTTGAACAACGGGTATACCTTCGGACAGAATTACTTTGGCATGCTGACCGATGGCTCCATGACCAAAACGGCGCGCATCGTCGGCATGAACGTGATCGATTATTTTGTTGCCAACAACAACCAGAAATACGCCAAGATCAACTTCACCTACGTGGACCGTTATGACCGCAAGGGCAACTTCATTGTCAGCGCCATGCAGGACCCGACCTGGTCCACGGTGACGGCAGGAGGTTGGTACAACGTTGGAAACCAGCACCCGGCGGATGTCAGCCTGTTGGTGGGTACCCGCAAATTCACCACGATCCCCTTGGTCGGCGGAGGCAACACGACGCGCAGTACCAGCGAACTGCGCGTCAAGTACCAGTCGGCATTTTTGCCGCTGATCGATGCCAATGGTCCGGGCACTGTCCTGTCGGATGGCAAGGTGCTGACGGCGGTGAAGGTCAACGGCCCCGGCTTGCCCGATGCAGGGCTGGTCTACATTCCCCCGATGCAAAAAGGCCAGGACTATTTTGACTACAGCAATATGCAAGGCGCATTGCCCAATGCCGCAATCCCGGCCGCGGGTCAGCCCCGTTGTGGTGTGACCCCGCAACTCGTCAACAACACCTGGACGCCTGTGGCCCCGGTCAACTGCTCACTCAATTGGATCGGTCAGACCAATTGGGTCCCTATCACTACACCGGCGACGGCACCCACCCTCATCACGCCCGCCGCCACCGTGGCCTGCCCCGCCAACAGTGCAGGCCAGGTCTCGCAGCAGTGTGTTTGGGGCGGGAACAATTTGCCATACAACACAGCGGCCTTGATGACGGTCGGCACCGAATACACATTCCGCCTGTACTACAACAACCAGACCACGCCCACTTTCACGTTTGCAAAACGCCTGCTGACCTCGGCGCCAGACCTGACCAAGGCGCACCTAGACAACTGGGTCAATTTGGACATGGTGGGAACTGCCAGTCTGGTCGCCGCCATGGCGCAGCCCACCTCAGCCGTGTCACCGTTTGAGGCCTTCAGACCTGTGGCCAGTGAGACATCAAAGTACCTCTCGTGGACGGGCCAGGTCATGAACAGCGTTGAGATCGGCAGTATCAACACCTCCTTGCAATTGGCGCAAGGCCCCCGTGCGACGCCAGGCGACGGCGTAGGCAGGGGCCTGACGTCCGGCACCCTCTATCCGCAGCTGGGCGCAGATGGTGTACCTGTTGAAATGCAGTACAGCACCATGGATCCGACTACGGGGCTGCCTGCAACAAGCGGGACGGTGACGCCCTACCGGGTGATCAGTCTGGGGTACCGAACATTCGATTATTCATGGAAGACCCACGATTACCTCTTCGAAACAGCCAAGCGGTATTGATGGGGCAGGCGCTTTATTCGGCAGGACTCCTGACCGGATGAGGCGCGCCCGTTTTTTCGGGGTTTAGGGCAGCGCAGCAGACAAATGCGCTCAGCGGGCGTTTAACCCGCCACAAAACTCCCGCTCTTGCCCCCGTGCTTTTCGCGCAGGGTGATACCGTTCATGGCCATGCCCCGGTCGACGGCCTTGCACATGTCGTAAATGGTGAGCAGGGCGACTTGCACCGCGGTCAGGGCTTCCATCTCCACGCCGGTGGGGCCTACGGTCTCGGCGGCGGCGGTGCAACGCACACCATCAAAGCCATCGACATCGTGCCGGGCGATCACAAACTCCACCGCCACGCGGGTGAGCGCAATCGGGTGGCACAGGGGAACCAGTTCGCTGGTTTTTTTGGCCGCCATGATGGCGGCGATACGGGCCACACCCAGCACGTCGCCTTTTTTGGCGGTACCGGCTTCAATCAAGGTGCGCGTGCTGGCCAGCATTTCGATGCGTCCGGTGGCGATGGCCACCCGTTTGGTGTTGGCTTTGTCGGCCACGTCCACCATGTGGGCCAGGCCTTGGGAGTCAAAATGCGTGAGTTGGTTCATAGCGAAGATCATACGGCGGGCCGCGACGCCCCCGGTTTACCAGGCCTTCACCGTAAGCGTGCATCATGGGGGATATGGCATTGACAGACTCAGCTTCGAGCGCACACCGCACAGACAGGCCGCAACGCGCAAAGCGCTGGTTGCGGCCCACGGCGCTTGCGCTGGCCTGCTTGTGTCTGCCGATGGTGTGGATGGCACAGACCTCGGTCGCCGCCGAGCCGGTACCTGCCAACACCTTGCCGCATTTGGGTGACGGCGCTGAAATGTCCCCCGCCGCCGAGCGCCGGCTGGGCGATCGGATTGTTCGCAGCCTGTACCGGGATCCGGACTTTGTGGACGACCCGGTCAGCATGGACTATCTGCAAAGCATTTGGCAGCCCTTGATGGCCGCATCCAAGGCGCGCGGCGAAATGTCGCCCGAGCTCGCCGATAGCTTTGCATGGGAACTGCTGCTCGGGCGCGACCGCTCGGTCAACGCATTTGCACTGCCCGGCGGCTACTTTGGGGTGCATCTGGGCTTGCTCGCGGTGGTAAGCAACCGCGACGAACTGGCCTCGGTGCTGGGCCATGAGCTCAGCCACGTGACGCAGCGCCACATTGCGCGCAACATGGCCCATCAGGCCGCGCAGGACCCCTGGGTCATGGGCGCAATGATTTTGGGCGTGCTGGCCGCGAGCAAAAACAGCGCCAACGGACAGGCTGCGAGCGCCCTGATTACGGGCGGGCAAGCGGTCGCCGCCCAAAGCCAGCTGAACTACTCGCGCGATATGGAGCGTGAGGCCGACCGCATTGGTTTTGCGGTCTCGACCCAAGCGGGCTTTGCGCCGCAAGGGTTTGTGTCCATGTTCGAAAAGTTGCAGCAGGCCAACCGGCTCAACGACAGTGGCGGCTTTCCCTACTTGCGCAGCCATCCGCTGACCACCGAGCGGATCTCCGACATGCAAAACCGCGCGGGCGCACTGGTTTCCACCGCTGTGCCGCAGCGCAATGCGGCGTCCAAGAGGGACTTCGACCCCCCCATGGTCGCTTCGCGCGCCAAAGTGCTTGCCAACCCGGGCGTGGATGCCCTGCGGGTGTGGCAAACCGATGCGGAGCCAGCGCAACTGTCAGCCAAGCCCGTCGCGGCACAGGCCGCAACCCTGTATGGAGCCACGTTTGCCGCGTTCAAGTTGGGTGACTTTGCATCGGCCCAGGCGCTGTGCGTGCAATTGAAACAACTCCTTCAGCGCCAAGGGGCGGACGCCAGTGTGGCTCTCCTGCTGGAGGCCGAGATGGCCTTGGGCCAAGGCGATGCAAGCCGTGCGACCGCCGTGCTGTCGGACAACGCAGGTGGCGTCTCCAGCGTCTGGCAGCGAGCCCGTGTGTTGCTGCTGTCGGACGCCCAGATTCGAACCGGGCAGGCGAAGGCGGTGGCTTCGGCCGCAGAGCGCTTGCGCGAGTGGGTAGCGAGCCACCCGCGTGACATCACAGCGTGGCGCCTGATGGCCAGTGCCTGCGAGGCCCAGGGACGCAATGTTGCCGCAGTGCGCGCCCAGGCGCAGGCGGATTGGTTGGAGCAGGATTTGACCGCTGCCCTGGGGCGTTTGCGCGCTGCACAAGACCTGGTGCGCACCGGTCAGTGGGGCGCGATGGGCCCGGACTATGTGGAAGCCGCCATCGTGGACACCCGGGCCCGCGAAGTGGCCCAGCTAGTTCGGGAACAAGCGCTCCAACGCTAAATTGATCACCATGCCGATGGCGGTGTACATGAGCGAGCCCAGCAGCGCGGCGCCAAAGCCATCCACCTCAAAACCCTCCAGCACCGTGGCGGCACCCCAAAACATCAGGGCGTTGATGACAAACAAAAACAGCCCCAGCGACAGCACCGTCACCGGGAACGTCAGCACCACCAACACCGGTCGTAGCAGCGCATTGAACAGACCCACCACCAAAGCGGCCAGCATGGCTGCGCCGAAGCTGCTGATGTGCACGCCGTGGTACAGGTGGGCGATTGCCAAGAGTACCGCGGCGTTCAAAAGCCATTTAGCGAGAATTTTCATAGGGCTTTGAGCATAGCGCGCGCCTGCGCTCGCAACGGGCCGCAAACGCCCGCCCGTGCAGAGGCCTTGAGGCAGATCAGTCTTGCGCGGCTGCGGCCCGCGCCTGGCGCCAGCGGCCAGCGAGCAGTACTCCCACAATGCACACGCCGTAAATGCCCCAGTGCACCATCTGCTGCGACTGCGTCAGCCCTGCTTTGGCATTGCCCACATAGTCCATGAGCATGGGTTCGGACACCAGCATATGCGCCGCAGTAAAGGCCAGCACCGCGGCCCCCAGGGAGATGATGATGGGAAAGCGCTCCACCAGTTTGAGCACGATGCCGCTGCCAAACACCACAATCGGCACGCTCAGCAGCAGGCCGATGATGACCAGGTCAAACGCACCATGCGCCGCGCCGGCCACGCCGAGAACGTTGTCAACACCCATCAGCGCATCGGCCACGATGATGGTTTTCATGGCGCCCCAGAAGGTGCTCGCACCTTCACCGTGTTCGTCCTCACTGCCCTGGTCGGCCAGCAATTGGTAGGCAATCCACAGCAAGCCCAGGCCACCAACCAGCATCAGGCCCGGAATTTGGAGCAACCACACCACGCCCACCGTCATGACCGAGCGCACCACGATTGCGCCCACGGTGCCCCACATGATCGCTTTGGTTTTGAGTTGGGCGGGCAAATTGCGCGCAGCCAAGGCAATCAAGATGGCGTTGTCCCCGGCCAGCACCAGGTCGATTAGCACGATCGACAAGAGCGCCGACCACCAGGGGGGGGAAAACATGTCCATCGCAAGCAACTTTCTGTGAGCAGGGGGTGAAAAATCGCCGATGGTAGCCATGGCGGGCTTGCCCTTTGGGAAACTAGGGGGTTAGCCCGGGGTCGGGGTGCCTGTCCTTGAGGCCGCTATCATCGCGCCTCTTCATTCAAGGTCCCCATGGCAGGCATACACATCACCGACATCGAGTCGGCCATCAACTACTGGCGCAGCAAAGAGCCTTCGCCCGATGGTGTATCGCTACCTGCGGCCACCCGCGCGCTGGCCGAGGTCTATGCCCTGATGGTGTACTGCCATGAGTCCGAGGCCGACGAGGCCAGCATGCCCGCCAAAGCCCATGCCGCTTGGATGGACTGGTACGCCAGCACGCCCGACACGCCTTGCATTGCGATTTGTTCGACCAGCCAGGGTGACGAAGAGTGCAAAGGCTGCGGCCGTAGTTTTTGGGAAGTGCAGCACTGGCCACAAATGACGCCCGCCGAAAAGCGCGGCACCTGGCGGCGCATCACCCTGGAGTCCCATGCCTGGCGCTTTAACCGATACGCCGAGCGCGCCGCTGAAGGCCCGCAGACCGAGGCCAGTTGATGGCGACCCATCGCTGGAAACCCAGTGCCACCGTTGCTGCCGTGGTGGAGCACCAAGGCAAATTTCTGCTGGTGGAAGAACACACGCCCGAAGGCCTGCGCCTGAACAACCCGGCCGGTCATTTGGATCCTGGCGAATCGCCGCAAGAGGCCTGCGCCCGCGAAACACTCGAAGAAACAGCCTACGCCTTCACCCCCACAGCGCTGGTCGGCATTTACCTCTCACGGTTTGAGCGCGCCCCCAGTGCCTCGCGACCCAAGGGCGAGGACATCACCTATTTGCGCTTCGCCTTTTGCGGCCAACTCGGCGCACTGCAGAGGGGGCGCCGACTGGACTACGGCATCGTGCGCGCCCTGTGGCTCACGCCCGACGAGATTCGCGCCAGCCAGGCCCTGCACCGCAGCCCGCTGGTGGTGCAGTGCATGGAAGACTATCTGGCGGGCAAGCGCTACCCCCTGGAACTCGTCACCACCGACGCGAGCATCTACCGCGGCCGCTGAGCGGTGCTAC
Source organism: Comamonadaceae bacterium (assembly GCA_947447985.1). Taxonomy (GTDB): domain Bacteria; phylum Pseudomonadota; class Gammaproteobacteria; order Burkholderiales; family Burkholderiaceae_C; genus Allorhodoferax. The sequence continues at coordinate 13,579 of CANFLX010000016.1, forward strand.
AGGGCCCACGGCCTAAAATCGCACGCATGAACTCCATTGCCGTACCGTCCGGAAAAAAGCAACGCATTGTGGTGGGCTTGAGCGGCGGCGTGGACTCGGCGGTCACGGCCTATTTGCTGAAAAAACAAGGCCATGAGGTGGTGGGCATCTTCATGAAAAACTGGGAGGACGACGACCGCCCAGCGGACGCCGACAACCCCACTTCTGATCCCGGCTACTGCACCTCCAATATCGATTTTGTCGACGCCGCAGCCGTGGCCGATGTGCTGGGTATTGAGATCGAGCACGTCAACTTTGCGGCCGATTACAAAGACCGCGTGTTTGCCGAGTTTGTGCGCGAGTACCAGGCGGGGCGTACACCCAACCCCGACATCTTGTGCAATGCCGAAATCAAGTTCAAAGCTTTTTTGGACCACGCGCTGCGCCTGGGCGCCGAAAAAATCGCCACCGGGCACTACGCCCGCGTTCGTCTGAATGCGGCCACGGGCCTGTATGAGTTGCTTAAAGGGCTGGACCCGGCCAAAGACCAGAGTTACTTTTTGCACCGCTTGAACCAGGCGCAGTTGTCCAAGACCTTGTTCCCGGTGGGCGAGTTGCACAAGACCGAGGTGCGCCGCATTGCCGATGAAATCGGTTTGCCCAATGCCAAGAAAAAAGACTCGACTGGCATTTGCTTTATCGGCGAGCGCCCGTTCCGCGAGTTTTTGAACCGCTACATCGCCATGGCGCCGGGTCCCATCAAAAACCCCAAGGGCCAAACCATCGGCCAGCACGTGGGCCTGTCCTTCTACACCCTGGGGCAGCGCCAGGGCCTGGGCATTGGCGGCCTCAAAGCGCGGGGTGCGCAAAAAGGGGGCGGCGAGCACGCCCCCTGGTTTGTGGCCCGCAAAGACCTGCAGACCAACACCTTGTGGGTGGTGCAGGGCCATGACCACCCGTGGCTGCTTTCGCACACCTTGAGTGCCCTGGACGCCAGTTGGGTCGCGGGCAGCGCGCCCTCCAACGGCCCAAGCTCAAGCAGTCCCAGCCTTGCAGCCAAAACCCGCTACCGCCAGAGCGACAGCTCCTGTGCGCTGACAGACCTGCCGTTAAAGAATTCTGCGCAAGAGGATGCGGCCTTTGCCCTGCAGTTTGCGCAAGCGCAGTGGGCGGTCACGCCCGGCCAATCCGCCGTGCTGTACGACGGCGAGGTGTGCCTGGGTGGTGGGGTCATTGAACGCGTGTTGGCGGCTGACGCAGAGTTGTAACTTTTAGCGGGTCTGGCGTGTGAGAATGCCCGCTCCCCCTACAAGAGCAGATTCAGGAGACACCCGCATGACCCGTCGCGCCACCAAAATTGTTGCCACCCTGGGCCCCGCCTCCAGCGACCCGGAGATGCTCGAGGCGCTGATCCGCGCCGGAGTCGATGTGGTGCGGCTGAACTTCAGCCACGGCAAAGCGCAAGACCACATTGACCGCGCCCGCTTGGTGCGCGAGGCCGCCCAGCGTGCAGGCCGTGAAGTGGCCATCATGGCTGACTTGCAGGGCCCCAAAATTCGCGTGGGCAAATTTGCCGAAGGCAAGGTGTTTTTGGAGCAAGGCCAGAAGTTTGTGCTCGACGCAGCGCGCACCGAGCTCGGTGACATCAACGCGGTGGGCCTGGACTACAAGGCCCTGCCCGACGAGGTGAAAGCCGGTGATGTGCTCTTGCTCAACGACGGCCTGATCGTGATCACGGTGGATGCCGTGGTGGGCCAGCAAGTGCACACCACCGTCAAGCTCGGTGGCGAACTGTCCAACAACAAAGGCATCAACAAGCAAGGTGGTGGCCTGACCGCCCCGGCGCTGACGGCCAAAGACATGGAAGACATCCGCACGGCCATGAGCTTTCAGGCGGACTATGTGGCGGTGAGCTTTCCAAAAAATGCCACCGACATGGAAATGGCGCGTCAGCTGTGCAACGTGGCCGCCGAGCCCTTCAACCACAAGCCGGGCCTGATTGCCAAAATCGAGCGTGCCGAGGCCATCCCCAAGTTGCTGGAAATTTTGCTGGCCAGCGACGGCATCATGGTGGCGCGCGGTGACCTGGCCGTCGAAGTGGGCAACGCCGCAGTGCCTGCGCTGCAAAAGCGCATGATCAAGCTGGCCCGCGAGCACGACAAGGTGGTGATTACTGCCACCCAGATGATGGAGTCCATGATCACCAACCCGGTGCCCACCCGCGCCGAAGTGAGCGACGTGGCCAATGCCGTGCTTGACGGCACCGACGCGGTCATGCTGTCGGCAGAAACCGCAGCAGGCAAATACCCGCTGGAAACGGTCAAGGAAATGGCGCAAATCTGCCTGGCCGCCGAAAGTGGCGAGGACTCCAAGCTGGATGCCGACTTTATTGGCAAGACCTTTGCCCGCATCGACCAGGCGATTGCCATGGGTGCGCTGTTCACCGCCCACCACATGGGTGCCAAAGCGATTGTGGCCATGAGCGACAGCGGATCGACCGCGTTGTGGATGAGCCGCCACCTGATTCAGGTGCCGATTTACGCCATCACGCCCAAAGTGGTGAGCCAACGCAAGATGACCCTGTACCGCAATGTGCGTCCCTTGTTGATGGGCGCAGTGGCCGACCGCGACAACGCCTTGCGCGATGCGGAACAGCAACTCAAGGCCCTGGGCATCGTTGCCTCGGGTGACGTGTACGCGATTACCTGCGGCGAACCGATGGGTGCGCCGGGGGGTACCAATATGCTCAAAATTTGCCGCGTGGCCTGAAGTCTTGGAGGGGGCTGGTCCCGCCAGCGGGGCCCGGGGGGTGAATATCTGAGGCTAGAATCCGCTCGCTTTATAGTTACCAAGCAGTTACCAACCCTCGGAGAATCTTTATGGCACTCGTTTCCCTGCGCGAATTGTTAGACCATGCCGCCCTCCAGGGCTATGGCATCCCCGCTTTCAACGTCAACAACCTGGAGCAAATCCAGGCCGTCATGGAGGCTGCCACCGAGGTGGGTGCTCCGGTGATCCTGCAGGCCAGTGCGGGTGCGCGCAAGTACGCAGGGGAAGTGTTCATCAAGCATCTGGTTGCCGCAGCGGTTGAAGCCTATCCCAAGGTGCCCCTGGTGATGCACCAGGACCATGGCCAAAGCCCCGCGGTGTGCCAAGGCGCAATCGACCTGGGCTTTAGCTCGGTCATGATGGACGGCAGCTTGGAGGCCGACGGCAAGACCATCGCCAGCTACGAGTACAACGTGGACGTGACCCAAAAAGTGGTGGCCATGGCCCACGCCCGGGGTGTGACGGTCGAAGGCGAACTGGGCTGTCTGGGCTCCTTGGAGACCATGAAAGGCGACAAAGAAGACGGTCACGGCACCGACGCCACCATGACCATGGACCAACTCCTGACCGACCCCGAGCAGGCGGCCGACTTTGTCCAACGCACCCAGCTCGACGCGCTCGCCATTGCCATTGGCACCAGCCACGGCGCCTACAAGTTCACGCGCAAGCCCACCGGCGACATTCTGGCCATTGAGCGCATCAAGGAAATCAACCGCCGCCTGCCCAACACCCACCTGGTGATGCATGGCTCGAGCAGCGTGCCGCAGGACTTGCTGGCCCTGATCAACCAGTACGGCGGCAAGATGAAAGAAACCTACGGTGTGCCGGTGGAAGAGATCCAAAAAGCCATTCAATTCGGCGTGCGCAAAATCAACATCGACACCGACATCCGCCTGGCCATGACGGCGGCCTGCCGCAAGTTTTTGGCGGAAAACCCCGACAAGTTCGATGCCCGCGAATGGCTCAGGCCCGCCCGTGAAGCCGCCAAACAGCTTTGCAAGCAGCGCTTTCTTGAGTTCGGCTGCGAAGGCCAGGGCCCAAAGATCAAGGGCGACAGCCTGTCGGTCGTGGCCGCCAAGTACAGCCGGGGCGAGCTGGCGCAGGTCGTTCAGTAAGCGCGTGTGCTGCGGCGCAGCACCCTGCGCCTGGCAAGCTTGAACTTGCGATAATTGCAGGCTATGACTTCAGCCCTGCACACCTCTGCCCTTAAATCCCTCACGCTGCTTGCCCGCGGCAAAGTTCGCGACAACTACGCGGTGGGCAGCAACCGCATTCTGATGGTGGCCAGCGACCGGCTCAGCGCCTTTGACGTGATCATGGGCGAGCCGATTCCGGGCAAAGGCGCACTGCTGACGCAAATGGCATTGTTCTGGTTTGACAAGCTGGGGCCTGGCGGCCTCAATATTTGCCCCATCCACCTGACCGGCGATGCGCCTGAGAGCGTGGTCACACCGGAGGAAGTCGCGCAGGTGCGCGGCCGCTCCATGCTGGTCAAACGCTTGAAGCCCCTGCCCGTAGAAGCCGTGGTGCGCGGCTACCTGGCGGGCAGCGGTTGGAAGGAATACCAGCACAACGGCGCGGTCTGCGGCGTGGCCCTGCCGCCCGGCTTGCACAATGCGTCTAAGCTGCCTGCGCCGATTTACACCCCGGCGGCCAAGGCCGCGGTGGGCGACCATGACGAAAACATCACCTTTGAGCAGACCGTGGCCATGATCGGTGCCGACCTGGCCACCCGCATCCGCGACCTGAGCATTGCGCTGTACGAAGCGGCAGCCGCCTTTGCGCTGACCAAGGGCATCATCATTGCCGACACCAAGTTCGAGTTCGGCTTGGACGCCGACGGCACCTTGACCTTGATGGACGAGGTGCTTACGCCCGACTCTTCGCGCTTCTGGCCGCTGGAAAGTTACCAAGAGGGTACCAACCCGCCCAGCTACGACAAGCAGTTTGTGCGCGACTGGCTGGAAGGCGCGCTGGTGGACGGCAAGCCTTGGGACAAAACCCCGCCCGCACCCCGCGTGCCGGACGCGGTGATTCAAAAAACAGCCGCCAAGTACCAGGAAGCCTTGGCCCGCCTGACGGCCTGACTGTGTGACAGCCTGAACTCAGGCAAACAAGCCGTGCAAATACCACTGGCTGGGCACAGAAGGCGCAGCGGGCACAGCGTGGCCGCGCGCGCCGCTCAACCGTTCGCAGTAAATCCACAGCAGGCCGTGGCGCTGGCTGCGGGCGATGAAATAGTCGCGCAAAGTGGGTGTCTCGCCCTCCAGCCATCCGGCCTCTAGGCGCTGCGGCCCCACCAACAAAGTCAGCGGGCCGTGGAACTGGGGCTGTGCCTCGTGCACTACCAGGCTTTGCGGTGCGGCCAGGAGCCAGCTGGGGTAGAGCGCACCCTCGGGCGCCACAGCGGCGTGGCTCGTGTCGGGTGCTGCCGCGTCTGCGGTGGGCTGCCAGTGCTGCATGTGCTCGGGGCGGTGCTCGGCCTGGGTGCTGACGCAGCGCACCTGCGCGGCCCCCAGCCGGGCGGCCACCCGCTCCAGCATGTGGTGCAGGCTGTCGCCGCTGCGCACCTTGTCGACCAGCAGGCTGTGGCTCTCGCCCGAGAGCGGCTGGGTCGACACGGTGCGCAGGCGCAAATAAAGCACCGGTGCGGGCAGCACCACGCGCGCCAGTTGTTCGGCCAGCAGGCGCTCCAGGTGGCGAATGTCTTGCGTGGCCTGGGCGGTGCGCAGCTCCAGGCGGCCGTAGCCGCTGGCGTCGTGGTGGGCGTCTGTGTGCAGCGCGTTGGAGCGGCGCGCATCGAGCTCCCAGCGCAGCTCCAGCGCCAGCACGCCGCGCTGGCGTGCGCGCAGCCACTCCAACAGCTGGGCCAGCAAGCGGCGCGCACCAAACAGCAGGGCCGGTGCCGATTCCACCTGTGCGGCCAACTCCAGGGGCGCCTCAAACACCTCGGGCAGCCGCAGCCAGGGGTAGACCTCGGGCTGCAAGCCATAGGCCTGGTCCAGCGCGGCCACCAGTTCGGCGCCAAAGCGGCGCGCGAGCCCGGCGCGCGGCAGGGCCCGCAGCTCCCCCCAGGTGCGGCAGCCCAGGCGCTCCAGGGTGGGCAGATGCCGCCGCGCCGCCGCCAGCGCCGTCAAGGGCAGTGCGTCCAGCGGCACGGTGTGGGTGGGCAAGGGCAGGCCCTGCGCATCTTGCGTCTCTGGCGGGCAAAGCGCCAAGCGGCCCAGCGCGGCCAGTGCGGTCGGCCCTTGCGCACAGGCCAGCGGCCCCAGCGCGGGCGTCAGCAACTTGTGCAGCAATGCGGGCCGCCCGCCAAACAGGCGCTCGCTGGCAGAGGTTTCGAGCACCAGGCTGCCGTCCACCTCGGCCACCCAGGGTGTGAGCTGCAGCGCGCGCCAGGCCAGCGCCACCCGCGGGTCGGTCAAGCGGCTGGCGCTGTCGGCGCCGGAGTGGGGCGGTAGCGGATCTAAGCGCAGTGCCAGCCAGTGGCGCGGCGCTTGTGCTGCCTGTGTCGCGCTGCCCACCGTGCTCGCAAGGGCATTGGTAATGGGGGGGATGTGTACCCTGCTGTGGGCCATGGCCGGACGCCCATCAGCCTGCCACGGCCAGCAACTGGCGCAGCACCGGCGCACGGGCTGCCAAGTGCAGGGGCTCTGCCAGGGGCGGGCCGCGGCGCTTGAGCACATCCACCCGCAGGCGGGCATCGGCCTCGACCGAGAGCTGCAAGCGCAGCACGGCGGGCGACGCGTCTTGGTGGGTTTGCTCGCTGCGCATGACAAACAGCAGTTTGTGGTGTTCGGCGGCCGCCAGGTGCAAGCGGCGCAGCTGCTCGGTGCGGGCCTGCGGCAGCCAGGCCAGCACCGCGTCCACCGGCGCGCAGCGCAGTGCCTGCTCGGTAGCCCACAGCAGGCTGGCGCTGTGCGCTGAACCGCCACGGTGGCTGGGCGTGGGGCCTGTGGGCAGACTGAAGCACAGCAGGCGTTGCGCTGCCAAACCTTGCACGGCCAGGGCTGGCACAAAAGGCAGGTGCGGCGGCGCCACCAGCACCACCGGCCCCGCGCCGCAGCGCGCCAGCGCCGGGGCCAGCAAGCGCCATTCGTTGTGCACGCCCGGTGCCTGCAGCAGCTCGGTCAAAGCTCCGACCGGCCAACCTCCGCCGGGTAAATGCAGGTCGAGCAAAGCCTCTCCCGTGGCCACGGTACGCTGGGGTGCCAGCGCCAGCGCGTCGGCCCGCCAGACGTCAGAATGCAGCGCATCCAGCCCCTGCGCGTCGGGCAGGCGGGGGTCTGAAAACGCGGCAAAGGCTTGTTGGGCGGCCATTTATTCACATATACTGTTTATATACACAGTATATTGCGCATGGCTTTGCGCGTCCACTCTTTCCGCAGATTTAGTCGGGTATTGCCGCCTTGGCGTGTCGCTGGTTGTTGCACTTGCCGTGGCTGATGGCCAGGTTGTCCTGGTGGCTGCTGCCACCTTCGCTCAAGGGCCGGATGTGCTCCAGCGTGGCGTCTTGCGGCAGCACATGCTGGCCGCACAGCCAGCACGGCACCACGCCATGGAGCTGGCGCGCCACGGTTTTGTAGATCTTGTCGCGGGTCAGGGAGAGTCGGCTCATCAGTAGAAATTTTCTCTTTGGGGGCTGGTTGCTGGCGCTCATGGTAGCTGCCTGGCCGCTGGTGCGCCTCACTGCAATTTGTTCGTGTCCACGCTGCAAACCTAGGCCTCAACCCTCACAATTGCCCTACTTTCACCGCCTTTGCCTCCGTGTCCTCTTCCACCCTCTCTCGCCCACCCCGCCTGCAACCGGGCTTCGTGGCGTTTCACAGCAACCGGGCTGAAAACCTGGTGGAGGTGGTGGCCGGGTGGTTGCAGCGCGCGCCGCTGCCGCCGCTGGTGGAAGAAGTCATCCTGGTGCAAAGCAATGGCATGGCCGAGTGGCTGAAGATGGAGCTGGCGCGCCGGGGTGGCGTGTGTGCGGCCACGCGGGTGGAGCTGCCTTCGCGCTTCTTGTGGCGCACCTACCGCCAGGTGCTGGGCGCGCAGGCCGTGCCCAGCGAGTCGCCCCTGGACAAGCTGCCCATGGCCTGGCGCCTGATGGAGTTGCTCCCCAGCCTGCTGGGCGAGCCGGTGTTTGCGCCGGTGGCGGGCTTTTTGCAGGACGACGATCCCGCGCGCTTGCTGCAGCTGTGCAATGCGCTGGCCGACCTCTATGACCAGTACCAAAACTACCGCAGCGACTGGCTCAATGCCTGGGCCGCCGGGCACGACCATGTGCTGCTGGCCAATGGCACACCCCAGGCGCTGGCCGACGACCAGCGCTGGCAAGCTGCGCTGTGGCGTGCGCTGCTCGCCACCTTGAGCGCAGCGCAACAGCAGTGCATACGCCCGCGCCTGCACCAGCAGTTTTTGCAGCACCTGGCCCGTGGCGAGACCATGGCGCAGCCGGTGGCCCAGCGGGTCACGGCCTTTGGCATGAGCCACATGCCCGCAGCCACCTTGCAAGCCCTGGCGGCGCTGGCACCGCACAGCCAGGTGATCCTGGCCCTGCCCAACCCCTGCCGCTACTACTGGGGCGACATCATGGACGGGCGCGAGTTGCTGCATGCGCAGCGCAGACGTCAGCCGCTGCGCAAAGGCCAAGAGCTGTCGCACCTGCCGCTGCAAGACATGCATGCCCACGCCCACCCGCTCCTAGCGGCCTGGGGCCGCCAGAGCCGGGACTTTGTGCGCCTGCTCGACACGGTGGATGACGCCGAACACAGCAAGCGGCAATTTGCGCTCGCCAAGATTGATCTCTTCGACGAAGAAGAAGAATCAGAGCGCACACCGCTGCTGCACCAGGTGCAAATGCGCATCCGCGACCTGATGCCGCTGCAAGAGCATCCGTGCAATGTGATCCCGGCGCAGGACCGCTCCATCGTCTTTCACAGCGCCCACAGCGCGGTGCGCGAGTTGGAGGTGCTGCAAGACCAGTTGCTGCAGGCGCTGGCACAGCCCCCGCAGCACGCGGGCCAAGCGCCTTTGAACCCGCGCGACATCATCGTCATGGTGCCCGACATCGAGCTGCTGGCCCCGGCCATTCGCGCGGTGTTTGGCCAGTACAAACGCGGCGATGCGCGCTACATCCCCTTCGACATTGCCGACATGAGCGCCCAGGCCAGCAGCCCGCTGATTGCTGCGGTCGAGTGGCTCTTGCGCCTGCCCACGCAGCGCTGCCGCATGAGCGAGCTGATCGACCTGCTCGAGGTGCCCGCAGTCGCGGCGCGCTTTGGCCTGGCAGCGGAGTCGCTGCCCCGATTGACACAGTGGATGGCGGGCGCAGGCATCCGCTGGGGCCTGAACGCGGAGCACCGCAGCGCCTTGGGGCTGGATGCCTGTGGCGAGCAAAACAGCGCCTGGTTTGGCTTGCAACGCATGCTGCTGGGTTATGCCAGTGGCGCCCAAACGGTGGACGACCCGCTGCCCGGTTTGCAGACCATAGAGCCCTATGCCGAAGTCGGTGGCCTGGAGGCGGAGTTGGCGGGCTCGTTGGCGCACCTGCTGCAGGCTTTGCTGCGCTGGTGGTCGATGGCCAGCACGCGCGCCACGCCCGCCGAGTGGGTGGAGCATTGCCAAACCCTGCTGGGCGACATGGTGCACGCCGAAACGGAGGCCGACCGCTTGGCCCTGGCCGCGCTCTTGGATGGTTTGCGCGCCTGGCAACAGGTGTGTGAAGAAGCCGGTTTTGTGCAGCCCGTGCCCATCACGGTGGCGCGTGCCGCCTGGTTGCAAGCGCTGGAAATGCCCAAAGCGCAGCAGCGTTTTCGCGCCGGGGGCATCACCTTTTGCACCTTGATGCCCATGCGCGCGATTCCCTTTGAGGTGGTGTGCCTCTTGGGCATGAACGAGGGCGACTACCCCCGGCGTGGTACCCACAGCGACTTTGACCTCATGGCCTTGCCCGGCGTGGGCCGCCCCGGCGACCGCTCGCGCCGCGATGACGACCGCCAGCTCATGCTCGAGTCGGTGCTGTCGGCGCGGCGCATGCTGTATGTGAGCTGGAGCGGGCGCAGTGTGCGCGACAACGCGGAGCAGCCCGCCTCGGTGCTGGTGGCCCAGCTGCGCGACTACCTGCGTGCCGGCTGGGGCGATGCGGTGGTTCAAAGCCGCACCACCGAGCATCCGCTGCAACCTTTTAGCCGCCGCTACTTTGAAGCGGGCAGCCCCCTGTTCAGCTTTGCCAGCGAGTGGCGCGCGATGCACCAGGCGCCTGCCGCCGATGCCGCCGATGCCGCCGAGGGCCAAGGCCTGCCCGCGTCGGCAGCCGCCAATACGGTGCCACTCACGCTGCAGCAACTCACGCAGTTTTTGCGCAAACCAGCCAAGGCCTTTTTCCGCCAGCGCTTGCTGGTGGTGTTTGACGAAGACGACGCCGAGGTGTTGGACGAAGAGCGCTTTGCCTTGGACGCTTTGGACCAGTACCAGCTGGTGCAAGACTTGTTCACGCGGGCCGCAGGCGTCGCCAGCAGCGCCGATGCGGCCGAGCAGGTGCAGGGCGCCTTGGCCCATTTGCGCAGGGCGGGTGCTTTGCCCATGCAAGGCCTGGGCGATTTGGAGCAGCAGAAATTGCAATCGGGCGTCGCGGCCATGGTGCAGGCCTGGCACACGCAGCAAGCCCGCTTTCCCCACCACGCCGCGCGCCAAAGTGTGCGTGTGGAGGTGGATGGCCTGGCGCTGGAAGACTGGGTCGATGGCCTGCGCCATGCCGTACCCGATGCCGATGGCAAGGCACAGACAGCCTGGCTGGACTTTTCGCCCAGCCGCTTGTGCGCAGCGAAGCGCAGCGCGAAGCCACGCCCCCTGCAACTGCTGGGTGCCTGGTTGCGCAGCCTGGCCACGGCCGCTTGCGGCGTGCAAGCCACGGGCGTGCTGGTGGGGCGTGACAGCGTGATTGAAATCTCTGCCATGGCCCCGGAGCCCGCGCGCCAGACCTTGGGGCAGCTGCTGCAGCTGTGGCAGCAAGGCATGCAGTCGCCGCTGCCGCTGCCACCCAAAACAGCACTGGCATGGCAGCAGGCTATTGCCGATCCGGGCAAAGCCTACCGCGATGCGCGCAAGCAATACGAGGGCGACGAGCAAACCCGTGGCGACCTGGAAGAAGCCTGCATGGCGCGCGTCTTTGCAAACTTCGAGGACCTGGCGGCCGATGGCCGCTTTGCTGCTTTGGCCCAGGCGATCTACCAGCCGCTCTTGGACTGGCAGCGCGACCATGTGAAAGCCACGCTGCATCCGCAAGCGGCGGGCGACGCCAGCGAGGGAGAGGACGAATGAGCGCCAGCCAGCCCCTGCAGCCCGCGCAGCTGGACCTGTGGGGCAGCCGCCTGATCGAGGCCAGTGCCGGCACCGGCAAGACCTGGACGATTGCCGCGCTCTACCTGCGCCTGGTGCTGGGCCACGGCGGTGCCCACGCATTCCAGCGCGCGCTGCGACCTGCAGAAATTTTGGTGATGACCTTTACCCGTGCGTCCACGCGCGAGTTGTCGGATCGCATTCGCGCGCGTCTGCTGCAAGCAGCACGCTGTTTCCGCGGAGGCAGCGATGAACACTACGACGCATTCCTGACCACGCTGCTGGCCGACTATCCGGTGGGCGAGGCACGCACGCACGCGGCCTGGCTCCTGGACACTGCTGCCCAAAGCATGGACGAGGCCGCCATCTTCACGATTGATGCCTGGTGCCAGCGCATGCTGCGTGAACATGCCTTTGACAGCGGCAGCCTGTTCGACGAAACCCTGGTGGCCGACGAAGCTGCCCTGCGCACCGAAGCCGCGCACGACTACTGGCGCCAAAGCTGCTATCCCTTGCCCGAAGCGGCGCTCACGCAAGTGCTTACCGTGTGGCGCGATGTCGATGCGCTGGTGGCCGATATGCGCGAACTGGTGCCGCAGGCCACACCGGAGGCGGACACCGCACAGCCGCTCTCGCAGGTATTGGCAGAGGCGCTTGCGGCCCGTGCACAAGCCCTGGCGCAGCTGCGCCAGGGTTGGCCCGAACGCGCACAGGCCATGCTGGATTGGGTGGACGGGCAAACTACGGGCTTCAAGAAAGACTGGGACGGCCGCCGTTTGAGCGCGCGGTACTACACGCCTTGGCTCTCCACGCTCAAGGCGTGGGCCGACGGCAGCTTGGGCACAGACGTGCCAGACTTGAAAACCGGTTGGTCTCGGCTCACGCCCGACGGCCTCTTGGATGCCCGCAAAGCCGATGCCCCGCCGCTGGAAATTCCCGCCATGTTTGCCGAGTTCGCCACCCTGCAAGCCGCTTGCAAAGCGCTGCCCGAAATCGGTGTTCCGCTGCGCCTGCATGCGGCCAGTTGGGTGCGCGCGCGGGTGCTGCAGGGCAAGCGCGCAAGCGGCAGTTTTGGCTTTGCCGATATGCAGGAGCGCTTGCACGCCGCACTGCACAGCGACCACCACGCAGACCCCGAGCCACAGCGCCGGGCCGAGCGCCTGCGCGCACGCATGCAGCAGCAGTACCCTGTGGCGCTGATTGACGAGTTTCAGGACACCTCGCCACGGCAGTACCAAATCTTTGACCAGCTCTACCAGGTGGCGCGCAACGACCCCGCAACGGCGGTGCTCTTGATTGGCGACCCCAAGCAGTCGATTTATGGCTTTCGGGGTGCCGACATCCACAGCTACTTGCAAGCCCGCCGCGCCACGGAGGGGCGGCACTATGCGCTGCAAACCAATTTCCGCTCTACGCCGGCTTTGGTGGACGCCGTGAACCAGCTGTTTTCCCGCGCCGAGCGCCAGCATGCGGGCGGTGCATTTGGCTACAAAACAGCGCACGACGACCCGCTGCCTTTTTCGCAAGTGCAGGCCAAAACGCCCGAATGGCAACTGGTACAAGCTGGCGCAGCCCTGCCCGCCGTCGCGCTGGTGCACGAACTGGAGCTGCACACTGCGGCTGAGATGCGCGCGCGTTTTTCGGACTTGTGCGCCACGCAAATCGTGGCCTGGCTCAACGCGGCGGACACCGGCTTTGTCGGCCTGGGGGCCAAGGCGCAGGAGGGGTTTCAACGCCTGCGCGCTGCCGACATTGCGATTCTGGTGCGCACCGGTACCGAGGCCGATGCGGTGCGCCACGCCCTGGAGCGCAGGGGCGTGGCTTCGGTCTATTTGTCGGACCGCGACTCGGTGTTTGAAAGCCAGGAGGCGACCGATCTGGTGCACTGGCTGCGTGCCGTGGCCAACCCGCAAGACGTGCGTCTGGTGCGCGCCGGCCTGGCCACCGCCACGCTGGGGCTGGGCCTGGACACGCTGGCGTGGCTGGCGCACGACGACGAAGCCTTTGACGAGCGCAGCGAACAGTTGCGCCAATTGCGCGCGGTCTGGCGCAACCAAGGTGTGCTGGCCATGCTGCGCCAAACCTTGCACCAGCTGGACTTGACGGCGCGCTGGCGTGCGGCGCCCAACGGCGAGCGGCGCTTGACCAACTTTTTGCACTTGGCCGAGCTCTTGCAGACCGCCAGCGTCGACATGGATGGCGAACACGCGCTGGTGCGCTGGTTGCTGGCGCAGCGCGCAGGCGTGGGGGCCCAGAGCGACAGCCACGTGTTGCGGCTGGAAAGCGACGCGGATTTGGTCAAAGTGGTCACCATCCACAAGAGCAAGGGCCTGCAATACCCGGTGGTCTGCCTGCCCTTTGCCACCAGCTTTCGCAGCAAGGAGCGCCAGCGCACCGGCTTTGTGGATGTGCAAGAGGCCGACGGCACGCGCCAGCTGCTGCTGCAGTACAGCGACGCCCAATTGGCGCAGGCCGACACCGACCGGCTGCGCGAAGACCTGCGCTTGTTGTATGTGGCACTCACCCGCGCCCAGCACAGCGTGTGGCTGGGCTTTTCTGCGCTGAAGGCGGGTACCAGCGACACCTGCGTCACGCACCACAGCGCACTGGCGTATCTGCTGGGTGGCGATGGCGCGGACGCAAAAACCGATTGGCGCGCTGCCTTGGAAAACCTGGCGCAGGACTGCCCAGACATGGCCTTGCAGGCCGCCCATGCCGGCAACAGTCGCACGCTGCTGGCGCACTCTACAGCGGTCGCGCCCCTGCGCGACGCCATGCCCTACGCAGGCCGCTTTGAGCGCCATTGGACTGTGGGCAGCTTCTCCCGCATGGCCAAAAACCTGGGCGACAGTGCGCCGTCTGCGCTCTCGCCGATTCAGCAAATCAGGCCGGCCGATGACGAAGGCGACGCCCTAGAGACCGAGACGATGGCCCAGCGGGTCCCAGGCCTGCAAGCCTCCACGCACGCCGACCCGAAAGCCGACCCGCAGGTGGATTTCATCGCCCACAGCTTTGTTCGGGGTGCCAAGACTGGCAACTTTCTGCACGCGCAATTGGAATGGCTTGCAGCGGAGCAATTCGCATTGGCCGATCAAGCCGCGCTGCAAGAGCGGCTGCGCAAGCGCTGTGAGCGCGCCGGTTTTGGCACGCAAGCGGACGCTCTGGTGACTTGGATGGGCGAGCTGCTCACCACCCCCTTGCCAGGCCCAGGCGCTGCCTTGTGCCAGTTCGACACCACGCTGGCCGAAATGGAGTTTTGGCTGGTAGCCCAGCGCATGGATTCCAGCCGCATCGACGCCCTGTGCCGCACCCATGTGCTGCCGGGCGTGGCGCGCCCTGCTTTGGCCGAGCAGCAGCTCCAGGGCATGTTGATGGGCTTTGCCGACTTGGTGTTTGAACACCAGGGCCGCTATTGGGTGCTGGACTACAAGTCCAACCACCTCGGACCCGACGATGCGGCCTACAGCCGAGCCGCGCTGAACGAATCCATGGCCGAGCACCGCTACGACGTGCAAGCCAGTCTTTACCTGCTCGCCCTGCACCGCTTGTTGCAAGCGCGTCTGGGCGCTGCCTACGACCCGGCGCGGCAATTGGGCGGCGCAGTGTATTTGTACTTGCGCGGTGTGCGCGGTCCTGAGCGCGGTGTGTGCCTGGTGCCACCGGATCTGGCGCTGCTCGACGCTTTGGAACACATGCTGGCCCCGGTGCCAGGCGCCGCATGAGCAGCACCGAGACCCCAGCCATGGACGCTGCGCGCGCCGTGCTCGCCACCTTGCGCAGCTGGGCCGACGCAGGCTGGTTGCGACGGCTCGACAGTGCCCTGGCCGCGCTGCTGCTGGAGCTGGACCCCCATGCCCACCCCGCGCTCTTGGTCAGTGCGGCCCTGTTGGCCCACATGGAAGGGCGGGGCCACACCTGCTTGCCCTTGGCCACGATCGCAACAAATCCCCAGGCGGCCCTGGATTGGCCGCAGGCCGCGCAAGGGCCTGTGCAGCAGCTGTGGCAGTCCCTGCCTGCCAGTGTGGCGCCATGGGTGGCCGAACTGCAGTCCAGTGCCTTGGTGCGCTGCATGGAGCCGCATGTCGCCGCGGCGCAGAGCGACCAAGGCCAGCCGCTGGTGCTGGCGGGTACGCCGGATGCGCCGTTGCTCTACCTGCGCCGCTATTGGCTCCAGGAGCAGCAACTCACCCGCGCGCTGGCGCAGCGCACCGCCGCACGCAGCGTGGTCGATGAGGCTGCCGCGCGGAAGTGGCTGGACCGTTTGTTTGACCCGGTGCCGGGCGCGCAAACCCCTACGCCTGAGGCTGGCATGGACTGGCAAAAAATGGCCTGTGCGGTGGCTTTGCGCGCCAAGCTCACCGTCATTACCGGAGGCCCCGGCACCGGGAAAACCTATACCGCCGCACGCTTGCTGGCGCTGCTCTATGCCATGGCGCCACAGCCGCAGCAATTGCGTGTGGCGCTCGCTGCACCGACCGGCAAGGCCGCGGCCCGCTTGCGCCAGTCGATTGACAGTGCCTTGCAAGAGCTCAGCGGGCGCGCCGGCCTGGACTTGGCTGCGTTTGCCCAGCGCATGGGTGCGGCGCGCACGCTGCATTCGCTGCTGGGTGCCCGCACGCACACGCGGCAGCTGCGCTTTCATGCGGGCAACCCGCTGGATGTCGATGTGGTGATCGTGGACGAGGCGTCCATGGTCCACCTGGAAATGATGGCGGCGCTGCTCGCAGCCCTGCCCAGCGGCGCCACGCTGGTTTTGCTGGGCGACAAAGACCAGCTCGCGTCGGTGGAGGCGGGTGCGGTGTTGGGCGACCTGTGCCGTGGCGTGGGCCAGGCGCAATACGACGCCGACACTGCGCGGTATGCGCAGGCACTGACCGGTTGCACGCTGGACGCGGCCTGGATCGCTCCAGCCAATCGCTCCGAAGCGCTTTCGAACCTGCTGTCCCAGCAAACCGTGATGCTGCGCCACAGCCGCCGGTTTGGCGGAAACATCGGCACCTTGGCGCGGGCCGTCAACGCCGGTGATGCCGTGCTGGCGGCCCAGGTCCTGGCCCACGACCCCGCAGGCACGGTGATGGCGAGCCCGGTGCACCAGGTGCAAGCCGTGGTGCAACTGGCGGTGCAGGGGCGTGCAGGGGCGGCAGCTTGCTACGCCGACTACCTGCGCTTGGTGCAGGCGGGCCCGGCCACTTCGGGCGACGCGCAAGCAGCCCACACGGCCTGGGCCACCGCGGTGCTCAAGGCCTTTGACCGCTTCAGGCTGGTGTGCGCGGTGCATGAGGGCGAATGGGGCACCCGCAGCCTGAACCTGGCCGTGCAACAGGCGCTGGCGCAGGCCGGATGGATCAAGCCGCGCGGCGAGTGGTTTGTCGGGCGTCCGGCCATGGTCACGCGCAACGATGCGGAGCTCGGCGTGTTCAATGGCGACGTGGGCATCACCCTGCCTGCGCTGGACCCGGCCGCCGCACTGCGGGTGTATTTTCTGGACGGCGATACCTTGCGCTCAGTGGCCAGCAGCCGCCTGCCGCAGGTGGAAACCGCCTTTGCCATGACCGTGCACAAATGCCAGGGTTCGGAGTTTTTGCACACGGCGCTGGTGTTGCCGGGCGCAGATGCACGGGTGCTGACCCGTGAGTTGGTTTACACCGGCATCACCCGCGCGCGGGAGTGTTTTACCTTGTTGCAAGCGCAGCCTGGCGCTTTGCAGGCGGCGATCGCGCGTCCAACCCAGCGAGCGAGTGGGTTGGCGACTTAGCCGCCCTGACGCTTTTAGGTGCTGGTGACGCGCTGCACGCGGGCTTTGAATTCCTCAGCCCCCAGCGACTTCAGCTCGGTCGCCTGACCCTCGTTGATCAGTTGGAGTTGCGTCAGCATGCGCACCACATTGTCCCGCGACGGTTCGTGCTCCGCCTGAGACGCTTTGTCGTCGAGTTGTTCACCGAACAGGGTCACCATGATGGTTTTGCCGACGATGTTCATCAAAATACCAAACAGCACCAAGCCGAGCAACATGGTGGCGCCACCGATGACCCGGCCCCAGAAGGTGACGGGGTACATGTCACCGTAACCGGTGGTAGTGAGGGTCACGATGCACCACCACATGGCGGCAGGAATGGAGGTGAAGAAACGCTTGTCTTCAGGAATCACATTGCCACTGATGGGGTCCACCGGCGAAAACTTGGCATCGGCGGGCAATGCATCTTTGGGCAGTGGGTTGATCAATAAATGGGCGTCCAGGGCCGCTTGGCCCTGAGCCATGTGCTCAGCCGAGTACAAGCTGCCCTCCATGTAGAACATCAGGGTGCTGGAAATCATCATCACCGAAAACAAGGCAATGAAATAAATCCGCAGGTTGGTGACGATAGGGTTGGACGACTTCACAGAATCCGCAATGCTCTGAACCGCCATCTTGGCCATTTTCAACACCCGCAGCACCCGCACTACGCGCATCAGTCGCAATACCTTGCCGCCTTGCAAAGCGGTCAGGTTCAAAATCGCCAGGTAGGTGGGAACAATAGAAATCAGGTCTACCAAGCCCCAAAAGCTAAAAAAGTACTTGACGCGGTTGCTGGCCAAATACAGGTTGGACAGGTAATCCACCGTGAAAAACGCGACCGCCAAGTACTCCACCGCACGGAACCAATCGGCATGGTCCGTCGCGTAGGGCTCTACGGTTTCCAGCGCCAAGGTCAAGCAAGAAATGAAGATCCAAAAATTGATAACAGCAACCCAACGGCCAAAGGCCTTGCTGCGGGGGTCGGTGAACATCGCACGCCAAACACCTTGCTCAGTGGCTCGGGCCGACACAGCATTAACACTGCTCATGGTCTTCTATCCTTCAATGTTTGCATACAATAACGGATTTAATATGCAAGCAAGGGTGCAATGTGTGCCTGCAATCTAGATCCGCCAGCCAACTTAAGGCTGGCATCATAGATTATTGGATCTCTGTCACGCCTACGACGAAGTAGTCGGTGTCTCCGAAACAGGAGCTGGGCAGCCCTTTGTGCTGCTCGTAGTGGAGGCTCACGCGCTTGCCTGCGGCGGCATTGACTTGGGCCGCCACAGCGTCATCCCGTACGGTGAAAAAGAACTTTTCAGGCGCAGCGCCGGGCAATGCGACCAAAGAAAGCTCACCCTCCCAGGTTTTACAAATCCAGCCCTTGTGGGAGACTTTTTGCAAAAATCCAGCCCGCTCCCCTTGTGAATAGCTCCAGTGCAGCGCTGCGTACGCATACAGGGCAAAGGCGGCGCATGCGGCCAAGACCACTAAGATCAGACCAGCGAAGAGCTTTTGAGGGGTAGGCATGGTTCATTCTAAGGGTCGTCAATGACAATAGATTTCTACGCGGCCGTGGGCTTGGCCTTGTTGCTGGGCTCGCTGATTGGCGTCGAGCGGCAATGGCACCGGCGCCTGGTCGATCTCAAAACCAACGCCTTGGTGAGTCTGGGCGCCTGCTTGTTCATGCTGGTGACCAAAACTGCTGACGGCTATACCGAGCCGGTACGCATGGCAGCGCAAATTGTGGTGGGTGTGGGGTTTATCGGCGGCGGCCTGCTGTACCGTGACGGCGCGCAAACCAAAGGCATCAATACCGCCGCCACGCTGTGGTGCTGCGCCGCGGTGGGCGCCATGTGCGGCATAGGCCGCTGGGCCGAGGCCGCCGGGGCCTCTCTGGTGGTGGTGCTGGCCAACACCGTGCTGCGCCAGGTGGCCCAGTTGCTCAACCTCAAAATGGGCGTCAATGACCATTTATCGGCGCAAGTGCATTTCGACCTGACGTGCTCGCCCCAGGACGCTGCCAACGTGCGCAAGGACGTAGAGCGCCTGTTCCGCGATTCTGAGATTGACATCCGTGCCTTGGGGCAAACGGCCTCGACAACCGAGGCGACGATCCATGTCAGCGTGACGCTGGAGCATGGTGACCTGGTTCAACACACCAATGCCTTGCTCGACCAGATGGGGGCGATGAAGGTGACCGGTGTCTCCTGGTCACACGCCTAGCTTAGGGCGTTGCATTGGCATTGGCGGCGGCCCGTGCCGCAAATTCCGCGCGCAAAGCCCGCAGCTTTTCGCGCGGGTCTTCTTTGGCGGTGGTTTTGTCCAAGGCCATTTCGGCGATAAAGCGACTCGGTAGTGCTGCGACCATCTCGCGGCCTTTTTTGCGCCTGCGGGTCCAGCTCACGGCCAGGCTGCGCTGCGCGCGGGTGATGCCCACGTACATCAGGCGGCGCTCTTCCTGCAAATGGGCCTCGCCCGCTTCTTGCGCGCTGGCGGCACTCGGGGCTGTGGCCTCGCTGCCTTCGGCCTGTTCGCGCAACTTGAAGGGCAGCATGCCTTCGGTCACGCCCACCAGCATCACATGCGGCCATTCCAGCCCTTTGGCTGCGTGCAAGGTCGACAGTGTCACGACGTTCTGGTCGTTTTCGCGCTCGCTGATGGTGGAGAGCAGGGCGATGGTTTGGGAGACTTCGAGCAGATTTTTGACTTCGCGTGCGGTGGTCACACCAGCGGTGTCGTCGATCTGACCGCCGCAGCGCTGTGCCATCCAATCGCAAAACTCCAGCACGTTGGACCATTTGGCGGCGGCGATTTTGTCGCTTTCTTCGCCGTCATGCAGGTGTTTTTCGTAGCCAATCTCTTTGAGCCAGTCGGCCAAAAATGCACGGGCATCCTCAGCGCCCTGGGTGTGCCTGGCGCGAAACTGCAAGTCGTTCACATAGCGGCCGAACTCATGCAAGCTGCCCACCGCGCGGCTGGGCAGTACGGCCGCCAGTGAGGACGAAAACAAGGCTTCAAACAGGCTAAGTTTGTACGGGCTGGCAAACACGCCCAAAGCGCCCAGGGTTTGGTGGCCGATACCGCGCTTGGGGTTGGTGATGGCGCGCAGAAAGGCCGGGTCGTCGTCGTTGTTGGCCCACAGGCGGAACCAGGCGCACAGGTCGCGAATCTCCGCGCGGTCAAAAAAGCTTTGGCCACCCGAGACCTTGTAGGGAATATTGGCCTTGCGCAGCGCTTTCTCGAACGGCTTGGCCTGGTGGTTGGCGCGGTACAACACAGCGAAGTCTTTGAATTCGCGGTACTGCGCACCAGCCTGGGCCAGCGTGCCCTCAACGCGCAGGCTCTGGATGCGTGCCACGGCGCGTTCGGCCTCATGCTCTTCGTTGTCGGCATCGACCACACGCACCGGTTCGCCTTCGCCCAGATCGCTCCACAGGTTTTTGGGAAACAGCTTGGGGTTGGGGCCGATCACATGGTTGGCTGCACGCAAAATCGCCGAGGTGGAGCGGTAGTTTTGCTCCAGCTTCACCACTTTGAGCGTGGGAAAGTCCACCGGAAGTTTTTTGAGGTTGTCCAGTGTGGCGCCGCGCCAGCCATAAATCGACTGGTCGTCGTCGCCCACGGCCGTAAAGCGGGCGTCGCCCTCTAAGTGCGCGGCGCGGCTGCCATCGGGCTCGCAGCCCACCAGGAGCTTGAGCATCTCGTACTGGGTGGCATTGGTGTCCTGGTATTCGTCCACCAGCACATGGCCCATGCGCGATTGCCACTGGGCACGGACGTCTGCATGCTCACGCAGCAGCTTGAGCGGCAGGCTGATCAGGTCGTCAAAGTCCACGCTTTGGTAGGCCGTGAGACGTTCTTCGTAGCGCGCCATCACCACGCTGATGTGCCGCTCACTGTCATTGGTCGCTTGGGCTTGTGCCTGGGCGGCATTCAGGCCCGCGCTTTTCCAGGCGCTGATGGTCCACTGCCAGGCGCGCGCAGTGGCTGCATCGGTGCTGCCCCCGGCGTCTTTGAGGATGCTGGTGACATCGTCGGTGTCCAAAATGCTGAATTGCGGCTTGAGGCCGAGCACAGCGCCGTTGGCGCGCAGCATGCGCACGCCCAGTGCGTGGAAGGTGCAGATTTGCACTTCGGAGGCCGCTTTGCCAATCAGGCCCTTGGCGCGTTCGCGCATTTCGGCTGCGGCCTTGTTGGTAAAGGTGATGGCGGCAATGCGCTGCGGCGCCATGCCCATTTGAATCAAGCGCCCGATTTTGTGGGTGATCACCCGTGTTTTGCCCGATCCGGCGCCGGCCAGCACCAGGCAGGGCCCGTGGAGGTAATTGACCGCCTCTTGTTGGGCGAGGTTCATGGTGTTTCGGGGGCTCTCGGACATAAGCCGGGCATCTTAGCCCCCCGCGCCGGCGCCAGCGCTCCCTGCATTTGCCCGGACAATGGCGCCATGTTTGCCACCTTAACGGTTACGTTTCCCTTTTTTGCGCTGGTCTTGTGCGGCTATCTGGCGGCACGTCGGGGGCTGCTGCCGCTGGCGGCCATTCCCGGCATGAACACCTTTGTCTTGTTTTTTGCGCTGCCCTGCATGCTGTACCGCTTTGGCGCCAGCACGCCCATCGCACAGTTGCTGGACCCGGTGCTGGCGCTGAGCTACCTGTTTTGCGCGCTGGTGATGGTGGCGCTGGCGGTGCTGGTGACACGGCGCGGGCGCATCGGCTGGAACGATGCCGCCTTTGGCGCTTTGGTGGCCGCATTTCCCAATACCGGCTTCATGGGCGTGCCGCTGCTGGTTGCACTGCTCGGTGCCCAGGCCGCAGGCCCGGCCATCGTCACGATACTGGTGGACATGGTCATCACCAGCTCGCTGTGTATTGCGCTCTCCCGCCTCGATTCGGCGCCGGGTGGCGGGTCGGAGACCTCAGCGGCCCAAGCCGCCCGCAACGCGCTCAAGGGCGTGGCCGCCAATCCCATGCCCTGGGCCATTCTGTCGGGGGCGCTGGCGTCCGCATTTGCATGGCATTTGCCGGGGCCGGTAGAGCGCACCGTCGGTCTGTTGGGGGACGCTGCCTCACCGGTCGCACTGTTCACCATTGGTGCGGTGCTGGCACGTTCGCAGGTGCATGCCGCCAGCGGGCACGGACCGGCGGTGCGCTGGTCGGAAGTGGTACCGGTGGCGGCCATCAAACTTTTGGTGCACCCATTGCTGGTCTTTGGCGTCGGCGGGGCGGCGATGGCCGCCGGCTTGCCCCTGAATCGATTTGCTTGGTCTGTGGTGGTGCTGGTGGCGGCCTTGCCCAGCGCCAGCAACGTGTCCATGCTGGCCGAGCGATTTGGTGCGGACACCGGTCGCATTGCCCGCATCATTCTGGTGTCCACTGCCGTGGCCTTTTTGACGTTTTCGGGTGCGGTGGCCTGGCTGCCAAGGCCGTGATGACGCGAATGTCATCGACCCCGCGGGTTTATTTGCGCTATATTTTTGCCATGACCAAATGGACTCTCCTGCTACTGCTGTTCGTGAAGCCTGCCTGGGCCGATTGGCACTTCATCGGTAAAACTTCCGATTTCGGGATGTATGCCGATCCCGCGTCGATCCAGCGCCAGGGCGCGTTGGTCAAAATGTGGGCCATGGGCGACTACAAAGACACGCAGTCGGTGCGCCTTCCGCAGCCCCTGTTGTGGACCAACTACCTGTCGGTCAAAGAGCTCAAAGAGTTTGATTGCAACAACGGCCTGCACCGCACGGTGCGCACGGCCATCTTTGCCGGACGTCAGGCCAAGGGCGAGCCGATTTACAGCTTCGACACAGGCGCTGTTCTTGTGAAAGTCGCGAACGCGCCTTTGGATATTGCCCAGTTCAAGTTCGCTTGTGAAGGCGGCGCACGCTAACGCGCATTAAATCGCCAGCGGGTCTACGTCAATCGCCCAGCGCAGCAGGCCCTTGCATTCGGGCAGGGCGCGGCTGGCGTGCAGCACACTTTGCCAGCCGCTTAAAAAACGCTGCAAGGCCTGTCGGGACGGGCTTTCCACCAGCATTTGCGCGCGTTCTACATTGGCCACCCGCGCAATCGCCATGGGCACCGCGCTGTACAGGGTGACTTGCGCCAGCACCTGGTCCCAGCCATCCCAGGCGGCCATGTCTTGCAGCGCACCGCTGCGTGCGGCGTTCAAAAAGGCCTGGGCCACCTCTTGGCTGCGCGCCTCCGATCGCACGAGTGCCTGGTGGCTGAACGGTGGCATGCCCGCTTGCGCGCGCTCGCGCAACTGGCTGTCGGCAAAGGCGGGGTAGTCGTACTGCTTGAGCGCGGCGTACAAAGGGTGGGCGGGCTCAAACGTTTGGATCCACACCTCGCTGCCTTTGCCCAGGGCAGCGTCGCGCCCGGCGCGGCCTGCGGCCTGCATCAGCAAACTGAACAGGCGCTCAGGGGCCCGAAAATCACTGGAAAACAGGGCGCCATCCGGGTTGATGGCGGCCACCAGCGTAATGCGGCGAAAGTCGTGGCCCTTGGCAATCATCTGCGTGCCCACCAGCACGTCAACATCCCCCGCGTGGACCGCCGCCAATTGCGCCTGCAAACTGCCTTTGAGCCGGGTGCTGTCGGCATCAATGCGCGCCACCCGTACCGCCTGCCCCTGCGGAAACTCGGCGCTGGCCGAGTCGGGGCGGCGCACATCGGCCAGCAAGGCTTCGAGCTGCTCTTCAATCTGCTCGGTGCCCTTGCCCAGCGGCGCGATGTCCAGGTTGCCGCAGCTAGGGCAGGCACGTGGTACCCGCTCGGTAAAACCGCAGTGGTGGCAGCGCAGGGTCCGGTCCAGTTTGTGAAACACGCGGTAGGCGCTGCAATGCCCGCACTCGCTTTTCCAACCGCAGTCGGCGCAGTGCAGCACAGGCGCATAGCCACGCCGGTTCAAAAACACCATGCTTTGCTCGCCGCGTGCCACACAGGCCCGAATGGCATCCAGCAGGGGCACAGAAAAAACGGCTCCTCGCGTCTGGTGCTTCATGTCTACCCTGCGCACCAAAGGCAGCGCTTGCGCTTGCGCGCCAATGCGCCCCGGCATCAGCAGGCGCTGGTAGCGACCGCCGTCCTCGCGCGGGCGGCTCTGGTGCCAACTCTCCAGCGATGGTGTGGCCGAACCCAGTACCACCTTGGCGTTCTGTAGCCTGCCGCGGTAGACCGCCAGGTCGCGCGCGGAGTAGCGGGCACCCTCGCCGCTTTTGTAACTCGGGTCGTGTTCTTCGTCCACGACGATCAGGCGCAGGTGCGGCATGGACGCAAATACCGCCATGCGCGTGCCCAGCACGATGCGCGCCTGGCCCTCGTGGGCGGCCAGCCAGGCGGCCAAGCGCTGTGGGTTGGTCATGCCGCTGTGCAGGCTGACGACGGCCTGCGCACCCAGAAGTGGGGCAAAGCGTTCACGAAAGCGCGCTTCCAGCTGTGGCGTGAGGTTGATCTCGGGCACCATCACCAAGGCCTGGGCCTGTGGGTCCTGTGCAAGCAGACTCTGTACACAGTGCAGATACACCTCGGTTTTGCCGCTGCCCGTAGCGCCAAACAGCAAAAACGGCCCTTCTTTGGCAGAAATCTCGGCCACAGCGCTGGCTTGCTCGGACGTGAGTGTCGGAACGTGCGCGGGTGACTCGGTGGGTCCTTCGGCCACCGCCGACGGCTTGGATGCCGCGCGTTCGCTTTTGCGCTGCCGCCTGTGCATTTGGACGGGTGATAGGTCGCGCAGCTGGGGCGGCAAGGCAGCCAGTGCCACTTCGCCCAAGGACCGCTGGTAGTACTGGGCGGTGAAGCGCATCAGCTGCTGCCAGGCATCGCCCAAGGGCGCGACGGTATCCAGCACACCGGCAATATCTCGCACCTTGTCGCCGTCGAGCTCTCCACTGGATTCAGCGGCAGCGTCGTGCCAAACCACGCCCAGGGTTTCGCGCTTACCCAATGGCACGCGAACGAGCGTGCCATTGGGTAAGGGCTCGGTGTGGCGGTAGGTCAGCACCGGTTCCATGCGCGCATGGGCCGGGGTGTGCACCAATACGGAGATCCAGGCGGTCATAGCAGAGGAGGCATGCGGGACGGTCCAAGGGCGAAGGCATGGGGGGCAACAGCCTGCAGATTGGAGGATGTAGAGCCAAAAACTGCGCTAAGTCCTTGATTTTTATAAGGCCATGCCCTTACCCCCAAAAACTGTGGACAACTTTGTTGATATCCCCGGCGGGTGCAGACATTGCCCGCGAAAACAACGCAGTCTGCTACGTTGCCTACAAATTCAGCATTTTTATAAAATTGTTTTAAATCAATCACTTAGATGCATTTCTCGGTGAGAGAGGGTTCTTTGGCCACCTGGAAGTACCTGGTGTAACGCTTTTGTCATTTTGTGCAAAACCACAGGCGATCATGCTGTGGGGGATCTGCCGCTCTGTTTTGGACGGCAACGTGGACGCATGGCGCACCCTTCAAAGGGCATTGTGCCGCTGCCCTGCGTCTGCGCAGGCGCTGGTGGCGAAGAAAAATCGCAATTCCAGTTGCGACAGGCGGCTCAAGTGAACTGTGTGAAATGATGCTAAGTCTTTGATTTATATGAATCTGGAACGTTACCCCTGATTTCTGTGGATAACTTTGTTGACATCTTCACCGGCGGGCTCTGCTTGCTAGGGAAATCAGGCAATTTCTTAACTTGCTAATAAAATAAGCAGAAAATAAAAACCATATAAATCAATAACTTAGCGACACCTTCCGCTCACGCAGCGGTGCAATTCACCTTTTGACGCTGTTTCATTGCAGTCGCATTATTTTGTGCACAAGTGCAAAAAAAAATGCAAAAAAGGTGAAAAAAGTGCTAAGCCGGTAGACAAGGTGCACCACAAGCGCTGGTGCGCATTATTTTTGGCATTGAGGACGCCCTCCATGTCAGGCGCGCAGAGCCCGCGAGTGTTTGTGCACCGCTTCAACCAAGGCTGCCACATGCTCCGGGGGGGTGTGCTGGCTGATGCCATGGCCCAGATTAAAGATATGCGTGGGGCCCACCCCCTGCCCTTGGTGGGGCACGCCAAAACTATGGAGCAACTGCGCAACTTCCGTCTCAATCTGCGCAGGCGGGGCAAAGAGCACGTTGGGATCGATGTTGCCTTGCAGCGCTTTGCCAGGACCGCCCACAGTGCCGCCCACGGCCGCACGAGCGGCACCGAGGTTGACCGTCCAATCCAGGCCCAGCACGTCGCAGTCCAGCGCAGCCATATCTTTCAGCCACAGCCCGCCGCCTTTGGTAAACACGATGCGCGGAATAATCTGCCCCTGTGGTCCGTGGCGCTTGAGTTGGGCCAGGACCCGTGCGGTGTAGGCCAGGCTGAAGGTTTGAAAGGCGCCGTCGGCCAGCACGCCGCCCCAGCTGTCAAACACCATCACTGCCTGTGCACCTGCGTCAATCTGGGCGTTCAGGTAGGCGGCCACAGAGTCCGCATTGACCGCCAGAATGCGGTGCATCAGGTCGGGTCGGGCATAGAGCATGGTCTTGACCAAGCGGTAGTCGTCCGAACCCGCGCCCTCGACCATGTAGCAGGCCAGCGTCCAGGGGCTTCCTGAAAAGCCAATCAACGGCACGCGGCTCTTGCCATCAGCCTGCGTCAAGGCGCTGCGGATGGAACTCACTGCATCAAACACGTAGCGAAGTTTGTCCATGTCGGGGACTTCCAGACGCGCCACAGCCGCTTCGTCGCGCACCGGGTGGGCGAAGCGGGGGCCTTCGCCCAGAGCAAAACTCAAGCCCAGGCCCATGGCATCAGGCACGGTCAGGATGTCGCTGAACAAAATGGCGGCGTCCAAGGGATAGCGCTCCAGGGGCTGCAGCGTGACCTCGGTCGCATAGTCGCGGTCGGTGGCCAGCCCCATGAAACTACCCGCCTTGGCCCGCGTGGCCCGGTACTCCGGCAAATAACGCCCCGCTTGGCGCATGAGCCACAGCGGGGTGTAGGGCGTGGCCTGACGCAGGCAGGCGCGCAGGAACGTGTCGTTGTGGACCGGGCTGAAGGTGGCGCCGAGTGCAGCATCCAAGTGGGGTGTGGTCGTCGATGTCATAAAAGTCGTGCGGTAAAGGTGGCCTCAGGCCAACGTCGAAACAAAGGGATCGCGGCCCTGGATGGTTGGATTCGGTGGTTAAGTGTAAGCAACTCGCGCGGGGCAGGTTTCGATGCATCAACCCACGCTCCAATTTTCACAAATTAATTGTTAAACCCCACGGAGGTGGGGCGGGCGAAGCACATCCATGCGCCCCCTGTGGACGGAAACGCAATCACATCAACACTTGATGACCACGTTGCAGACCTGAGCGCGTGTCGTGGTGAGGTTTCGCCAAACCCTGTGTTGATCGAACCTGAACAATAGAAATTACACAATAACCATAAATAAAACTTTATCAATAAACAAAATCGTTATTGAAAAGCTGTATATTTGGATGACACTGAAACAACCAAAAGGCAATGCTATGAGTGCAAAGGAAGTGGTGGGATCGGTAATGGTGGTGGATGACAGCAACACTATCCGGCGCAGCGCTGAGATATTCCTCAGGCTTGGCGGGTACAAAGTCTATTTGGCTGAGGATGGGTTTGATGCGTTGGCGAAAGTCAAGGAATTCAATCCAGACCTGATTTTTTGCGACATTCTGATGCCGCGGCTTGATGGCTACCAAACCTGCGCCATCATCAAACGAAATACCCAATTCTCCCGCGTGCCAGTGGTCATGCTGTCCTCCAAAGACGGAATATTTGACAAAGTTCGCGGCCGGATGGTGGGCGCGCAGCACTTCATCACCAAACCATTCACAAGAGAGCAATTGATCGAGGCCGTCCATTCATTTTCTCCCGCCCTGCAAGGTGACAGGTAATGGTCGTCCGAAAAATATTGATCGTCGATGATTCCAAGACGGAAGCCTTACTTCTGACCGACATGCTCAAGAGCAACGGTTATTTTGTGTCCAGCGCACAGGACGCAGACCACGCGCTGGCGCTGCTAGCGATTGAAAAACCGGAGCTCATTCTGATGGACGTTGTTATGCCGGGACGCAATGGATTTCAGCTAACCCGGGCCATCAGTCGCATGCCGGAGTATGCGGAAATCCCGATCATTTTGTGCAGCAGCAAAAGCTTGGAAACGGACAAGGTCTGGGGATTGCG
Source organism: Comamonadaceae bacterium (assembly GCA_947447985.1). Classification (GTDB taxonomy): domain Bacteria; phylum Pseudomonadota; class Gammaproteobacteria; order Burkholderiales; family Burkholderiaceae_C; genus Allorhodoferax. The sequence continues at coordinate 41,667 of CANFLX010000016.1, forward strand.
CCAGGGCGCGCGTGATTACATCACCAAGCCAGTGGATGCGCTCGAACTGCTGGCCAAGATCAAAGCTCTGGACTGAGGGATTGCGATGGCATCCAAGGAAACACTGAAAGAGCTGCAGACGCGCTTGGCGCATCGCCTGCAGCAGGCACCTACGTCGACCATGGTGCTCACGTGGTTGGCTGTCAAATCTGGCGCAGGCAACTATCTCTTCCCTTTGCGCCAGGCAGGCGAAATTCTGTCTGGACCGCAGATGTGCCCCGTACCCCGAACAAAGCCCTGGTTTCTTGGAGTCGTCAATGTACGGGGAATCTTGTTTGGAACCATCGATCTTGAACACTTCCTGCGGCACTTCAATGTCCCCGTAAACAACACAAAAATCGACTCTTCAGGCCTGGAACTACAGGCTCCCAGTGTGGTGACGCTGCATCCAGCGATGGAGGTCAATTGTGCGATCCAGGTGAATGCGCTGTCCGGCCTGCGGTCAGAGGACGCATTCACTGAATCAGCCCCGAGTCCGCAAGGATCAGCAGACTACTTGGGCCAACAGTTCATCGACGCCCACGATACCTGCTGGCAGGAAATCAACCTTCAAGCGCTCATCCAAACGTCCGAATTTAAAGACATCAGCGCATAAGCTGCCGAACATCATGGTCATTCCGAAATTACTTCCCAGTTCTGACGCCACCAAAACGGCGCTTGCGGAGAGTTTTCTGCTGTCGACTTTCAGCGAGCGCAGCACGTCTGCATCAGATACCGCGACAGAGTCGCCAGACCACCATGGTGTGCGCTCGAAGGAGTTGGAGGAGGCGCTTTACGATGCATCGGCTGCACTGATATCCGTCCCAGGCCTGGGACGCCGAAGCGTGAGGACACAGCGTCGCGTGCTCACGGCCTTGCTGATAGCGTCCTGCGCACTGTTGATGCCAGCCGTCACCTATCGAATGATCTCTTTGGACGCGCAAAGTCAGCAATTGGAATCCGTAGGCCAAGCACTGTTACATGCACAACGTTTGGCCACATCGGCGGGTCAAGCACTCGGGGGAAATTCACAAGCGTTCCTCGACCTGGCCGATAGTTCAACAATCCTGGGTCATTCCATTGAAGGCCTGAAAAATGGCGATCCCGCTCAAAGGCTTCAGCCGCTCACAGGGGACGCACGCGCGATTTTTGAACAAGCGGCTCCCATTGCAGAACGTTCGACGGCGGCCGCCAGTGCCATTTTGAAGCAACATCAGATATTGGAACAAATTGGTTTGGCGCTGGTTCGCATTAACCGCCAGTCAGAGGATTTACTGGAGCTGACCAAAACAATTTCATCGATGAAGCAACAGCAGGGGGCATCACCGACGGATATATCAGCGGTGGGCGAACTGTCGACACTTACCCAGCGAATCGGAAAGTCGGCCAATGAGTTTTTGACGAGTCAGGGCTCAAGCGCTGAGGCGGTTTTTCTCTTAGGAAAGGACTTGAACTCATTCGGCGACATCACCAAAGGGCTACTGGATGGGAGCAACGAACTCCGATTGACGGCAACACAAGATAGACCGACCAGGGAACGTTTGTCGGAACTGGCGCGGTTGTTCGAGGAAAGTCGCACGCAAGCTGGCGCCCTTTTGAACAACCTGCAGATGCTTGTAGCGGTTAGACAAGCCCAAGGCGAAGTAATCAAGAGCAGCGAGCCATTGAGACGCTTGCTTGAAAAACTTCAAAACCAAATATCCAGTGGCGCCGAGCTTGCGCCGGCGACGGGGATCATGTTGGTCCCCTTGGTCATCTTGGTTCTACTCAGCACAATGGGACTGACGTACGTTCGGCTGCAAGAGGGGCGCCAAAGCCAGGCGTGGGCCGATTCGCGGCGCCAGGAAGCACTTCGCCGTCGATTCGAGGCCGAGCAAAGAGAAAGCGACGCCAAGAAATTGAATGATGCAACCCAGGCAGCGATATTGCGATTGATGAATGAACTGCAGGTCGTCGCTGAGGGTGATCTCACAAAAGAGGCGACGGTGACGGAAGACATCACCGGCGCGATAGCGGACTCCGTGAATTACACCGTTGAAGAGCTGCGATCCCTCGTCAACAAAGTTCAGACAACGGTTGAACGGATGTCGAAAAACACCGCGACTGTCGACAGCACGTCGACTGCCCTGCTGTCAGCATCGAACGCCCAATTGAAGGAAATTAGACAGGTCGGCAACTCAGTGGTCGAAATGGCGGTTCGGATCAATGAAGTTTCTGCACAGGCCCAGGAGTCAGCGACGGTTGCGCAAATGTCACTGCATGCTGCAGAGTCTGGGTACCACGCAGTGCAAGACGCGATCGGCGGAATGAACACGATCCGCGATCAAATTCATGAAACGTCCAAACGCATTAAACGACTTGGAGAGTCTTCGCAAGAAATTGGAGAGATCACGGAACTGATTTCGGACATCACCGAGCAAACCAATGTGTTGGCGCTCAATGCAGCAATTCAAGCAGCGTCAGCGGGCGAAGCAGGTCGCGGTTTCACCGTCGTGGCGGAAGAGGTGCAACGGTTGGCCGAACGGTCAGCAGACGCCACACGACAAATTGCCGCGCTGATTAAAGCCATTCAGACGGATGCGCAAGACGCCATCAGTGCGATGGAGCGATCAGCACAAGGCGTTGTTGTCGGTGCGAAGTTATCCGATACGGCCGGGACTGCGCTTTCAGAAATCGATCGCGTCTCCCGTCACATGGCCGAACAAATTGCGCGGATTTCCAGCGCTGCACTGAGCGAAGCTGCGCAAGCCAAAGTAGTGGCGCAAAACATTCAACATATATTTGCAGTCACAGAACAAACCACAGAGGGCACGCGTACCACTGTCAGCCAGATACGGGAACTGTCAAGCACCTCAAGGGAGCTACGCCAGTCCGTAGCGCGGTTCAAGATCGCCTAGTGTGCAGTGTCCTGACAAGTCCACTGCAGATTAGGCATTGAAGGCTCTGAACATGCCATTTTTCTCTCATGGTGCCGTTCGCCTACCGATTGAACCGGACTTGGGGCATCTGGCCTGGGTGTTGGAGGACGTACGCAAGTCGCTTAACTTCGCCTCGAATGCCGTGCGTCGCTTTGAGTGGGAATTGAATAAAAGAATGGACTTCTCGGAACGAAACCACACCGAGATGCAAGCAGCTTACCGTCAGATATCGCAATGTGCAGCCGTCTTGGAAATGGTCGGTCACCTTCAGGCCGCAAAGTTGTTGCGAGGCTTGGCAATGTGGTGCCAGCGCGTCGTACAGCAAGCGGAAACTTTCACAGAAGACGCCGCGTCAGTGGCTGAGAACGCTTGCAGAGCGCTTTTGGACTATTTCGAAGGACTCTTGAAAGGAAGCGAATCGTCGCCGGTGGCGCTCTTCGCGCAATACAGGGCGATCTGTCAACTCACTCGCGCTGACCGGATTCATCCGGCCGACTTGTGGCCAGGGGTTGAAGGCTGGCAAAACTTCGAGCCAATCCGCCGAATGCCCGTCGCACCCATGGGATCCGTGTCGCGTGGAAATTTGGAAGAGGCGCTGCTGCCGGTGTTAAGGGACTTTAATGTTTCGCAGGCTCGTGAGATGGTAGACCTGTGCGGACGACTGGCCCACCTTGCCGACACCTTGTTGGCGAAAAATTTTTGGTGGATTGCCGCGGGATTTTTTGAGGCGCTTAGCTTGTGCGAATTGCCCAATGATGTTTATGTTCGACGCACTGCGGCGCGGATTATTCCAGCGTTTGGGATGCTCGAAGCGGGGCAGAGTCAGGCACTCACGGACCTCGTCCATGAGCTTTTGTTTTTTTGTGCATTCGCACGGCATAGCCCCGTCCCGGATCAAGAAAGCACAGTGCTTGGAGAACTCCGCAACGTTTTTGGTTTGGATAGGGAGCCCGCCATTGACTACCAGTCTGCACCCTTTGGCAATTTTGACCCAAGCAAGCTTGCACAACTTCGAAAAAGTATCGGTGTTGCAGCGCAAGCTTGGTCGGCCTTCTCGGGTGGTGACTTGGCGCGTGCGCCAGGTGTAGTTGCTCAATTTGCGGAGGTAAGTGCGGCTGTGTTGCAGTTACATCCGTACAACCGCGAACTGATGTCGGCCCTGACGGCCGTTGTGGAAATCACCACCCGTCGGGCCAAGGCACCTGGCGCAGCGATTGCAATGGAGGTTGCCACCGCCATCTTGTATCTGGAAATAGCCTATGACGACCTGGAACTGGCAAGCCACACCATGGAGCAGCGCAGCGCACGGATAGCGGCCCGCTTGAACCAAGTGACTGAGCGTGGGGAGCCCATGCCCATAGAAACCTGGATGGAAGCGCTGTACCGACGCGTGGGCGAACGTAAGGCGATGAGCACAGTAGTGGGCGAGTTGGCGATCGCCGTGGCCGAAATCGAGAAGTCGCTGGATGCCTTTGTTCGCAATCCAGCAGAGCTATTGCTGCTGGAAGCTGTACCGGTGGCACTCGGTCAGATGCGGGGAGTGTTCTCAGTGCTGGGCCTCGATCAGGCTGCGCTGGCGGCTGTACGTATGCGGTCAACGACCGAACAACTCATCAGGCCGGGCGAGGGTACTTTGGAGGACACCAAAAATTGGACATTGCAGTTGGTCAACAGTCTCAGTGCGTTCGGTTTTTTGATAGACATGTTGCGTTACCAGCCTGTGATGGCAAAAGAGATGTTTGAGTATGACGAAGCATTGGGCGAGTTCCGATTCACGATGGCGCGTGAACCGGGCAGAGAGCAGGCTCTTAGAGTGCATCAGGTACAGGCGTTCACCCTGACGAGACCGTCGCCGCCGATACCCTCATTAGCTGCTGACCCCATCGAGCCTGAGCCGCAAATCATTGAATCACCCGAGTCGCTCGGAAGGGCTCTTGACAGAATTCCTTTCGAGAGCGGTCATGAAGAGGCTGTGGCAATCAAAGGTATTTTTTTGGAGGAAGCGCGAGAGATGGTGACGGCAGGTAGGGCCTTGACAGTCGAGCTTGGTGTGGCGCCGGCGAACCCGTCCGGCTTAGGCAGTCTGCGTCGGGTCTTTCACACGCTCAAAGGGGGCGCCCGGATGATTGGGTGGGATGATTTAGGCGATGCCGCCTGGGCATTTGAGCAACTTCTGAATTCATGGACTGAACATGACCGCCCGGCCAGTGATGTCATGCTGACGCTTTGTGAAGCGGCGTTGAACGGCATGACTGCATGGATCGGCTCACTCTCAAAAGAGGAGCCATCACCGTTCCAGCCAGCGGACTTCCGCCTGTGTGCCGACGCCTTGCGACTCGAAAATCGTTACTTGCCACTTCTACTCCCCGGCAGCTGTGAGCAACAAGCATTTGAATGGCACGAGGAGTCCGGAATCGTGGCTCAACCAAAGGAGCTGGATGGGTCACCGAATACCGAGCAAACCGACCCGCCAGAGCAGATATCAGGTGCGCAAGCCGCCTTTTCCGAGGCCAACAGCCTGTATCAAGGCGCAAACCCCGGCACAGGCCACGTTCCTCATGCGGCGGCCCAATTTGTGACGGTGGGCGCGCTGCAGTTGGGTCGTGGGTTGTTTGATGTCTTCCTGAATGAAGCCGCGGTGTGGGCGCAACAGTTACAAACTGCATTAGAAAAATGGGAGATGCAATCGTCGCCCGACAGTGCGCAAAAGGCGGCGGGATTGGCGCATGCCCTGCAGGGCAGTGCATCGGCGGTGGGGTTCAAGGCCTTGGCCGTCTTGGCGCAGGCGATGGAGGGTTCGATTGAGTATCTAGAGCTGCATTTTTCGTCTCCTTCTCTGGCCACAGCGGTGCTTTTGGATGGCGCCAATGAGGTCCATCGACTCTTGGACAGCTTTTCGCGGGGTGTTCTCGACGAGCCGAGGGCTACGTTGTTGGAGGCCTTGGCCAGCCTGCCGCCTCTGTTGGAGTCTGCTGCACCTGGCGCACCCGCGGCAGTTCTGGCTGAGGAACCCGTTGGGCCGGCATCACCAGAGAGTGATGCAGAGGAAGTCTTGAAGGCGCCTTCGTCAGCCAAGGGCATTGAGAGTGCTGAAACTGGCGAGCCTGCAGTCATTTCGGCAAGCAGTCGGCAGATTTGGGAGCTTGAAAGTGTGGACATGCTTGATGCCGATTTGTGGCCTGTCTTTGCCGAAGAGGGTGCTGAGTTAATCAAGGAGTTGTCCTCAAGTTTGCGTCTTTGGCTCCGGCAACCACAGGAACAACAAGTACGGGCGCAGGTTCTGCGAACGCTTCACACGCTCAAAGGAAGTGCCCGCCTGGCTGGCGCATTGCGGCTGGGAGAGCTTGCACACCAAATGGAATCTGCGTTGGAGGCCATGCCGGCAAACACTCAATACGATGCAGCTGGCATCGCCAGTTTGCTGAAGTATTTGGACCAAATTGAATTTGACTTTGAGGACCTCACCGATCCAAGCAACACCGGTGACGTGACGGACCAAAACCAGCTTGCTCGGGCTCCGGCTTCTGCGCTTGGTACATCACAGAGCTTGCCCCAGCCGCCTGCATTAGCGAAGGGGTTGCAAAGTACCGTTGCTGCTTCCTACGTGCGCGTGCGAACGCCAGTGCTGGACCGCCTCATCGATCAGGCAGGCGAAGTCATGTCGGGACGCGCACGGATTGAGCGGCGCCTAGGGCAATTTAGCAATGCAGTCGCAGACCTTGGTCGCGATTTGGAGCGCATGCGGCATCAGTTGCGTGATTTGGGGCTTCAAACCGATCTGCAAATGCGATCGCGTCAAATGCAGAGTCCAGAAACGACACCCTTGTTCGATCCCTTGGAGTTAGATCGATTTACTGCGTTGCAGGAACTCTGGCGGATGCTGGCGGAGTCATTGGCTGACGTGGATGCAGTGCATAAAGGCTTGAAAGCTGACTTGGTGAGTGCTCAAGAGGATGTGCTTGGGCAGGGGCGACGGGCCAAGGAACTCACGCATGGTTTGTTAAGGATGCGTCTGGTGGAGTTTGAGAGTGTTGCCGATCGTCTCTACAGTGTGGTCCGACAGGCGGCCAAGGAAACTGGCAAGCAAGTGCGCTTAGACATGGAAGGTGGTTCGATTGAAATTGACCGCGGTGTATTGGACCGCATGACACCGTCGTTCGAACACCTGTTGCGCAATGCGGTGGTGCATGGCATTGAGCCGTCTGTGATGCGGGTTGCCGCCGGAAAACCAGCGACAGGAGCGATCACCATTTCAGTCCATCAAAACGGGAGCGATGTGTTCGTTCGGGTCACCGACGATGGCGCAGGATTGAAGATCGAAGAAATTCGCAGTCGCGCAATCGCTGCGAAATTGTTGACGCCCGATCAGGTGTTGGCCTACGACGAGGCCGCCAAATTGCTCTTTATTCCGGGCTTTTCCACGGCGAACCAAGTTACTGAATTGGCCGGACGTGGCATCGGTATGGACGTCGTCCTTTCTGACATCAGCGCGCTCGGTGGGCGTATTGAAACGTCATCGCCAGCGGGGGGGGGGACTTGCTTTGAGGTGGTTTTCCCTTTGACAACAGCCATCACTCAGATTGTTCTGCTGCGCATGAATACAGTCACTATCGGCGTACCGGCCAACTTGTTGGAAACGGTTCTGCTTATTACGCAAGATCGCATGGAAGATGCTTACGCCAGCGGTGTGTTTCGCCAGCAGACCGGCCCGGATATTCCCTTTTTCTCGGTCGGTGCCATTTTGGGTGCTTCCACGTACGCGCAGATTGCAAGGCCTGGCGCACGTCAGCGATCTGTCGCAGTCGTCAAAAGCGCAGGCCAACACCTTGCGCTCCATGTTGATGAGGTTTTAGGAAACCGAGAAGTGGTCGTGAAAAACCTGGGTATGCAGCTTTCCCGTTTGCCAGGTTTGGTAGGAATATCGGTTTTAGCGTCGGGAGTGGTGGTACTGATTTACAACCCGGTCGCCCTCATGAATGTTTTTGGAGATACCGCGCGCCGAGCCGATGTCTCCGCCTTCGCTGGGTTAGCTCGTGATGTTTCCGCGCCGAACGCTCAATCCAAAAGTGAGGAGAGCTCGGAGGCCACCTCGCCCTTGGTGCTGGTGGTGGACGATTCCATTACCGTGCGCCGGGTCACCCAGCGCGTGCTGAGCAGGGCGGGTTTTCGCGTGGCATTGGCCTCAGATGGTGTTCAGGCCCTGGAGCTTTTGCGCGATGAGCGACCTGCCTTGGTGCTTTCGGATCTGGAGATGCCTCGGATGGACGGTATGGAGTTGACCCGCCAAATCCGTGCTGATGCCAAGCTCTCGGACCTGCCGATCATCATCATTACTTCCCGCACGGCCCAAAAGCACCGTGACCATGCGGCAGCGCTGGGAGCCAATCATTATTTGGGCAAACCCTACGCTGAGGCCGAGTTGCTGGGCTTGGTGCGATCCCATTGTGCTGTAGCCGAGTTCGCCTGATGTCCACCGCTTTGAAAGAGTGAATCATGAATAAGAGCTTGTGGATAGGCTGGATCTTGGTTTTGGCTGCCAAGGGTGTGGGAGCCCAAAACGAAGCAAAGTTGATTCGTTTGGCTACGCTGGAGTGGCCACCGTTTACCGGTTTGCTGCTGCCCAAGGAAGGTGTATCGACCTTCGTTGCCACCACGGTCGCGAAGGCTGCCGGTTTTCGCTTGCTGTCTGCCTCGTTTGAATGGACAAAGGCGGTGGAGCTCGGAGAAAAAAGTCCGGAATTCGAAGGCTATTTTCCAGAGTACTACAGCAAGGAACGCGAGTCTGCGTGCCACTTGTCCAAGTCGATTGGAACGAGCGTATTGGGTATCGCGACCCTCAAGAGCACGCCGATCAAATGGGTGAAGTTGTCGGAATTGGAGTCTTATCGGCTGGGGGTCGTGGACGGCTACCTGAATGGCGAAGACTTTGACGCGGCCATCAAGGACAAGCGCCAAGCAGTCGAAGTTGCACCCAGCGATGCAGTCAATATTGCCAAATTGCGCGCGGGCAAGATTCGCGGCATCGTGGTGGACAAAAACGTGTTGGATTACACCTTGTTCAAGCTCAAAGACAAGGGCACGGTGGTGTTCTCACAAAAGCCCATCGCAAAGCTCACTTTGCATGTCTGCTTCAAACGCACGGCGGTCGGGCTCGTGATGCGGGACGCCTTCGACAAGGCCTTACAAAAGACCGATTTAGAAAAGCTCGAAATGGAGTATTTCCAACAAATGTTCTCGCCACTGTGACACGGGTCACAGACCGCTTAGCGCAGCGTGTACGTCGGCTGGCGACAAAATTTCAGACAGGATGACCGGTGCTCTGCCAGCCTGGTAGAGCACGTAGACAGGAACCCCGCTGCGGCCCAGAGCGCTTAAGGCGCGGGTGATTTCAGGGTCGCGCCCTGTCCAGTCAGCACGCATCAACGTGACGTGTTTGCCCGCAAAGTCTTGCAAGACTTCCGCCTTGGCCAGGGTGGTTTGCTTGTTGTACTGGCAGGTGATGCACCACGCCGCCGTAAAGTCCACAAACACGGGACGTCCACTACGCAACTCATCTTCCAGCCGCTGAAGGCTCCAAGCTTGCCAAGCACCAACATTCACAACCGAAGTCGAACCTTGTTGTGCACTGGGTTGGGGCGCAGGGGTCTGCACCACATTGGGCCCCACCATTCGCAGGAGCGCGAGTGTGATCACGGCGCCTAGCAGTGTGAATGCCCAGCGACTGCGTCCCTTCAAGTTCAGCGCCCAGATAGTCAGCGCCAGGGACCACAAAAGCGCCGCCAAGGACGCCGCAGCGTCGATGCCCCCCAAGTGCCCAAGCACCCACAGGAGCCAGAGCACCGTGGCTGCCATCGGGAACGCCATGAACTGACGCAGGTGCAGCATCCAGGCTCCCGGCTTGGGGAGCCAACGCGTGAGTTGAGGCATCGTGCTCAGCAGCGCAAAGGGCATGGCCAGGCCTAGGCCCAGAGCGACAAAAATTCCAACAGCTTGCCACGCAGGCAATGTCAAGGCCAGGCCGAGGGACGCGCCCATGAAGGGGGCAGTACACGGTGACGCCACAGCCACCGCCAGCACACCGGACAAGGCCGCGTCCAAGGCCGGGTGCCGCAACTGCACGCCCGCCAAAGCGCTGGGCACCAAAGTTCCCCACTCCAGCAAGCCCAATAGATTGAGTCCCATCAGGGTGAAGAGCACTGCCAAAGCCGCTACCACGGCTGGCGACTGAAGCTGAAAGCCCCAGCCCAACTGCTCGCCACCCGCCCGCAGGACCAACAAAAGGCCCCCCAAGGCCAGCATCGAAAGCACCACACCCGCGGTGTAGGCTGCCCCGATCCACCACCTTGGCAGGTGAGCGTGGGTGGAGGGTTGGGCGAAACCCAGTGCCTTGATCGCCAAAACCGGGAACACACAGGGCATCAAATTCAAGATCAAGCCGCCCACAAAGGCAGCAGCCAACGCCCACCACAGTCCGCCGAGGTCCACGGCCGCGGGGATTGGCGCCGGCTCTGGCGTCGCCGCCACCGCTTCGCGCAAAGTCGCCTTGTCGGGCCAGACGCCAGTGACCTGGGCCACGCCCTGCACGCTTTGTGCGTCCAGGGCCAGCACGAAGGTGATTTTTTCGGGCTGCTGACTACCTTGGGCTGACAAGGGAAGCCGCGCGCTCCAGACCGTTCCCTGCCACGATTGGGTGAAGGCAGAGGCCGGCTGATCTCGCACTACCTTGTCGGTTTGGCTGGCGCCGGCCGCAGTGGTGAAAAGGTCAATCGCCTCAGGGAATACGGAAATGGCCTTGCCTTGCCATTCGATCGGCAGGGCTTTGGCGCGCAAGACCATGCTAGTGCCCTCCAATTGGGCGTCCAAACCATCGGTCAAAGGCCGTGGAAGCGCTTTGCTTGCCGCCTCGAACAAGGGGGCTGCTGCAGCGGTGGAGCCTTGTACGGGGATGCGCACATCAAATTGGCCTTCTTGGGGGATGCATTCGGTTTTGCACACCAACCAGGAGGCCCTCAAATGAACAGCCAGCGCACTCGATCCGGGTGCCGGCCGGAAGTTGGGCGCCATCGTGACGCGCACCGGCAGCAATACCTGGCCCTCGTAGCCGAAGTTAGCCAGCCGCCCGATGGTGATTTTTCGTGGCGTGGGCCATTGGACCGGGCCGGCCTGAAGGCCTTCGGGCAGTGTCCAGTGAAGTTCCGTGGCCAGGCCCGAGTCGCCCGGATTTTTCCAATAGGTGTGCCACCCTGGCTGGTGCAGCAGCAGCAAGCCGAGCTCCAAGGGCGCGCCTTTGGCGACGCCCTGGGGGGCGTAGGCCAGCAATTCCGCGCGCACTTCCGGAGTTTGGACCACGGCAGCGGAGGATTGCCCCACCAGCGATGCGCCAGCGTTTGCCACAAGGCTGGTGCTGAGTGCCATGGTGGCAAGTGCTGTCCCCAGCCAAGATTTGCGGCGGATGTGGCGGGTGAGCCAGCCAAAGACGGTGAAAAGCAGTGTACGCAAGGGCATGCGGTCAATCAGTCAAATGCCCGCGGCACGGGCAGCGGAACCGGCACGATTGTCGCAGTTTGCGGCTAAGGATGCGGCACGGTGAACACGGCGGGCAGCTTTTTGGGTGAGCGAATGCGCAGCTGCTTGTTGACGTTTTCCTGGCCAAACACCACCTCGATATCACGCACCGCCACGCCAAACAGCGGCGCCAGAAAGCGCACCATATGGTCGGTGGCCTTGCCGTGTTGAGGTGCTGCCGTAACACTGACCTTGAGTTGGGTGCCTTTGGGTTTGCCAATCGCGTCGCGCCCGGCAGCGGGTTTCCCCAGGATATTGACCACCAAAACATCACCATCCCAGGCAAAAAACGAGCTTCCGGTGCTGTTGCGTTCCATGCTTTGATAATAGGGCCATGCCGCACCGCATTGTCTTGGCCACATTGAATGCCAAATACATCCATGCCTCTTTGGGCTTGCGGTATCTGCGCGCCAACATGGCGCGCTATGGCGGGCCTGATCTCGATGCCTTTACCGAACTGCGCGAGTTCACCATTCAACGCACGCCACAGGATATCGTCGATGAACTCGTGGGCGCACTCGGCCCGCTTGAGGCAGGCAGTGTTCACATTGTCGGCATGGGAATCTACATTTGGAATGTGGAGCCGAGCACCCGGGTGATTGAACTTCTCAAGGCGCAGCGACCGGACGTTCGGGTGGTTCTTGGCGGCCCTGAAGTGAGTCACGAGTTCGACAATCAGCTGATCGTGGACGCGGCGGACTATGTGATTACCGGCTGGGGAGACCTCAGTTTCCCCAAACTCTGCCGCGCGCTCGTGCATGGGCCCAGGCCGCTGATGAAGGTGATTGCCGGTGAACAGCCCGCCTTAGACGACATCGTGATGCCCTACGCCCAGTACAGCGACGTCGATCTCGCGCAGCGTGTGCTTTATGTCGAAGCGTCAAGAGGCTGCCCTTTCAAATGCGAGTTTTGCCTGAGCGCCCTGGACAAGACCGCATGGGCCTTCGACCTAGACGCTTTCTTGGCCGAATTAGCCTCGCTGTATGGGCGCGGTGCACGCACTTTCAAGTTTGTGGATCGCACCTTCAACCTGAAAATTGACGCGTCCATTCAGATCTTGGAGTTTTTCCTCGACAAGCTCGCTGCCCACCCGCAAGAGCCACTCTTCGTGCATTTCGAGCTTGTGCCGGACCAGTTGCCCGAGCGCCTGAAGTCGTGCATATCGCGCTTTCCCGCGGGGGTCTTGCAATTCGAGATCGGTATCCAGACCCTCAACCCGATAGTCCAACAGGCGATTTCCCGCCGCCAGGACGCGACGAAGACCGAAGCCAACCTCCGCTGGTTAATCACCCACAGCCACGCGCATTTGCACACCGACCTGATATTTGGCCTGCCGGGCGAGGATTGGCAGAGCTTTGCCCAAGGGTTTGACACACTCTGGTCCTGGCGTCCGCATGAAATTCAACTCGGGGTTCTCAAGCGTCTGCGGGGCACGCCATTGGCAGTCAAAAACCATGATGGAATGGTTTTTCAGAGCGAGCCGCCTTATGCGGTGCTGCAAACGGACGCGCTCAGTCCCGAGGAAGTGCAGTCTTTTGTGCGCCTGGCGCGCTATTGGGACCTGGTCGCCAATTCAGGGCGTTTTTCCCAGACCATGGGCCTGCTGATGCAGGGTGCGTCCGCCTTCGATGCCTTTGCCGCATTCGCCCAGTGGCTGTGGCGCACCCACGAACGCACCAGCGGGCTGACGCCGGAAATGCTGGTCGATGCCTTGTTTGCTTACCTGAGCGTGGAGCGACGGTTGGAGGTGGAGCCAGTCCGCGCCGCCTTGCTTGCAGACTATTTGGGCAGCGGAGCGCGTGCGTCCCCGCGCTCATTGATCGGCCATCTTCCCAGTCGCAGCGCGCGGGCACTGCTCTCGCAGCCCGAGGGAGCTAGACATGCCAAGCGGCAAAAACAGCATGCGGCCGTGCTTACTCCCTAAGCCATCGACTTCCCAACCACTTTGACCTAAGCACCATGACCTCTTCGTTCGCACCGGCCAGCCGCTTCTGGGCCGACCACAGCACGGCCTACTTTCAAGCACTCCAAACCAGCGGCCGGATCGACCAAGTGGTCGCGGTGTTGCCAGTGGCAGCCACTGAGCAGCACGGCCCGCACCTTCCCTTGCAGGTAGACACTGCGATTGTGGATGGCGTGGTGGCCGCTGCCCTGCCGCATTTGGATGGCGAATCCACCGCACTGTTTTTACCCACCCAGGCCGTAGGTTTCAGTCCCGAGCACGCCCGCTTTCCTGGAACCTTGACCTTGAAGGCCGAAACCTTGATCCGCTTGTGGACGGACATTGGCGAAAGCGTTGCCGCCACGGGCGTGAAGAAGATGGTGTTCTTCAATGCCCATGGAGGTCAGGCCAATTTCATGGACATCGTCGCGCGTGACCTTCGCGCCCGATTGGGCATGCTGGTCTTGAGTGTCAACTGGTACGGTCTCCCCCTGCACGGGACCCGCGGCGAGGACGTGAACGCGCTATTTAGCGCAGATGAACACCGATTCGGCATTCACGCCGGCGATATCGAAACCTCGTTGATGCTGGCGCTGGCGCCAGACTTGGTTGATATGGCTAAGGCCGAAAATTTCCTGTCTAGTTCTCAGGCACGGGCAGAGCAGTTCGACATTTTGGGCAATGGAAAGTCTGCCAAATTGGCCTGGCAGATCCAGGACTACAACCGCGCAGGCGCCGTTGGAAACGCCGCGGCAGCCACTGCAGCGAAAGGTGCCGAACTTCAAGCCGCTGCTGGCCTTTCGCTGGCGCGGCTATTGGCGGAAATTCAACGCCTGCCCCTGGCTACTTTGGCGTCTTAACCCGGGTCGGTTGCAATCACGCGTAGGTAATCCAGGGAGCGTATTGCGGGTCGTCCAGGTGAGGGAGCGTGTTGTAAGTTACTAGCATGTGCCGCTTGGGGTTGAACGCTAGCTCGGTCACCGAACTATTGCGGATGCGCAAATTGAGTTCTACGGTTGTCTCAGGTGTGGTGCCAAGGAGATGGCCGACCATAGTGCTAATCGGGCCGCCACTGCTGACCAACAACACATTGCCACTGCAGTGGGTACGCACATGGTCCAAGGCGCTGGTCACGCCGTGGACAAACTCCGGGTAAGTCGGCATTCCAGTGGGGCTGACCACGCCATTCATCCATTGCGTTAGCCCATCCCGCAAGAGGCGGAAATGCGCTCGGTACATCTCCGGCGAGTCAGGTTTCTGTAGGGGGTGGGGATGAATTGCTCTGATTACGGCTTCACTGTCGTATTCGTTGAGGCCGGGCCACACCAGCGGCTGCGCCTGGTAGTTGCCGCCTTGGGCAATGCCTGCCCAAGTCTGCGCATGGCGTTTCAAGCTCCCGGTAATCACCGAATCAAAGACCAGGTCGCGGCTGGCAAAGTATTCCCCCAATCGATGGCTTTGGCGCACGCCGAGGTCGCTGAGCTGATCGTAGTCTTCCGCGCCAAATGAGGCCTGGCCATGGCGCACGATATAGAGGGTTCCCATAGAGAGGATTGGAGCCGATGTGCCGGTAAAGTTTTGTCTTTACGGTGACAAGAGGGCTCCCAGCTGACAAGGGGCCCCGCAGTCAGAGAAATTTATTTTGACCTGTCTTGTGAAGATCAAAAAATCGCGCTATACTAGCCCTCTCGCTGCAAACACAGCATCGAGAATCAAGCAAAAAAGTTTCAAACTTTTTTAAAACAGCCTAAAAAGTTGTGCTATGATTGAAGGCTTCGCTGATCGCAGCGTAGCAAGTTGAGTGAGGGTTTAGGCCTTTGCGTAGATCCTTAAAAATTTACAGCCGATAAGCGTGGGCGTTTGAAGGCGATTGCCAAGTTCTTTGGAACTTAGCTTTAATTAGCTAACAAACGCTCATGAAGTAAAAGAGATGTGGAAATCAGAAATGAAATCTACGTCGATTCCAATTTATGAGTTGCTCGAAAGAGCGAAAAATTCAAGATCGAACTATAGAGTTTGATCCTGGCTCAGATTGAACGCTGGC
>CANFLX010000017.1 GCA_947447985.1 Comamonadaceae bacterium
ACTATGACTGATGCAGCTAACCCCTCAGGGCTGACAGACGAAGAAGCCCAAGAGTTCCACCAGTACTACATACAGGGTTACCTGTTGTGGGCTGTGGGCGCTTTCTTCGCTCACAGCCTGGTGTGGATCTGGCGTCCCTGGTTCTAAAAAAACCAAAAAACGGAGGTATGTATGGCCCAAGCAAACGAAACCGACAAGTCTTTCATCTCGGATAGCCGTCTCAACGGCGATCGGATGATGTTTGTGCTGGTCTTTTGTGTTTTCATGGCGCTCGCCGTGGTTGGACAGTTGTTGGCATTGAATTGGCGCACCTGGCTACCTGGCGCGGAGGGATCGGCGTCCACTTTGGCCGGCGTGAAATCTGCTGTGTATACCGTTATTTCTGGATTGAGTTAACGAAAGGAAATTCCTATGTGGCGCATTTGGCGTGTGATAGACCCCCGCAAGGCAGTCGTGTTGACTGGACTGCTGATTGCGTTTGTGTCGACAACGATTCACCTGATTCAAATCAGTGGCGATCGATACAACATCAACAGCTGGCATCCCGATACGGCGAAGGCCGCGAAGGCTGCACAGAACGCGGCTCTGCCGCAAAAATAAAGGCCCCAGGCCTTTTCTCTGGCAGGCGCATGCGGCTCATGTAAATGGACGCTGCGTCTGTCTCTGATAACCCTTTGAATTCACCGCGCTGGAACCGTTAGACCGAAAGTCGGTCGGAGAGTGCAACTATGTCCATGCTCAGTTTTGAACGTAAATACCGCGTGCGCGGTGGAACGCTTTTTGGCGGCGACCTCTTTGATTTTTGGGTCGGTCCGTTTTATGTCGGATTCTTTGGAATTACGACGATTTTCTTTGCCGCCCTTGGAACCATGATGATTCTGTGGGGCGCTGCCATGGGGCCGACCTGGAACCTGTGGCAAATCAACATCGCGCCTCCCGACATTTCTTATGGGCTGCGTTTCGCGCCCATGATGGAGGGTGGCTTGTGGCAACTGATCACGATCTGCGCCATCGGTGCTTTCGTGTCTTGGGCGCTGCGCGAAGTGGAGATTTGCCGAAAGCTGGGTATGGGTCTGCATGTGCCCGCCGCATTCAGCGTGGCGATTTTGGCCTACGTCAGCTTGCAGGTGATTCGCCCCGTGCTGATGGGCGCCTGGGGACATGCTTTCCCCTACGGCATTTACAGCCATCTTGATTGGGTGAGCAACACCGCGTACCAGTACCTGCACTTCCACTACAACCCGTGGCACATGATTGCCGCAAGCCTGTTTTTCGCGACCGTACTGGCTTTGTCGATGCACGGCGGGTTGGTGCTTTCAGCGACCAATCCAGGCAAGGGGGAGACCGTGAAAAGCCCCGAGCATGAAGACACCTTCTTCCGTGACCTCATCGGCTACTCGGTGGGCACCCTGGGCATCCACCGACTGGGGCTGTTCATGGCACTGGCGGGGGTCTGGTTCGGCATCGTTTGCATCGTGGTGAGTGGGCCCTTCTGGACCGGCGCTTGGCCTGAATGGTGGAGCTGGTGGCTGAACATGCCGATCTGGCGTAGCTGAACACACGGAGGATACTGAGATGGCCCAATACCAAAACTTGTTTACCTCCGTGCAGCCGGTCGGACCGGTTCACCACGGGGTTGATTTGCCACGCGGCGACGAGAAGCGCACAGGCACACCTTTCCTTTTCCATTTACTTGGCCGCATTGGTAACGCACAAATCGGCCCCGTGTACCTGGGATCGCTTGGGGTTGCGTCCCTGATTTTCGGCATCGCCGCTTTCAATATCATCGGCTTCAACATGCTGGCCTCGGTCGACTGGAGCCCGATTCAACTGATCCGTCAGTTGTTCTGGCTGGCACTTGAGCCACCGCCGCCGGCCTATGGCTTGGGTATCCCACCCTTGGCCCAGGGCGGGTGGTGGTTGATCGTGGGCTTTATGCTGACGGTGTCCATTTTGTTGTGGTGGGCCCGCACTTACCGCCGTGCGCGCCAGCTTGGTTTGGGCACGCACGTGGCCTGGGCCTTTGCGGCCGCCATTTGGCTGTACTTGGTTTGCGGATTTTTCCGCCCCATCATGATGGGAAGCTGGTCGGAGGCTGTGCCGTTTGGCATCTTCCCGCACCTGGACTGGGTTTCGGCGCTTTCATTGCGCTACGGGAACTTGTTTTACAACCCGTTCCACGCGCTTTCCATTGTTTTCCTCTACGGATCCGTGCTGCTGTTTGCGATGCATGGCGCCACCATCCTCGCGGTCAGCCACTACGGCGGAGAGCGGGAGATTGAACAAATTGTGGACCGTGGAACCGCATCGGAGCGCGCCGCACTTTTCTGGCGCTGGACCATGGGCTTTAACGCGACCATGGAGTCGATTCACCGCTGGGCCTGGTGGTTTGCCGTGCTCTGCCCCTTGGTCGGTGGCATCGGCATCCTGCTGACGGGAACGGTGGTGGACAACTGGTACTTGTGGTCGGTGAAACACCATGTAGTACCTGCGTACCCACTGGGCAACCCGGTGGTTGTGGATCCAGCACTCTTGGGAGTAAAGCCATGAAACTGACCAGTAAATTGGGACTAACACTGCTTGTTCCCTTGCTGTTGACCCTGCTCACAGGCTGCGAACGCCCGCCCATTGACACGGTACAAACCGGTTTTCGCGGCACGGGCATGGAGCAGATCTACAACCCGCGTGCCCTCTTGAAGCAGGCGTCCTTGAATCAAGCACCCGCGCCTGCGGAGGCTGCTGCCGCCGAAGGGCCAAAAGCGAGCCAGGTGTACCAAAACGTTCAGGTGTTGGGTGACTTGAGTGTGGCGCAATTCAGTCGCCACATGGCGTCAATTACCCAATGGGTGGCACCCGATGTGGGGTGTGCCTATTGCCACAACACGGAGAACTTTGCTGACGATGGCAAGTACACCAAAGTGGTGGCAAGGCGCATGATCCAGATGACGCAGCGCGTGAACCAGGATTGGAAGACCCACGTGGCGGATACCGGTGTGACCTGTTACACCTGCCACCGGGGCAACCACATTCCGGCCAATGTCTGGTTTGCTCCCAAAGATCGCAAGAACGCAAACAGCGCTCTGGGCGATCTCGCGGGTCAGAACTTGGCCACGAAGGAAGCAGGCCTGACTTCGCTGCCCTTTGACCCGTTCACGCCCTACCTGAAAGACGCAGCGGCCATTCGGGTCAATGGCAATGAGGCCATGGCGGGCGTTGGCGCATACGCCAACCGTGCATCGCTCAAGCAAACCGAGCACACGTATTCCCTCATGGTGCATATGTCGGAGTCTTTGGGCGTGAATTGCACCTATTGCCACAATACCCGTGACTTTCAGTCGTGGGAGCAGTCACGGCCTCAACGGGTAACCGCCTGGTACGGCATTCGCATGGCGCGCGACCTGAACAATGACTACATGGGCGGATTGACGGACAAGTTTCCGGCAGAGCGCTTAGGGCCCAAGGGCGACGTTGCCAAGGTCAATTGCACCACCTGCCACCAAGGCGCCTACAAGCCCTTGTATGGTGCTGCGATGGCCAAGGATTACCCTGAGTTGCAAGCGTTGACCAAGCCTTAAAACCAGCAGGTATCAAGGCCTCCACACATAGCGGTGGAGGCCTTTTTTTTGGAGTTGTCAAATGACCGCGGTGCGTGTGGCGAGCCGAAGTGACCAGACCATCGTCGTGGTGTTGGCCGATATCGCACCGGCATCTGTGCTGTGGGGGTGGGCACGCATTGTCAAAGGACCACAGTCATTTTTGGCGCTCGACGGCGTGCGTTTCGCCAAAGTTTTGGGCAGCGGCTATGGCGGAGGCTTTGGTCTCAGACCGAGCAGTACCCGCCAAGGACTGTTTTTGGTTTTTCACACCCAACTCGCTGCCCGTGATTTTCTGCAGCACTCTGCCCTCATGCACTCCTACCGGGAGCGGGCACGCGAACTGTGCGTGGTCACCTTACGCACCTGGTCCTGCCGCGGGAGCTGGGATGGCACGGCGTTGGACCTGACGACGGACAAGCCCGATACCGGACCGATTGCTGCGCTCACCCGCGCGTCTATCCAAGTGCGCAAGGCGTCCGCATTTTGGAACCATGCACCGTCGTCCCAGGCTGCCTTGGAGGAAGTGCCAGGTATCCGTCTGGCGGTGGGCCTGGGCGAGGCGCCTTTTTTGCGACAAGCGACTTTTACGGTGTGGGACAGTGTGCAAAATATGGATGCCTACGCCCGTAGCGGCGCGCACTTAGAAGCCATCAAGGCTGCAGCGCAAAACGACTATTTCTCCGAGAGCATGTTTGCGCGTTTTGTCCCCCTTTCCATCGAAGGCCAGTGGAAAGATCGCCGCTATGTCTGACCCCTTGCGCGCGCGGCGCGTGGTGGTGGTGGGGGCGGGCGTAGGGGGACTGTGCAGCGCAATGGTGCTGGCGCATCGGGGTTTGGATGTCACGCTGGTCGAGGCGGCGGCTACACCGGGCGGAAAGATCCGCCAGACCCTGGTCGACGGTGTGGGCATTGACGCGGGCCCCACCGTGTTCACCATGCGATGGGTTTTTGAGCAAATGCTGGCCGAGATGGGCAGTTCCCTGTCGGACATCTTGACCTTGGAGCCCATCGGGGTGCTGGCACGCCACGCCTGGCGTGGGACGGAGCAGCATCTGGACCTGCTGGCTGATACGGCGCACAGCGCAGACGCCATTGCGCGGTTCAGCAGTCCGCAGGAGGGCAAGCGATTCTTGGAGTTTTGCCGGCAGACACGTGCGCTCTACGCCGCGCTGGAAAAGCCCTACATCCGCAGTGAGCGTCCGAACCTATTGAGTATGGTGAGCGACCTGGGTGTGGACGGCCTTGCGACGCTGGCGGGACTCGGGCCTTTTGCGAATTTGTGGAGAAGTCTGGGCCGGCATTTTCATGACCCGCGCCTGCAGCAACTTTTTGGCCGTTATGCGACCTATTGCGGCTCCTCCCCCTGGTCAGCGCCCGCGACATTGATGTTGGTGGCGCAAGTGGAGCTCGATGGCGTCTGGTCCGTCAAGGGGGGCATGCTTGCCGTGGCACAAGCCCTCGCTGCAGTGGGCGAGAAGCACGGCGTGCAGGCCCGCTACCAGCAGGTATGCACCCAAATATTGCTGGACAAAGGGCGCGTCAGCGGAGTTCAGTTGGCCAGTGGTGAAGTCATCGCGGCAGACGATGTGGTCTTCAATGGAGACGTGGGCGCCTTGGGCCAAGGTCTTTTGGGTCCCGCCGTGCAGTCGTCCTTTGAACCTGTCGCGACCCGCAAGCGTTCCTTGTCAGCCTTTACCATGGCCCTGCATGCCAAAGCCAGCGGATTTCCTCTGGTGCGGCACAACGTGTTTTTTGACCGCGACTACCACAGTGAGTTCGACGATATTTTTCGCCGCCGAAGCTTGCCGCGTCAAGGCACCGTTTATGTCTGTGCGCAAGATCGAAGCGACGGTGCCGACGCCGGCGTCGATCGGGAGCGTTTGTTGTGTTTGGTGAATGCGCCGGCCGACGGTGATACCCACAGTTTTGATCCAGGGGAGATAGAAGCATGCGAATCGAACAGTCTGGCCCTGATGCGCCATTGTGGTCTGGAGCTGGATTGGCAGCCCCACCAACGGGTGCGCACGCTGCCGCAGGATTTCGCCAGGCTTTTTCCCGGCAGCGGGGGGGCCTTGTATGGGACGGCAACCCACGGCTGGATGTCGGCCTTTGCGCGGCACTCGGCACGCAGCCCGGTACCGGGCCTGTACCTGGCGGGGGGCAGCGTGCATCCGGGGCCGGGCGTGCCGATGGCGGCCATGTCGGGCCGACTGGCGGCCGCAACGCTCATGGCGAACCTCGATTCGACCAGCCGGTCGCGCCGGGTGCTTATCTCTGGTGGTATGTCGACGCCCTGAGCGATGACGGACAGCACGGCCTGTCCATCATTGCCTTTGTCGGGAGTGTGTTCTCACCGTATTACGCATGGGCGCGAAAACTCGGTGGCGGGCTTGCGCCGGCAGAGAACCACTGTGCACTCAACGTGGCCTTGTATGGCAAAGCGGGACGACGTTGGGCCATGACCGAGCGTGGTCGCAGCCACATCGAGCGCAGCGCAAACCACTATCGCATCGGGCCGAGTAGCCTTCATTGGGACGGCCAGGCCCTTCACATCGATTTTGATGAAATCAATGTGCCCATTCCTATGCGCGTGCGGGGGCGGGTGACGGTTCGTCCGGAAGGTCTGTGCCGGTTTGTCACGGCCTTGGACAACGCCGGCCGCCACCGCTGGGGTCCGATTGCGCCTTGCTCTCGGGTGGAGGTGGAACTGGAAAACCCCAATGTGCGGTGGAGCGGGCACGCCTACATGGACTCCAACGAAGGCGATGAGCCCGTGGAACAAGGCTTTCGCGACTGGGATTGGGCGCGCGCAGAGATGGCCAACGGGGACACCGCGGTTGTCTATGACGTTCGCCCCCTGGAGGGCCCCGGTCGTGTGGTGGCCCAGCGCTTTTCCCGCAACGGTGACAGCCTTGCGTTTGAAGCGCCACCGCGCCACGCGCTGCCGGCGTCGCGCTGGCGCATCCCCCGTGCCATGGGCAGTGAGGCCCGTGTCGCCCCGCAAGTGATCAGCACGCTGGAGGACACCCCCTTTTATGTCCGCTCGCTGCTCAAGACGCGGTTGCTGGGTGAAGAGGTCACGGCCATCCACGAGTCTCTTGACGTTCCGCGCTTGGTTTCGCTGCCGGTTCGATTGATGCTGCCGTGGCGTATGCCACGCCGGGCATAGGGCGGCTCAGGGAAGCCGCGCCCGTGCCAGGGCGCGCTCGCGCTCACGCGGGCCAAACGATGAAGCGAGGGCACCCTCTGTTTGCAAGCCCTCGAGATAAAGGGCTTCAATTTCAGGTGCTGCGCGTCGAAGTTCGCGTTCGGCGAAAGGCATGTGCAAGAGGGCGCGCAGGGCAAAGAGCAGGCGCATCCATCCCGGGATCCAAATACGACGCTTGCGCTGATGCATGCCACGCACGATCACACGCGCGGCGTCGACCGGCATGGTTTCCTGGTTGAGTGGCCCGGGCATGGTGGCACGCAGGCGGACAAATCCGGGATGCAAAGCCCCTTCGGTGACCAAGGGCGTGTGAATCCAACCCGCGTGGATCACGCCCACATCCACGCCTTGGGCAGCCAGTTCAATCCGGCAAGAATCGGCCATCGCTTCCACCGCAGACTTGCTTGCGGCATAGGCCGACATCACGGGCGGATGGGCGAACGACGATACCGACGCGTTGATGAGCAGGTAGCCGCGCGTCTGCTTGATGGCTGGAAGCGCAGCCCTGAGGGTATTGAAAACACCAAACACGTTGACCTCAATGCAGCGTTTCCAGGCCATCGGGTCGATGTAGGCGAGCGGGCCAAAGGCAGCAACCCCCGCGTTGGCAAAGACGACGTCGATGCGTCCATAGCGCTCCACCGTGGTCGCTACCACCTGTTCCATGGCAGACAAATCGGTGACGTCGGCGACCAAGTGCAACAGATCGGGTCCGCAGTGCGCAGCTGTTGCTGCCAAAGGCTCAGCATCGCAATCGACCAGTACTGGCGTGCCGCCTTGGGCCCGCACTTCCATCGCTGTGGCTGCACCAATGCCCGATGCCGCGCCAGTGATGAGAACGATGCGTCCGGCCAAGGGTGTCGAGGGCTTTGCCATTGGGAGAATGTACGGCTAGACCACCACGGATTTATTGACCATCAGATAGACGATGGGCAAGGGCAGTACCGTGGCGATGGCACCGGCGATTTGCCAGATGCGCGACAGGCGCCAGTATTGCTCGCAGACGGTGTCACTCGCGCGCAGCAGCGCGCGTTGTTTGAACTGGATAGGCACCAGCACAAAAAGCCATATCACGCCCGAAAAGCTGAGTAACAGGTAGGACCATTGAATCCACGGATGTCCGGTTCCGCCGTTGAACATGTTCGCCATGCTGTGTCCCGTCCAAACCACTCCCACAGCACCGGTGAGCGTGAACAGAAGGTCGGTAATCAGGACCAAGGAATTGCTAAATTGGATGATGGCGTGCTTGCGGGTGCGCTCGGCCAGCAAGGCCCAAACACCGCTGACAATGACGTTGCCCAGGAACAACGCCGCGCACACCAGGTGAATGACCTTGAGCTCAGGGTGCATGGACATCCTCGGGGCTGTCAGGGCTTAGCCCCCTGTCGCGTTCTTGGGCTTCACGCGCAAGCCGGGTTTTTTCGCGGTCGATGCGCAAGTCCCGCATTTGCCAAACGACAAATAGGCATCCGGCAATCAGCAGAATGAAAACCTCAACGAATTTCAGCGACACAGCGAATCAGCGGTTTGAGCGGTGGCGCTGTTCCAGACGCCCAAAAAGATCGACCATCCATTCGACGCGCTGGTCAAAGCTGCGTTTAGGCATCGTCCAGGGTTTTTGATCGGTCATGGGGCGGCGATCACGGCTGACAACATCTACCAAAAACACAATAGCAGGCACAGCGCTGATTGGGACCGAGGGCATGGCAGGTGCACGCAGCGCAACCGAGGCGGCGCGCGCAATCAGCGCAAGTTTGCGTCGGGTGGAAACCACCGTGCGCCGGTCGACAGCATTGAGGCCTTCGCGCTCAAGCTGCTTTCCAATTTCGGCGTAGACCAGTCGCGCCGCTTGAATTGCCGGGCGGCAGTCCCAGGGAAGCTCGGCCAGCCCGAATTCACCACGCCGGTACAGTACATCGGCCCGCAGCAGCAGGCGCTGTATGAAGCCCGCGATGCGCGCGTCGAAGACCGGATTGGCCAACCAGGCGTCTGCATCCATGCCAATCTCGCGGAACCAGGCGCGCGGAATGTAGAGGCGGCCGTTGCGGGCATCCTCCCCGATGTCACGCGCAATATTGGTCAGCTGCATCGCCACACCCATTTCGCAGGCGCGTGCTATCGCGGTATCGGTGGCTGCGCCCATGATGATGGACATCATTGCGCCCACGGTACCTGCTACGCGGGCACCATAGGCCTCGACATCGGCCAGGGTCTCGTAGCGTCGCTCCTGGGTATCCCACAAAAATCCATCCAGCAGGGCATCCAGCAAACCACGTGGTATGCCGTAGCGGTGTACCACATGCGCCAGCGCCCGATCGGCATCCTGGGTGCCTGGTCGGCCTTCGTAGATTTCATCCAGCCGAAGTTGCAAGTCTTTCATTGCAAGTTGCGGGTCCACGCCCAAGTCGATCGCATCATCGGCCAGGCGGCAATAAGCATACAGAGCGCTGGCCGGTGGGCGAAGGCGCGCCGGCAAAAGTTTGGAGGCCGCAAAAAACGACTTGGACCCACCCTGCATCAACGCACGGCATGCCTCCAAATCGTAGGCCTTGGGCACGCTGACAGGCCTCTTTTCAGGCAAAGCTGGTGACATCGGGGACGACCTCCTGAAGCATTTTTGCAGACATAAGCACGCTGGGCACACCCGCTCCGGGCTGGCTGCTGGCGCCCACCATATAGAGGCCTTGCACGTCCTCTGATCGGTTGTGCGGTCTGAACCAGGCACTTTGGAGCAGGATGGGCTCCAAACCAAATCCGGCACCGCGGTACGACCACAAGCGGTCTTGAAAGTCTTGGGGCGTGGTCACTTTGGAGGACACCACATGGTTCTTCAGATCGGGCAAAACACTTTCCTGCAGCGCGGTGGCGATCGCATCGCGGTACTGCTCAGAAATCGCGGGCCAGTCCGTTTCGCTGCTCAAATTGGGAACCACTGACAGAGCATAAAAACTATCGCAGCCCTCAGGTGCAAGCGAAGGATCCGTGGCCGTTGGGCGGTAAAGGTAAAGACTGAAGTCTTTGGAGAGTTTGTGGTTTTTAAAAATATCCTGTAGCAAGCCTTTGTAACGGGGTCCCAGCACCATCATGTGGTGCGGTACGTCGTGGTATTGGCGGTTGGTGCCGAAATACCAGACAAACAAACCAGAAGAATATTTTCCGCGCGCAATGCGCTTGTCCGTCCAGTGCTTGCGATGCTGCGGCTCCACCAAATGGCGGTAGGTCCAGGCCGCATCACCGTTGCTCACGACGATGTCAGCGGCGATAAATTCACCATGGGCCAGTTCCACACCGGTGGCCCGGCCGGCCTGCACGCGGATGCGGGTCACGGCGGCGTTGTAACGAATCGGTACACCGCGCCCCTCCAGAAGCTTGACCAACCCCTGCACGATGGCCCCGGTGCCGCCCATGGCTGAGTGCACGCCCCAGCGGCGCTCCAGCGAATGAATCAGCGCATAGACGCAGGTAACAGAGTAGGGGTTGCCACCGATGAGCAGGGGATGGAAGCTCATCACGATGCGCAACTTGGGGTGCTTGATATGCTGCGCCACCATGCTGTAGATGGAACGCCAGGCTTGCATGCGCGCCAGATTGGGAAGGGCTTTGACCACATCGCCCAGCGATTCGAAGGGGATCATTCCCAGCTCTTGGAACCCGAGTTGGAAGCATTGCTCCGAGGCTTTCATCAAATCCTTAAAGCCCTGGACGTCCTCGGGGCTGATGCTGCCGATTTGTTCGAGCATGGCCTTGTCGTCATTGCTGTAGTCAAAGTGTGTGCCGTCGTCAAACCGGATACGGTAAAAGGGTGCCATGAGACGTAAGTCGACATGGTCTTTCATCTGCTGCCCGCACAGCGTAAAAAGCTCTTCGATGAGATGCGGAAGGGTAATGATCGTCGGCCCCGCATCAAAGGTAAATCCATCTTGTTTGTGCACATAGGCGCGACCGCCTGGCGCATCGAGCTTTTCCAGCATCTGCACACGGTAGCCCTTGACGCTCAGACGGATTGCGGCAGCCAGACCTCCAAAACCTGTGCCAATCACGAGTGCGGTCGGCGCTTTGAATCCCGGCGTCGCCGCGCTGCCAGGCATGCCCGTGCCGGAGCCATCGCCTAAATGGTCAACGGACTTGAATAAAGGTGTCATGCTTTTCCAATGGTGAGGTCAGTGCGGGCGCAATCCGGGCATTCAAAGCGCCGGTGCATCTGCTGCTCTTTTGTTGCGCAAAGCCCATCGCCAAAGCGCGCTGGTATCCACGGGCAGCACCAGCATGAGGTGTTCCAGGATCGCCAAGGCCAGCATGGTGCCTACCAAGACCGCGCCAACCACTTGCGTTTGACTGGCAAGGGGGCGCATTCCATAGGAAACAAGCCACCACAAGGCCATACCGGCCAGCGCAAGCGCAAAGGGGTAGAAGGCGTTCAGGCGGCGTCTACGGAAAAAGCTTTGCAGATATGCCAGATGAACCGGCAAAAATTCCTCGCTCAGATTGCGCACACCAAAAAAAAGATTGAGCTTGGCGCTGGTGCGCATGATCCATAACACCAGATAGGTTCCGGTGCCCACTTGGTTGGGCGCGTCCCAGGTGATGGCAACAATGCTGCAACCCACCCACAATATGGCAATCTCGTGCCACAGAACCGCGCGCAGGGATTCCACAAAGCGGTACCAACCCGTTGCACCATGGGGCAGTGCGGTGGTACGGGGACCGGTGATCCACCCGGTCAAAAAACTCAGTTCGTTCCAGCCCCAGGCGAGCAGCGCGCAGGTGAAGGCGCAATAGGCGCCCGCAAGGTCGGTCTGTTGGGCGGTGTGGGCCAGTCCTACCAGCGAGGCCAGGCCCAGCAAAGATGACAGTGCCAAACTCAGCGCCACCATCGAGCGCGACATGCGGTTGAGCAGAATGACGATGCCGGTACTGAACCACCAGACAAAAATGGCAAATCCCAGCGCTAGAGTGGCATCGTTCATCGGTGGCCCTTGGTGGCGTCGCGCTGTGGGCTACCAGGCCGGCGCCATGCGAATTTGGGCTGGCAGACTGTGGTGCTTGACCGGCATGAAATAGAGGCGCACAAAGGTCGCAGCCCCGGACACGGCCCACCGCGCCCGTTGAAGGGCACCCAAGACACCGCCGCGTGCCTTGGCTTTGTCTAATTGGGTTTGCACATAAAAAAGATGTGCGAGTCCTTCGCGAAATGCAGGGTTGTCGATGTCGAGGCTGACCGGGAAAACCTGGCGCGTGATCTCGTTGGTAATCCGAAAAACTTCGTAGTCATAGCTGGTGGACTGCAAGCCCATTTCTTCGTGCAGCATCGGGCGGGAATGGTCACGCACGTACATCGTGGCATACACCGCCAACAAAAAGAAGCGGATCCAGTACACGTTTGCACCGCGCAGCAGATGCGGGTTGGCGCGCATGATCAGCGCAAACGACTCACCATGGCGGAACTCGTCATTGCACCAGCGTTCAAACCAGCGAAAGATAGGATGAAAACGCTTGTCCGGATTTCTTTCCAATTGGCGATAGATCGTGATGTAGCGGGCGTATCCAATTTTCTCGGACAGGTACGTCGCGTAAAAAATGTACTTGGGCTTGAAGTAGGTGTAGGCCTTGGTGCGTTTGAGGTCGCCCAGGTCAATGCCCAGCCCGAAATCTTTGAGCGATTGATTGATGAAGCTCGCGTGCCGCGACTCGTCGCGGGCCATGAAGCGCATCAATTGCTTGATATCGGGGTTTTCAATGTTGCGGAAAATCTCGTTGTACAAAATACAGCCGGAAAACTCGGAAGTCAGCGAGGAAATCAAAAAATCCAAAAACTCCTGGCGCATTTCCGGACTGACCTGAGAGAAGCGTTCGGCCACTTCGTTGGCAAATTCGGGCGTGCGTTGGAAGTGATCGTGGTTGTTGTCACCCTCGTACTCGGCCATCATGGTGTCCCACTCGGCGCGAACCCCGGAGATATCAATGCGGTCCATCGCGGCAAAGTCTGTGGTGTAAAAACGCGGACTCAGCATCGTGCTTTCTACCGCTTTTTGTGACGCTTTTTCTGCCGAGTCGATCGTGGGATGGGCTTGCATGGAGGTTCTCCGGAACTGTGTTGTCGGTCGGTTTTATTCGGGCTGCATTGCAAAGAAGCGGGCAAATTCAGCGATGTTTGTGGGGCCAAACGACTCTAAGTCCACCCGCTGGCCGGTACTCGGGTCCATAAGCGTGATACGCCCGTCCACATGGGCCACGAGATCAAAGGGGGGCGTCGACCCGATCCCGCGGGCATGGCGCTCGCGGCTCAGGGCTCTGAGCGCTCCTCGCACAAAGCCTTGCTCGCCATAAAGAGACGTCAGCCTCTCACCGGTCTTTCCATCTGCCACCAGCACACTGCCATCGCGCTGGTCTTGAAAAATGAGCGAACGCTGCAGAGTCGCTGCGGCGGCTCTTTGGTCAGGTCCATTGCCAGTGATGCGGATGAGTCCCACTGAAACCAGCGCGAACGCAATGATGCCGCCGGCACAGTACAAAACCCATTTTGGAAAGGTGTCCGAAGCCACTCTGGTCGATCGGTGTCCGACCGCGTAGCTGCTCATGCCGGGCTCACTTGCATCAAGGAAGCGGGGCTGTGTGCCGCCAAGTCGTGGGCCGCTGCTTGGCCTGGTAGGCCGGTTGCCTGAGACCACGCTTCGCGCAACTTTGCCGACACCGCTTGAACATCCGCAATGGCGCGGAAGCTGGGTTCGGTTTTACGCAGGCGCCAGGGGCGAACACTGGGCCAGAGGTGAACCCAGGCGATTCTGTCGTCGCCATGCAGGGCCAGCGTGATGTCGCCGAAACCAGCATCGAGCCTGCGAATGTCGGCCGCCGCGATTCGCTTGAGCGGCAGATTGAAGGACACGGTGAGCACAATTCCCAATCGCATCACCACCCGTTTATTGGTGAGTGTGTAAACAGTGGTCCGCGCTGTCATCCAGGCCAACACCCAGACGGAAGCGAGCGCGACCACCGAGAGCGGCGTGATCCACTTGACGGACTGGAGTATTGCCGCAATGCCGGCGCCCGACTCCACGGCCTGCCAAGCGCAGGCAAGGAACAGCAGTGCGAAGTAGACAAATAACTTGCGCATGTGAAAGGCCGACCTTGCCAAAGCGACGGCGTCCGGTGACCCTTGCCAAACAATATGCTCGTCGGCAGGCAATCGCTCCGGCAAGCCGTACTGGGGCTCGAACTCATGTTCATGGCCAAAATTTTCGACAGGCATGGGCACTCCTTGAAAGACAGGATTTCAGCGCGGGACGGACTTAGATCAGCGGCTCGCTGCGTTGGGGGTCTGCATACAAGGTACCGCCGCCGTAGTACGCGCTGATTTTTTCCTCTTCCAATTTGGTGATTTGGTCGGGGTTGCGAAGGCCTGGAACGGCGGCGAAATGGCGTGCGTAAATGGCGTGAACTTCCACCTGATTGCGTCGGATCAGCGTAAAAGGGATGGGCACCAAGACGCTGCGACCGCCTGCAATCTCCACCTCGAGGTAGCGAAACATCATTTCTGCCGAATCGATCCAAATGTCCTTGACGGTGCCGCCTTGCTTGCCGTCGCCCCCCATGACGGGCAGGCCGCGGGGATCCACGTCTTGTGCTGCCACGTTGTAGGCTCGCGCAACGCGCAGGGGCTGCAGCAGTGGTGCGCCATCGTGGCTGCGCTCAGGCACATCGGCACGGTTGGACCAGGCGCCTGCGCCAACGCCCGAAGTCATCGCGTCACCCGTGGGTTCGATCGGCGAGCCCGAGCCATACGCACTGGGGACGCCATGGACAGGGGGCTCTTTGCGTGTCAGGTCGGGCACCGTCACACTGTGGCCGCCTTCCAGCAGAAAAGTCTTGGGTTCAGGAATAGGGAAACCTTTGACCACGGCACGCCCGTTGCTTCCCGACTCCATCGGGTAACCCTCGCGGTGATTCTCTTGAACGAGGTAATAGATCAGGCCGGCGAAGAAGACCCAAAACACGTAAAGCAGTATTTGGGCGAGGTCGACGTACCCCGTAATATTTCCAATGGTTTGCATGGTGGACACTCCTTTTTGAAGACTAAGTGCGTAGCTCGGTGAAGCCGAGGGTTGACGGGACAGCGGAAGAAACTTGGGTATTGCGCCGGACCAAGGGGCCGATGGCGACCAGTGTGACGAATAGGAACAGCATTTCTACGTGGTAGACCATGCTGTAGGCGACCGAAGGGTCAGCCATGGCGGTTCCCCACAGGCCTTGGGCCGTGATGCCGCTGACGATGTCACGCAGACCGCCGCCGAAAAACATGGCGATGCCGGCCGCGGCCGATTGGACGGCGCCCCAGGCACCCAGCGCGAGGCCGACAAATTGACCTTCCATTCGCATGGCGGTAAACAAAGTTCCTACCGCGAACAAGCCGCCACCGAAACCAATGCCCAGCGCGCCTGTGCGAAACAACCAGCCAGCGTGCAATGGTGCAGAGAAAATAACGGCAGAGAAAGCTGGCAGACCGGCGAGTGCACCATAAGCGGCGAGTCGCATCGGGTCGATACCTTTGGCCAGTTGGCGCCCGGAAGCATAAAAGCCCAAAAGTCCCCCGATCGCCAACATGGCTGTCAAGGCACTGGTGGAGCCCACGCTGAGCTTCAGAATTTCGCCGCCATAGGGCTCCAAGACGATGTCTTGCATATTGAAGGCCGTGGTTCCGAAAGCCGTTGCCCACAAGAAGCGGCGCGCATTCGGCAGTGCAATGAATTGAGCCCACACGTCGCGGAACTTCGGTTGCACTTGGTTCCTGAGCGCCGCCACCCGTTGGGGATTGCGGGGCTCTTGTTTCCAGAGCGCAATCGCATTGAGTACCAGTACGACCAGTGCGCTGCCTTGGACGACTTGCACCAGATGCTCAGGCGTGAAATTTGACAACAACAAACTGAAGATCAAACTGCCGCTGACGGCCCCCACCAGCAGCATGGTGTACAGCAGTGCGACCACGCGCGGACGCGTTTCCTCGCTGGCTTGATCGGTGGCAAGGGCCAGCCCTGCAGTTTGCGAGGTTTGCAGTCCCGCTCCGACCAGAAGGAAGGCGATACCTGCGGCGGCTTGTCCGACAAAATCAGGGACTGGAATTTGGCCGCGCCCCGAGAGCACCAGCAGCGCAAAGGGCATCACGGCCAGCCCCAGGAATTGGATCAAGGTGCCGCCCCACATATACGGCACGCGGCGCCAGCCAAAGGCTGAGACATGCACGTCAGACTGGTAACCGGTGACTGCCCGGAAGGGGGCCACCAGGAGCGGCAGAGCCAGCATGAGCGACACCAACCACGCAGGGACTCCCAACTCGACAATCATGACCCGGTTCAGGGTGCCGATCATCAGGGCGGTGGTCATGCCCATGGTGAATTTGAAGAGCGTCAGGCGAAGCAGGCGAGGCAGTGGCAAACCGGCGCTGGACACCTCCGCAAACGGCAGCCAGCTGGCGGGCATTTGCTTGGCGAATTTGGTGAAGGTCTTGACTCTCATGACCGCACCCACTCCATCGCTTGCGAGGTGTAAAAACCGCTGGAGACGCGTTGGGTGCGGGCGCACGCCCATGGATCCAACGCACCGTGGCCTTTCATCAGACGGGCAATGCGCTCTTGGGCCATGGGCTCAAGCCACGGCGCGCGGTCCGACCGGGGAAAAAGGCGGCCGACAGAAATCATGGCGGCCAACAGCGGCGTTCTGGGCGCAAAGGTGAAAACCATAGAACCTGTGGTTCGCTCAGCCAGCTGCGCCAAGGCGCGCACTGCATCGTCGGTCTCGTAATGGATGATGGAGTCCATGGCAACCACGTGGTCGAAATGGCCCAGGGAAGAGTCCAGCATGTCGCCGCTGTGGAACTCGACCAGATGCGCGACATCCTGAGGGATGCGCTCACGTGCCAGGTTGACCAGCGTCGGAGACAGATCAATCGCAACCACATGGGCTCCCCGGCGAGCAGCTTCCACGGCCAAGGCACCTGTTCCACAACCTGCATCCAGAACGCGTTTGCCACGCAAATCCTCACCCAGCCAGGACAGCAAGGTCGCGCGCATGCGGTCTCTGCCAGCGCGAACCGTGGCCCGTATGCGACCCACCGGGGCATCGGAGGTCAGCTTTTCCCAGGCGGCGACCGCCGTGCGATCGAAATAGTTTTCGATTTGACCGCGCCGTTCCTGGTAGCTTGCGTTGTTCATGGGGTTATGCCTCAGTCGAAACCTAAGAGATCAAAAATATCGCGGTCTTTCATGGGAACAGCGCTGTAGCTCTCCCCACCCAGATACAGATTCGCCGCAAGCCGCATGTATTCTTTTTGCACTGCTTCGAGCTCGGGTGAGTGCTCCATCTCAAACAGCGTGGACTTTTTGAGACGGCTGCGGCGGATCACATCCAAGTCCGGAAAGTGGGCCGCCAACTTCAGGCCAATGCGGTCGTTGTACTTGTCGATCTGGTCGGTGGCCGCACTGCGGTTGGCGATCACACCGCCCAGGCGCACGTTGTAATTTTTTGCCTTCGCGCCAATGGCTTGAACGATCCGATTCATCGCAAAGATGGAATCAAAGTCATTGGCGGTCACGATCATGGCGCGATCGGCGTGCTGCAAGGGGGCTGCAAAACCACCGCAGACCACATCGCCCAGCACATCGAAGATCACCACATCGGTGTCTTCGAGCAAATGGTGTTCTTTGAGCAGCTTGACGGTCTGTCCCACCACATAGCCACCGCAGCCGGTGCCAGCTGGCGGGCCGCCAGCCTCCACACACATGACACCGTTGTATCCCTCGAACACGAAGTCCTCAACGCGCAGCTCTTCGGCGTGAAAGTCCACGGTCTCCAGCACGTCGATCACGGTGGGAAGCATCTTCTTGGTCAGCGTGAAGGTGCTGTCATGCTTGGGGTCACAACCGATCTGCAGCACCCGTTTTCCCATTTTGGAGAAGGCCGCCGACAGATTGGACGACGTGGTACTTTTGCCGATACCCCCTTTGCCGTAAATCGCGAACACCTTGGCGTTGCCAATCTTGACGTTGGGGTCAAGTTGCACTTGCAAGCTGCCCTCGCCGTCGAGGTGCGCTTGGCGCTTGACGGTGGGGAATGGCAATGTTTCAACGTTCATGCGCTGGCTCCTTCATAAACACCTTCGAGGCGATCTTCAAGTTCTTCACTGGCGTTTCGCAAGGCCTGCAAAGTGTGTGTGTCGGGCCGCCAATAGTTGCGTTCCGAGGCTTCAAGCAAGCGATTGGCTACCCGCGCCGAGGCGGTCGGGTTGAGCTTGGCGAGGCGCTCACGCATGGCGGGGTCCAGCATGAATGTTTCAGAAAGCTGCTTGTAAACCCAGGGCTGGACTTGGCCGGTGGTGGCCGACCAGCCCATGGTGTTGGTCACGTGTGCTTCGATCTGGCGAACCCCTTCGTAACCATGTTCCAACATGTTTTCAAACCATTTGGGATTGAGCATGCGGGTACGGGTCTCCATGGCTACCTGCTCATCGAGCGTTCGCACCATGGCCTGGCCTTTGGTTTGGTCACCGATGTACACCGGAGGAGTTTTCCCACCTTGTGCGAGTTTGACGGCCTGGGTAATTCCGCCCAGGGTGTCAAAGTAGTTGTCCACGGTGGTGACGCCCAATTCGACGGAGTCCAGGTTTTGGTAGGTCAGTTGGACGTCGGCCAAAGCCGTCTGAAGGAGGGCCGTGTGCTGAACCGGGCGCCCTGTCAGGCCGTAGGCAAAGCCTTTGCGGCGTTTGTAGGTCTCTGCCAATTCACCCTCGTCGCCCCAACGGCTGCTTTCCACCAAGTTGTTGACGTTGGAGCCGTAAGCCCCTTCTGCATTGCCATACACCCGCAGGGCCGCGGTCTCCAGGGTGCATCCATGCTCCTGCTGGTAGGCGAGGCTGTGTTGACGGACCCAGTTCATTTCGAGTGGCTCATCGGCCGAAGCAGCCAGGAACGCCGCCTCTGCCAGCAGTTTGATCTGCAAGGGCATGAGATCACGGAAGATGCCCGAGAGGGTGATCACGACATCGATGCGAGGGCGACCAAGCTCTGTCAGGGGAATCAGGCTGGCACCGGCGATACGGCCATAACTGTCAAAGCGCGGGATTGCGCCCATCAAGGCCAAGGCCTGTGCGATGGGCGCACCTTCATTTTTCAGGTTGTCGCTGCCCCATAACACCATGGCGATGGATTCAGGCAGCGCATTGCCCTGCGCACAATGGCGCTCAATGAGCAAATCGGCCTGGGCCTTTCCATCGCGCACCGCCATGGCGCTGGGGATCCGGAAGGGGTCGAATCCATGAATATTGCGACCCGATGGCAAGACCTCCGAGGTGCGCAAAATGTCGCCGCCAGGCGAGGGGCGGATGTAGCGGGCGTCCAGCGCTCGCAACAGCGCGGGCACTTCATGGTCCACCGCCATCAGCGCCTGCGGCTCGGCCAATGCGCGCAGGACCAGGAGGCTGCTGTCGGATTTTTTCAATCCTGCCGCTTCCAACGCTTGCTCCGGCGTGCGACCTTGCACCAAGGCTTGCACCGCAGTGCGGTCGACCTGCACCCCGTGATGCGCCTGCGCCATGGCCAAGAGCATGTCCACCTGCTGCTCGTGACTGGGCGCACGACCCGTCACATGCAGACCGAAGGGGATCAATGTGTATTCCAGCTCCAAAATTTCTTCTGACAGTCGCAGCACCTGCCGGTCCAAGGCCTCGCCCATGGCGCTTGACCACACGGGTTCTGGCGCTGCCAGATTGAGCTCAGCGGCCTGGGCTTGAATGACTGCGGCCAGACAGGCGCGCTCACTGTTTCCACGCTCCAGCGAGCGCCAACGCTCCAGCGATGACTTGAGGTCATTCAGCCCTTTGTACAGACCGGCCTGAGCCACAGGCGGCGTCAGGTAACTGACCAGCGTTGCACCAGAGCGCCGCTTGGCTATCGCACCCTCGGATGGGTTGTTGGAGGCATAGAGGTAAATATTGGGCAAGTCGTCGATCAGCCGGTCCGGCCAGCAAGTGCCGCTCAAGCCCGTTTGCTTGCCAGGCATGAATTCGAGCGCACCGTGGGTGCCGAAGTGCAGCACGGCATGCGCTTGAAAGTCTTCCCGCAGATAACGGTAAAAGGCCGAGAAAGCGTGGGTGGGCGCCAGGCCTTTTTCAAACAGCAGGCGCATCGGATCGCCTTCATAGCCAAACGAGGGCTGCACGCTCACAAGCACGTTTCCGAACTGCTGGCCCAGCACGAAGATCGAACTTCCATTGCTCAACTGGCGGCCTGGCGCCGGTCCCCATTCGGCCTCGATTTCCTTGAGCCAGCGCTCGCGTTTGACATGCTCATCGGCGCTGATCAGCGCATGCACATTGGCGTCTGCACCGTAGTGGCTGGCGTTGCCCTGCAGCAGCGCATCGCGCAGGGCGTCTACCGAAACTGGAACGTCGACCTGGTATCCCTGCGCCTTCATGGCGGTCAGGGTATGCCACAGCGATTCAAACACCGATAAGAAGGCGGCGGTACCGATATTGCCTGCATTGGGCGGGAAATTGAACAGGACGATCGCGACTTTGCGCTCCTGGCGCTGGCTGCGTTTGAGCGCCACGAGTTTGCTCACACGTGCAGCGAGCATCAGCGCGCGCTCGGGACAGGAGTGCATATCTTGTGCGCTGGTGCTCGCCCCGAAGGTGCAGGCGTGGTGGCAACCTGCGCAGGTGACTCCGGCAGCGCCGGGTCGACCGCCAAAAACAATGGGGCTGGTGGCGCCGTCGAGCTCGGGAATCGCCACCATGATGGTGCTCTCGACCGGCAACAGTCCGCGATCCGACCCGCCCCACTGGTCCAGTGTCTGAAACTCGACCGGATGCGCAGCGATGTAGGGGACATCGAGCGTGGCCAGTACTTCTTCCGCGGCTTTGGCGTCGTTGTAGGCTGGGCCACCCACCAGCGAAAAGCCGGTCAGTGAGACCACGGCATCCACGCAGACTTGGCCCTTTTTCATGAAGAAGCGGTCGATTGCCGGGCGGGAGTCCAGGCCCGCGGCAAAGACGGGGATCACGCGCAGACCGCGTGCCTCCAAAGCAGCAATCACCCCGTCGTAGTGGCCTGCGTTGCCCGACAACAAGTAGGAGCGCAGCAACAAGATGCCGACCGTGCCTTGCGTTGCACCACCGGCAGGCACCGGTAGGTCTTGCGGATTTTCGCTGAAGCGCCCCGCCATACGCGGGTGGTACACGCCGACTTCGGGGTAGTCCACCGGCGCTGCGACCTTGACGCTGCCACGCAATACCTTGCGCGGGCCCTCGGCGCCCCGATCAATGATGTGGCGCACCAGATTGAGTACGTTGTCGTCCGAGCCGCCAAGCCAGTACTGAAGGGTTAAAAAATAGGAGCGAACGTCTTGGGCCGTGCCCGGGATAAACCGCAGCATTTGCGGAATGCGACGGAGCATCTTCATTTGTGCCGCGCCACCGGTGGCCGCTTTTTCTTTGCTACCGCGTAGTTTTTTGAGCAGCGCCATGGGCCCGCTTGCGGGCTTGCCCATGTCAAAGTGGCCCAGGCGGGTGAGCTGCGTCACCTCGGTAGCGCTGGCCATGCAAATCATGGCGTCGCACTGCATGCGCCGCTGGCGCAGATCGTCAAGAATGGGGAGGAAGTGATCCTCCAAGAACAGCATGCCGGCCACCACGATGTCGGCTTGCGCGATATCTGTTTTGCAACGGGCGGTGAGCACTTCGTTGCCCGAATATTCAGACGCGGCATGCAGGCTCAGGGAGAGGCCTGGAAACTCCCGCGCCAGGATTGCGCGGGCGCGATTCACCGAGCTGGCCAAATGGGTGTCCATGGTCACAATCACCACCTTGATCGGGGTGGCGTTGCGCGGCGCGGCGGCCTTACCTGGAGAAGTAAGCTTTAGCGTCATAGAGTGTCTCCACCGTGATCGTCGACAGGCCGTGCTCCGATGCGTAGCGCTCGGTGTTTCGTTTGGCCTTGCCACGCACGAAAAACGGGATTTTTTTCAACTCTTTTTCGGCGGGTGCGTCCCACGCGCAGACCGTGGGCGCGGTCGGGTGAGGGCTGCCGAGCGCCGCGCTTGGATCGTCCGCCGACGGGCTGGATTCGGTGTCCATCGTTGCCAGCAACGTAGCCTGCTCTGCGACCGGTGACTGCTTGCGCGCGGCACCGCCCAGGTGGGAGGGCGCTGCGTCTTCGTGAAATTCGGAGTCGCCGCGGAACATGCCAATCAAATGCTCTTCGAGTCCCATCATGAGTGGATGAACCCAACTGTCAAAGAGCACGTTGGCGCCTTCAAAGCCCATTTGTGGCGAGTAGCGCGCCGGGAAGTCCTGCACATGGACCGGCGCAGAAATCACCGCGCAAGGTACCCCCAACCGTTTGGCGATGTGCCGCTCCATCTGGGTACCCAGCACCAGCTCAGGTTGCAGCTCCGCAATCCGAGCCTCAATTTCCAGGTAGTCGT
Organism: Comamonadaceae bacterium; assembly: GCA_947447985.1. Classification (GTDB taxonomy): domain Bacteria; phylum Pseudomonadota; class Gammaproteobacteria; order Burkholderiales; family Burkholderiaceae_C; genus Allorhodoferax. Next base: position 22,273 of record CANFLX010000017.1, read on the forward strand.
CGCTGATCAAGGCCTCAATACCGTAGAGCTTGGCGGCATCGCGTACTTCTCGCGCAAATTCTCGGCTGTAGGTGCCGATGCCGACGACCGCAAAGCCCATTTCCTCAGCGGCCACTTTGGCGGCAGCCACCGCATGGGTCGCATCGCCGAACACGAACACACGCTTGCCGGTGAGGTAGGTCGAATCCACAGAACGGGCATACCAGTTGGCCCGGGATAGCACTCGGTCCACAGACCCGTTGGGGTCTAAGCCTGCGAGGGTGGCGACTTCACGGATAAATGCGCGCGTCGCACCCACACCAATGGGAATCGTCTTGGTAAACGCCTGGCCATACGTGCGCTCCAACCATTGCGCACTGAGCTTGGCGATCTCGGGGTAGAGCAACACGTTGAAATCTGCATCCGCCAAGCGCGCCAGGTCGGCTGGTGAAGCGCTTTGCGGCGCAACCACGTTGATGTCAATGCCCATGTCGGTGAGCAGCTTTCGGATTTCAGCCACATCATCCCGGTGGCGAAAGCCCAAAGCACTGGGGCCCAGGATGTTGCATAGAGGTTTTCGTCCCTCTCTCTGCGCCGGGCTCAGGTCGGAGGGCTTGGAAAGGTGGCGAACCAATTGGTAGAAAGTCTCGGAAGCCCCCCAGTTTTCTTTGCGCTGGTAGGACGGCAACTCCAGCGCAACCACCGGCACAGGCAGGTTCAGTGCTTTGCACAAGCCGCCGGGGTCATCCTGGATCAACTCTGCTGTGCAGGACGATCCAACCAGCATGGCCTGCGGTGCAAAGCGCTCGAAGGCCTGGCGCGCCGCGGTTTTGAACAACTCCGCGGTATCGCCGCCAAGGTCACGCGCCTGAAACGTGGTGTAGGTCACGGGCGGGCGCTTTTGCAGGCGCTCGATCATGGTGAACAGCAAGTCTGCGTAGGTGTCGCCCTGCGGTGCGTGCAGCACGTAATGCACACCCTCCATCGCGGTTGCGATGCGCATGGCCCCGACATGGGGTGGTCCTTCGTAGGTCCATAAAGTCAGTTGCATGTTGCTTCTTTCTTCAGGCTGCCAGACGCAAGCGCCGCACCAGAGGACGGGTAAATAACTCAGCGAGGTCGCCGGCCTGGTCAAAGCCCTGGATCGGTGTGAATACCAGTTCAATCGACCATTTGGTTGTCATTCCCTCGGACTCCAAGGGATTGGCCAAACCCAGACCGCAAACCACCATGTCGGGGTGCGCGGCGCGGCAACGGTCTAACTGGTTTTCGACATGCTGGCCTTCTGACAGAAAGGTTCCCTCGGGCAGCATCGCCAACTCGTGGGCCATGTGTTGCCGGTGCAGATACGGCGTGCCCACTTCCAGCAGACGCATGCCGAGTTCGCGCGATAAAAAGCGCGCCAGCGGAATTTCGAGCTGCGAATCTGGGAAGAAAAAGATACTTTTGCCTTCCAAATGGAGCTTGGCCCGGGCCAGGGCGGCGCCGGCGCGGGCGGTAGGCGCGGCAATGGCGGCTTCAAAAAGGGCTTCGGGCACGCCAAAGGCGCTTGCAGCGGCGTGCAGCCAAGCGCGTGTGCCTTCAATGCCAAGGGGAAAGGGGGCGGACAACAGCTGCGCACCGCGTGCCTGCAAGGCGCGCGCGGTGTCGGCCAAGAACGGTTGGGCCAGCAACAAGCGTGTGTGGGGTCCCACGGGGGCCTGGTCCGAGGCGCGGCGCGGCGGGAAAAACCGGACCTGCCCCATGCCCATTGCTTTGAACAGGCGGATAAATTGGTCTTCGACCACGTCGGCGAGTGTGCCAACGACCAGCAACTCTTGCGCACTGTCCGCGGGTGCGACGGGCAACTCCGGCACCATGGAGGCCAGGCAAGCGTCCTCCCCTTGGGTGAAGGTGGTTTCAATGCCGCTTCCGGAGTAATTGAGCACCCGCACCGACGGCGAATGCTGCGCGGAAAGGCGAGAGGCAGCCCGCGAGAGGTCGAGTTTGATCACCTCCGAAGGGCAGGAGCCCACGAGAAACAAGAGTTTGATTTCGGGGCGACGTGCCAGCAGCTGGTTCACCACCCGGTCCAGTTCGGCATTGGCATCGGCCAAGCCAGCCAAGTCACGCTCGTCGATGATGGCCGTTGCGAAACGCGGCTCAGCAAAAATCATCACTCCAGCGGCCGATTGGATTAAATGGGCACAGGTGCGCGAACCTACCACCAGGAAAAACGCGTCCTGGATCTTGCGGTGAAGCCAAATAATGCCGGTCAAACCGCAGAAAACCTCATGCTGACCCCGCTCCCGCAGCACGGGTGCATCCTGGCAGCCGTTGGCGGCGTTCACAGCAATGGGGAAAAGGGCGGTGCTCATGCTGAGGCCACTCCAAGGCTGGAGGGTGCGGACTCGGTAGCCGCTGCGCGCAACTTTTCTTCCTGGTCCAAGCGCGCAGCGCGAAGTTTCAAGATGAATTGCGCTGCGTTGATGGCGTAAGTGGCATAGGCCGCCAAGGCCAAGTACATCAGTTCACGGCTGCCCAGCAATCCTTGGAGCATTGCCACCAGGTAAGCCGTGTGCAGTGCCAGTACCAGCATGCTGAAAACGTCTTCCCAGAAGAAGGCTGGCGCGAAAAGGTAGCAGCCAAAGACAACCTTTTCCCATATGCAGCCGGTGACCATGATCGTGTAAAGGACCAGTGTTTTTGCGATGACCGAGTGGTTGGCGAGCTCCAGACCTTCGCCGGTGGCCAGATAACGAAGGACGAAACTCAGGCTGCCCAGAAAAACAATGAACTGGATAGGTGCCAGGATGCCCTGAACAAAAGTCCAATAGGTGCCGTCACGGCGGCAGCGCTCCTCCGGGTTGTAGAGAGGAGGGCGGGACTTTCTTGCGTTGGTCGCAGGACCCGCGAAAGAGGAGAGCGTTTCAGACATGGGATCAATTTATCCCCCAATTTCTGAAATGTCAATAAGTTGTTACGTCAATAAAATTAGACACTTAAAATAGCCCGACTAATTTAGTCGGATTACAGAATTCCTTTGACCTGAATCAAATTGCGGCGTAAAACTAATTAGACAGCAATGCGAGTCAAGAAATTTCGTCACCGACTGTGGCATCTGCCCACAGCTGACACCAGGGTTTTCTTGCCGGGCGCGGGCGGTTCCCAATAACGAGATGAGACAAATCCTTCAGTTCAGGAGACAGACATGGGTTCATCCAGCCGGAGCTCCTTTGTAAACAAGACGATTTACAGCGAAGACCAGCCCTCGCAGGAGTGGCAGGACAGGACGGGTTCCGCCGCAGCACAGGCACTGGCCGACTCAGACCACACTGTTGCAGTGCTGGCCCAGGCGATTCAGCACGAAATCATCCCCCGCCTGATGCTTGCGCACCGCATGCCGATCGAGTGCGACCTCCCTCCTGCTGCAGTTGCTGTGGAGATTTCACAAGAGGAAGTCGTCAATTTCGGCCAATTGATTCTTACCAGGAATGTGAAGCAGGCTCTGGCTTTCATTACCCAGATTCGCGAACAAGGTGCGCCCATTGAGGTGATTTACCTGGACCTGCTGGCCCCCGTGGCGCGTTACCTGGGCGAGTTGTGGGAAAACGATTTGTCCGATTTCACGGATGTGACCATTGGCCTGGGCGAGTTGCAAAAAATGCTGCGGGATCTGAATTCGGAGGTCGCGCAGTCCAAGCACCCTGTTCCTAATGGATTGAGTATTCTTTTGGTGCCTACGCCGGGTGAGCAGCACACTTTTGGCTTGGCCATGGTGGCGGAGTTGTTTAGAAAACAGGGCTGGGAGGTGGTCGGCGGGCCTTACGACTTGGGCGACACCCCCCAAGCACTGGCAGCACAGCGTTCCTTTGATGTGATCGGATTTTCGTTGGCAACGTCCAAGAATTTGCCCCATTTGAACGAATGCATCACGGCGGTACGCAAGGCGTCAAAAAACAAAACGGTGTGCATAATGGCTGGTGGACCGCTCTTTGCGTTGCACCCTGAGCGTTCGGCCGACGTTGGTGCCGATTTGGTCACGAGCGACGCCAATGCGGCGCCGTCACTGGTGCTTTTGCATCTTTCCTCGGGCGCGCCCCTGCAATAATTCGACGGCCCCACTCCACAATAATTACTACAAATTTATGACCCAGCCCCTTGAAAATTCACCGATCCAACAAACGGGGCGTTTTCATCAAGCACAACGCTTTTTCGATCGACTCGATGCCGACACGGTTTCCCGATTGATCACGGCAGCAGCCGATGTGGTGTTGGTGATTGACGCCCAGGGCGTGATCCAGGATGCGGCCTTTGGCAACGAGGAGTTGATGGGCCATGGCCACAGCCAATGGATGGGCAAGCCTTGGAGCCAGACGGTCACCGAAGAAAGTCGGCCCAAAGTTGCGGCGATGCTGCGTGATTTGGGCACAGACAAGGGGCCTAAGTGGCGCCACCTCAACCAATATGCGGGAGACGGGACCGAGTTGCCCCTGTCCTATTCCCTGGTGCGGGTGGCTGACTCCTCCGCCGCACATGCCATTGCTTTCGGACGTGACTTGAGGCCTCAGGCCGCTTTGCAGCAAAAGTTGGTTACCGCGCAGCGCTCGATGGAGCGTGATTATTGGCACCTCAAGCACGTCGAGACACGCTACCGGCTGCTTTTTCAAGTGTCCTCGGAAGCTTTGCTGATTTTGGATGCCCATACCGAAAAGTTGGAAGACAGCAACCCGGTGGCTCAAATTTTGTTTGGCGAAGCCTTGGCCAAGCCAGGGTGGAACTTGGCCCACAGCCTGGACAAACGCAGCAACACCGCGCTGAGCGAGGTGTTTTCGGGCTTGCGCGCCAGCGGACAGGCCTCGCCGATTGACATTCGCCTCTTGCACAACAACAGCGAAGTGAGTGTTTCGGTTTCCCTGTTCCGCCAAGAGCAGTCCGCTCATTTCCTGTTGCGCTTGGTTCCCAAAAATCAGCTGGCGGAGACCTCTGCGCTGGTAGCGACCAAGCAAGTTTTGACCGAGGTGATGGAGAGTGCACCCGACGCATTCGTGGTGACCGACCTCGTTGGCAATGTGCTGACGGCCAACCGGGCCTTTTTGCAATTGGCCCAAGTCAGTAACGAGGCCTTGGTGCGCGGCGAATCACTAGAGCGCTGGCTTGGTCGCGCAGGCGTCGATTTGAGTGTTCTTCTTTCCAATTTGCGCCAGCGCGATGTGGTGCGCCTGTTTGCTACGCGGATGCGCGGCGATTACGGTTCGACGACCGATGTGGAGATTTCTGCGGTGGCGGTGACGACAGGCGAGCAGCGATGCCTGGGCTTTACCATCCGCGATGTGGGTTTGCGCTTGGCCAGTGAAGTCAAACCCAGCCGTGAATTGCCAAGATCGACCGACCAAATGACCGAGTTGGTAGGTCGCGTTCCTCTTAAAGACATTGTCCGTGAGACCACCGATTTGATTGAGCAATTGTGCATCGAGGCCGCGCTGGAGCTGACCGGCGACAACCGTGCTTCGGCCGCTGAAATGCTCGGCCTGTCCCGCCAAAGCCTGTACGTCAAACTGCGGCGCTTCAACATCGGCGATTTGGATGGCGAGGGCGAAGCCTGAAGCCGGCGGAGCAGCCCGCGCGCTGCGGGTGCTAGGGGAAACCATAAGGGTTGTAAATTTCCCTTGACATTGCAAAGTGTCAACTGTAAAAACGTTGGGCATGCCTCTGCCCCAACTTTCCGCCGTCACTGAGCTGTTTAAGCCTATCACTTGGTTTCCGCCGATGTGGGCCTTCGCCTGTGGCGTGGTGGCATCAGGCGCGTCAATGCAGGGCAAATGGACGGTTGCCTTGGTCGGTGTCGCGCTTGCAGGGCCCTTTGTGTGCGCCACCAGCCAGGCGGTGAACGATTGGTTTGACCGTCACGTCGATGCCATCAATGAGCCGCAGCGCCCGATACCCTCAGGCCGCATTCCAGGGCGCTGGGGTTTGTACATCGCAATTCTTTGGACGCTGGTGTCGTTGGCAGTCGCCAGTCTGCTCGGGCCGTGGGGGTTTGGCGCGGCGCTTGTGGGCCTGCTGCTGGCTTGGGCCTACAGCGCTCCCCCTTTGCGACTGAAGAAAAACGGCTGGTGGGGCAACGCGGCTTGCGGCATCAGTTACGAAGGAATCGCCTGGGCCACCGGTGCTGCGGTGATGGTCGGTGGAAGCATGCCCGATCTGCGTTCGCTGTCCTTGGCCTTGCTCTACAGCATCGGGACGCACGGCATCATGACCCTTAATGATTTCAAGGCCGTCGCAGGGGACCGTGCCCTGGGCATTCGCTCGCTACCGGTGCAATTGGGCGAGCAAGGAGCGGGCAATATGGCCTGCTGGTTCATGGCGGTGCCCCAAGTTCTGGTGATCATCCTCTTGTTTGCATGGAATCAAGCCGGCAGCGGGATGGCGGTGGTGGTTCTGCTTGCTGCGCAACTCATCATGATGGACTATTTCCTGAGGCGGGTGGCGCAGCGAGCGCTTTGGTACAGCGGCTTTGGCGTGCCATTTTTTGTCGCAGGAATGATGGTTAGCGCATTTGGATTACGTGCCTTGGTGCAGGCGCATTGATGAAGCATGCACCCCTTCCCACTTGACTGAAAAACACGAGGTATTGCCATGCAATCTACTGAAACCTTTGATGTTGTGGTCGTCGGCGGAGGGCCAGCAGGAGCAACTGCCGCGCATACGCTGGCGCAACGGGGGCATTCCGTGCTCCTCCTTGATCGGGCTGGAAGGATCAAACCTTGTGGCGGTGCGATACCGCCGCGACTCATCAAGGACTATGCCATCCCAGACCATTTGCTGGTTGCCAAGGCGCAGTCGGCGCGCATGATTTCGCCGAGTGCCCACAAGGTAGATATTCCGATTGATAACGGCTTTGTCGGCATGGTCGACCGCGCAGAATTTGACGAATGGTTGCGTGTGCGCGCGGCCAGCGCGGGAGCCGTGAGGCGTATCGGCACCTTCGAAAAAATCAGCCGGGATTCGGACGGTGTGAGCGTGGTGCACTTCCAGGCCCGTGAGCGCTCGCAACGCGGTGAAGGTCGACCCGCAAGCGTTCGGGCTTTGAGCATCATCGGAGCCGACGGTGCAAAGTCGCAGGTTGCGCGTCAAGCGGGCGTGCCCGGTGCCACTGACACGCAATATGTGTTTGCTTACCACGAGATCGTCAGAGCTCCGGCAGTGAAACCGGTCGGCTATGACGGCACGCGATGCGATGTGTTCTATCAAGGCAAGTTGTCGCCAGACTTCTACGGCTGGATTTTTCCCCACGGCGAGACCTTGAGCATTGGCACCGGCAGTGCTGACAAGGGGTTTTCGCTGCGCAACGCCGTAGCCTCGCTGCGTCAGGCATCCGGCCTCGGCCAGGCGGAGGTGCTGCGGCGCGAGGGTGCGCCACTGCCTATGAAACCCCTCAAACGCTGGGACAACGGGCGTGACGTAGTGCTGGCCGGTGATGCGGCCGGCGTCGTGGCGCCAGCCTCCGGCGAGGGAATTTACTACGCCATGTACGGCGGTGAGCTGGCAGCCATTGCGGTTGAAAAACTACTGCTCACCGGCGATGCCAGTAGCCTGCAATATGCAAGGAAACAGTTCATGAAAGCGCACCGCACCGTTTTTACGGTTCTGGGCATCATGCAGTGGTTTTGGTACAGCAGCGAAAAACGGCGCGAGCGCTTTGTCAAAATTTGCGAAGACCGCGATGTTCAGCAACTCACTTTTGAGTCTTACATGAACAAGCAATTGGTTCGCAAAAAGCCGATGGCCCATGTGCGAATTTTCTTCAAGGACATGGCGCACTTGTTAGGCCTGGCCAAAGTGTGAACTTGCAAAGCTTTTATGCGGGTCCCCTGGTGGTGGACATCGCTATTGCGTTTATTGCCCTGGAAGCACTGCTGCTGTGGCTGCTTTACTCCGCACGGGGCTGGGGCATCGCCCCATCGCAATACCTTTTGACCCTGGTCTCCGGTCTATTTTTGATGCTGGCGCTGCGTTGCGCTTTGACCCCGGAAGGCTGGCTGGGCATGGCCTTAGCGTTGGTGGCGGCCGGGCTGGCGCATGCGGCTGATTTGCGCCAACGTTTTCGCAGGCGCCCGTGAAAGCAGGCCCTTAGGGCGCCGACGATCCCAGCTTCATGTGACGCGAAAACTGCTGCAGCAGGTAATCCTCACCATGTTCAAGCACAAAGTAGCGAAACGCCTCCGCCGCTGGCGACAGCAACTTGGACAGCATGTGCACCACGTTCCAGGCCCGTACGACCGGGGAGCCTTCAACATCCAGGATGGAAATCAGCCGGTTGTCGAGTTCCAGTCCCAGCGTGTGCAGGGAAAGAAAACTTAAGCCCATGCCAGCCATCACGGCTTGCTTGATGGTTTCATTGCTGGCCATTTCCATGGTGACATTGGGTGCGATCCGTGCTTTTTCTAAAAACCGCTCTAATGCCGCGCGGGTCCCCGAGCCCGGCTCCCGCAGGATGAAGGGCTGGCGCTCCAGGTCGCGGGGTAACAGGGACTCTGCGCTGGCCAGGGGATGGTCTACCGCGGCCACAAACACGTGGGGATGGGCGGCAAATGGTTCGGCGCGGGTGGCCATCTCGGTGGGTGGGCGACCCATGATGGCGATGTCCACTTCATTGGCGTACAGCATCTTGACCAATTGCTCGCGGTTTCCCACCACCAGTTTGATGTCAATGCCTTGGTGTTCCTGGCGAAAGCGCGCAAGCAAATGCGGCAGGAAATACTTGGCCGTGCTCACCATTCCGATCGTGAGCAGCCCCACCTCAAGCTTCTGTAGGCGGGCCGCTGCATCCTCTGCGTCCTTCAGGGTTGCCAGCATTTTGCGGGCGTACACCAGCATGTATTCACCGACGGTGGTGAGTGACACCTTGCGACCGCTGCGATCGAACAAGGGCAGCCCAATGTGCTTTTCCAGTTCGCGTACCTGCATGGTCACGGCGGGTGGCGTGAGGTTCAGTGTTTGCGCGGCGCCCGTAAAGCTCAGCTGGCGGGCGACCTCACTAAAGACCCTGAGTTGGCGAAAGGTAGCGTTCTTCATTAAGTAATAGCTTAACTGAAAAGTAAAAAGATATGAATTTACTTTATTGAGGTTGACTTTTACATTCCCACCGACGCCAACCCCAACCCACACAGGAGACATGAATGAGCGACACCGACAACGGCTCCAGCCAAATTACCGATGCCAAAAAGCGCTACAGCGCCGGCGTATTGAAATACAAGCAAATGGGCTACTGGATGCCCGACTATGTGCCCAAAGACACTGACACTTTGTGTCTGTTTCGCATTACCCCGCAAGACGGTGTGGATCCCGAAGAGGCCGCTGCAGCAGTGGCCGGTGAATCGTCCACAGCGACCTGGACCGTGGTGTGGACCGATCGACTGACGGCCTGCGACAGCTACCGCGCCAAGGCCTACAAGGTGATTCCTGTGCCCAACAACCCCGGCCAGTATTTCGCTTATGTGGCCTATGACCTGATTTTGTTTGAAGAGGGCTCGATCGCCAACATGACTGCCAGTCTGATTGGCAATGTGTTCTCCTTCAAGCCGCTCAAAGCCGCGCGTCTGGAGGACATTCGCATCCCCGTGGCTTATGTCAAGACCTTCAAGGGCCCGCCTACCGGCTTGATCGTGGAGCGCGAGCGTCTGGACAAATTCGGCCGCCCCCTGCTGGGTGCCACTACCAAGCCCAAGCTGGGTCTCTCGGGCCGCAACTATGGCCGGGTGGTCTATGAAGGCCTCAAGGGCGGTCTGGACTTCATGAAGGACGACGAAAACATCAACAGCCAGCCCTTTATGCACTGGCGTGACCGCTTTTTGTTTGTGATGGATGCGGTGAACAAAGCCAGCGCCGTGACCGGCGAGGTCAAGGGCAGCTACTTGAATATCACCGGCGCCACCATGGAAGACATGTACGAGCGCGCCGAGTTTGCCAAAGACTTGGGTTCGGTCATCGTGATGGTGGACTTGGTGATTGGCTACACCGCCATCCAGTCCATGGCCAACTGGTGCCGCAAGAACGACATGATCATGCACATGCACCGTGCAGGGCACGGCACGTACACCCGCCAGAAAAACCATGGTGTGAGCTTTCGCGTCATCGCCAAGTGGCTGCGCCTGGCCGGTTGCGACCATTTGCACACCGGCACCGCCGTGGGCAAGCTCGAGGGTGACCCGCTCACGGTCCAAGGCTATTACAACGTCTGCCGCGACAGCTACACCAAGACCGACCTGCCACGCGGTTTGTATTTCGACCAGGACTGGGCAGATCTGAAAAAGATCATGCCCGTCGCATCCGGCGGTATTCACGCGGGGCAGATGCACCAACTGATCGACCTGTTTGGCGACGACGTGGTGCTGCAGTTCGGCGGCGGCACCATCGGCCACCCCATGGGCATTCAGGCCGGAGCGGTGGCCAACCGGGTGGCGCTCGAATGCATGGTGAAAGCGCGCAACGAGGGGCGCAACATTCTGGAAGAAGGTCCCACCATCCTGAAGCAAGCGGCTCAAACCTGCTCTCCGCTCAAAGCGGCTTTGGATACCTGGGGCGAGATCAGCTTCAACTACCAGAGTACCGATTCCAGCGACTACACCGCAACCCCCGCCACGGCTTAACACCACCACGCTGCAAGGAGAAACACACCATGATGACCAACCCGACCGGCCGCTTGACGCAAGGCCAATTCAGTTTTCTGCCCGACCTGAGCGACGCCGAAATCACACTCCAAATCGAGTACGGCCTGCGCAAAGGCTACGCCTGGAGCGTGGAATACACCGACGACCCCCATCCGCGCAACACCTACTGGGACATGTATGGCAACCCCATGTTTGACCTGCACGATGCTGCCGGCGTGATGCAGGAACTCAAGGCCTGCCGGGCCGCGTTTCCCAACCACTACATCCGCATGCTGGCGTTTGACTCCACCCGCGGCGTGGAAACGATTGCCATGAGCTTCATCGTCAACCGTCCGAAAACCGAACCAGGTTTCATGCTCGAGCGCCAAGAGGTGAACGGCCGTTCAGTGCGCTACACCACGCGCGGCTACGGAGCCGCACAGCCTGAAGGCGAGCGTTACAAAAGCTGACCGTTTGTGATGGCCACTGCACCTTGAGGTACTTAGGATGAGCGCACCCTCTTACGCGATCCCCGGCAGCGCCGCGCCTGTGGCCGACCGCCGCACGCCCGGCGCGGCTGACGAGCCGCGGGAAGACCGCACCGCCGGCGCACGTTCCGTGGCCGAGGTGTTGGAGGGCTCTCAGGTGGAATCAGTGTTGCAAGAGTTGGACCGCGATTTGATCGGCCTGGTGCCGGTCAAAGCGCGTATCCACGATATTGCCGCCCTGCTGGTGATAGACAAATTGCGGGTCAATTTGGGGCTGACCAGCCAGGCGCCCAGCTTGCACATGTGCTTTAGCGGCAACCCTGGCACTGGCAAGACCACGGTGGCTAATCGCATGGCGCAAATCCTCCACCGCCTGGGCTTTGTTCGCAAAGGCCATCTGGTGTCGGTAACACGCGACGATCTGGTGGGGCAGTACATCGGGCACACCGCACCGAAAACCAAAGAGGTCCTCAAGCGCGCCATGGGTGGTGTGCTGTTTATCGACGAAGCCTATTACCTGTACCGCCCCGAGAACGAGCGCGACTACGGACAGGAAGCCATCGAAATACTGCTGCAGGTGATGGAAAACCAGCGCGACGACCTGGTGGTGATTTTGGCGGGCTACAAAGACCGCATGGACACGTTTTTTCAGTCCAACCCCGGCATGAGTTCGCGCATTGCCCACCATTTGGACTTTCCCGACTATGCGGTCGACGAGTTGCTGCACATTGCCGACTTGACACTGGCGACGCAAAACTACCGGTTTGGCGCTGGGGCAAAAGAGGCTTTTCAGCAGTACCTGGGCCTGCGCGTGCAACAGCCACATTTCGCCAATGCCCGCAGCGTGCGCAACGCCTTGGACCGCGCGCGCCTGCGCCAGGCCAGTCGCTTGTTTGCAGACCGCCAGCGTGTGCTGAATGCCGACGACCTCACGACCATCGAAGTGGCTGACATCCGTGGCAGCCGCGTCTTTCAAAAATCCTAACGCCAAGGACCCCGCCATGCTTCAAGCTCTGATTTTTGATGTGGACGGCACCCTGGCCGATACCGAGGCTGCGCACCGCGCTGCCTTCAACCACGCTTTTGCCGAGGAGGGCTTGGACTGGGATTGGGACGAGCCGCTTTACACCCAATTGCTGGACATTTCCGGGGGCAAGGAGCGTATTGCGCACTATTGGAAGCACACACGCAGCGATATCGTGGGCATTGACGCCCACGCCCTGCAGGACACCATCGCGCGATTGCACGAGCTCAAAACCGCCGCGTACGAAGGCATGGTCAATGACGGGCTCGTGGCGCTGCGACCGGGTGTGCTGGCGCTGATAGAGTCCGCCCACGCCCAAGGATTGAGTTTGGCCATTGCCACCACCACGTCGCCGGTCAATATCGCAAGTCTCCTGCGAAAAGCGATTGGACCGTACTGGCGAAGCCTTTTCGACGTGGTGGAAGACGCCTCCACGGCCCCCGTGAAAAAACCCAACCCCCAGGTCTACCGGCAAACCTTGCAACGGATGGGTGTGGCGGCCCAGCGCTGCCTGGCGTTTGAGGACTCTTCCAATGGCCTCCAAGCGGCAGTGGCCGCAGGGCTGGCGACGGTCATTACGCCCACGCATTTCACCGCGCACCATGATTTCTCTGCCGCAATGCGTGTGTTGCCTGACCTGGGCTCCACCTCGGTGGCCGATCTGCGGATTTGGCATAGCCAGGTTCGCTAACTTTGAGTGACTGAAAGAACGATATGCCTCTGTCCACCCGATCCCAGCATTCGACCCTGACCCAGTTTTTGATCGAGGAGCGCCGCAGATTTCCCGATGCCAGCGGTGACTTCAATGCCCTGATTCTGGATATCGCGCTGGCCTGCAAAGCCATTGCCCGCGGCGTCGCTTTCGGCGAACTGGGTCAGGTTTTGGGTGACCACCGCGCCGGCGAAACGGGAACCGTCAACGTGCAAGGGGAGACGCAAAAAACCTTGGACGTGCTGAGCAATCAGGCCTTTATCCGGCGCACCGAATGGGCGGGTAATTTGGCGGGCATGGCTTCCGAGGAAATGGACGATCCCTACCAGATCCCTGCCAAATACCCGCGGGGCAAGTACTTGCTGGTTTTCGATCCTCTGGACGGCTCGAGCAATATCGATGTCAATGTTTCGGTTGGCAGTATTTTTTCTGTATTGCGAGGGCCCGAGGACGGTCGCGATGTTCAGGAGTCTGACTTCCTTCAAAGCGGCAATCGCCAGGTCGCTGCCGGCTACGCCATTTATGGCCCCAGCACCATGCTGGTCTTGACCTTGGGCAATGGGGTGCAAGGCTTTACGCTGGACCCCAACCTGGGCGAGTTCATGCTGACGCACCGCGACATACGCATCGCGCCGGCAACGCAAGAATTTGCGATCAACGCGTCCAACAGCCGGTTTTGGCAGGCCCCTGTCAAACGCTATGTGGACGAATGCCTGGCGGGCAAGCCCGGGCCGCGCGGCAAAGACTTCAATATGCGGTGGATCGCCAGCATGGTGGCTGAGGCCCACCGCATCCTGATGCGGGGCGGCGTGTTCATGTACCCGCGCGATACCAAAGACCCCAGCAAAGCAGGGCGCTTGCGCCTGCTGTACGAGGCCAACCCCATTGGCATGATCATGGAGCAAGCGGGCGGACGGGCCAGTACCGGCGAGATGCCCATGCTCGAGGTGGTGCCTACCGCATTGCACCAGCGCATCGGTCTGGTGTTTGGCTCCCGCGATGAAGTCGAACGCATCGAGCGATACCACCGCGAGCCAGCCCAAACCGAAGAACACAACCCCTTGTTTGCCGAGCGAAGCCTGTTCCGGTATTGATGACCCTTGAGTTACGGAGACCCCATGTCAGAAAAACATCCCATCATCGCGATTACCGGCTCCAGCGGCGCCGGCACCACCTCGGTCACGCGCACCTTTGAAAATATTTTCCGGCGCGAAGGCGTTCAGGCGGCCATCATTGAAGGCGACAGCTTCCATCGCTATGACCGCACCGAAATGAAGCTGCGTCTGGCCGAGGCAGAGGCGCAAGGGAATAAAAACTTCAGCCACTTTGGCCCTGAGAACAACCTCTTTTCTGAACTGGAGGCCTTGTTTGCCAATTACGCCCACACCGGCACAGGCAAGCAACGCAAATACCTGCACGACCACGAAGAGGCGGCACCCTTCGGGCAAGAGCCCGGCACGTTTACGCCTTGGCAAGACGTGCCTGCTGGCACCGATTTGCTGTTTTACGAAGGCTTGCATGGCGCGGTGGTCACGCCTGAAATCAATATCGCGAAACATCCGGATTTGCTGATCGGTGTGGTGCCTGTGATCAACCTGGAGTGGATTCAAAAGCTGTGGCGCGACAAGTCCAAGCGCGGCTACAGCACGGAGGCCGTCACCGATACCATCCTGCGTCGCATGCCCGACTATGTGAACTACATCTGCCCCCAGTTTGTGCACACCCATGTCAACTTCCAACGGGTGCCCATGGTCGACACCAGCAACCCGTTTACCTCCCGCGACATTCCCTCGCCGGATGAAAGCATGGTGGTCATTCGCTTTGCCAAGCCCAAGGGCATTGATTTTCAGTACCTGCGCAGCATGATTGATGGCAGCTTCATGAGCCGAGCCAACACCATTGTGGTGCCGGGTGGAAAAATGGAACTGGCCATGCAGCTGATCTTTACGCCTTTCATTTGGCGCATGATGGAGCGCAAAAAGCGTGCGCTATGAGGCCCTTCGATCTTGTTCTCTTTGATTTGGATGGCACGCTGGTTGAAACGGCGCCTGAAATTTGCGACGCCGTGAACGACACCTTGGCAGAACTGGGCCTGAACCAGGTGACCCAAGGGCAAGTGAATGACTGGATTGGCCATGGCACCTTGGAGTTGCTGATTCAGGCCTTGGCCGATGTGCAAAAGGTGCCAGAGCACGAGGTGCGCCATTCGCCCCAGCTCAAGGTGCAGGCCGCTGTTTTTCAGACGCACTACCGTGCACGCTGCGGCACGCGCAGCCACTGTTATCCCCATGTCCTGGCCGCGTTGCAGCACTTGAAAGAGCAGGGGGTCCGCCTGGGCGTGGTCACCAACAAAGAGGGCAGCTATACCCGGACCGTGCTGGACGCCCATGGCCTGACGCAGCTGCTGGATCGCATCGTCAGCGGAGACACGCTTCCCAACAAAAAGCCCAAGCCCGATGGCGTGCAAGATTGCATGTTGAAGCTGGGTGTGGGCCCCCAGAAAACACTGTTTGTTGGGGACTCGAGCATCGACATTGCGACTGCGCGTGCAGCGGGTGTGGCGGTCTGGGCGGTGCCGTATGGCTACAACATGGGCCAGCACATTGCCGACAGCCTGCCAGACCGGTTGATCCCCGACTTCGGCGTGTTCTTGGAATGGACTGCCTGAAGCCTTGCGCCGCTAAAAAACGGCGTGGTCTCCGCGCTCTGGAGCCTTCTCTCCCGTCGCCCACGCTTCATAGGCACTCAACAAGGTCTGCGTGCCGTGGCTCGGAGTCTTGTCTTCGTCGTACCGGTTCGCTTCGGCATCCCATACCAGCATGGATTCGGTCGCGTAGTAGCGCCCGATGCGGGCCAGTTCCGCTTTGTCGGAAAGGCGAGGTAGCAGTTGCCCCGCGAGGCTCAAGACGCCAACGATGAGGTCCATGAGCCCGAGCGGAACCCGCCTGAAGCGCGGCGCCTTGCCCAAAACCTGAAACAGGTACTGACCTTGCTGGAGAGGGGTGATGGCAGGGCCCGGGCCGCCAATCGGCAGTATGCGGTTGTGCCGCAAGGGTTCCGTTAAGCAGCCCACCAGGTAGTCCGCCAAATCGTCATCGCTGATGGGTTTGCAGGCGGTGAGCTGGCCGTCACCGAACAGCAAAAAGGGTTTTCCGTTTTTGACGCGTTCCAGTTGACCGGACAGTGATTTGAAAAAAGCGGTCGGTCTGACGATAGAAAACACAAGACCCGACTGCATCAACGCTTCTTCAAATGCCAACTTGGCCCGTTGGAATTCCAGCATCGGCTTTTGCACACAAATGGCTGACAGCAATACAAACTGCTGCGCACCCGCAGCCTGCGCTGCTTGCAAGGCCACCAGGTTCGCTTGGTAGTCCACGCGCCACGCATCCTTGGGGTTCCCGGTGCGCGAGGCCATGCAGGAGATCACGGCGTCAAACTTTTCATTTTTCAGGGCACCACGGCTTAGGCGTTCAGCGTCGGTCAGCTCGCCATAGCGCAGGGTGGTGCCGGCCAAAGAATTCAACTGCTGCTCCGGGGGCGTCGGGCCGGTCGCGCCTGATCGGGGCCGCAACAGGCAGACCACGTCATACCCGTGGTGGCTGAGTAAGCCCGCCGTTGCCCAGCCGATGGTTCCTGTCGCGCCCAGCAGCAGGATGCGTTGCGGTCGATGCACGGCCGTGGGCGCTGCTGGTTCAGGCGGCTGCATCTAGAAAAAAGGGCCGTTGAGCTCGATCGTGGCGGCGTTCAAGAATCCGGCCGTCGTCACCCACGCCAAGTAGGGTAGCAACATCAGGCTGGCCGATTTGGAGATGCGCCACAGGCCCAGAATCAAGAAAACGATGGAAAGCCACAAGGCAATCAACTCCACCAAGGCCCAATCAGGCCGATGCTGATGAAAGTAAAGCCAGCTCCAATAAATATTGAGCAGCCCGTTGGTCGCAAACAACACGGAAATCCGGATTTTTTGGGCCGGGCCGCTGGCGTTTTGCCAAGCAGTCCATCCACTCAAGGCGCAGAGCGAAAAAATCAAAGACCAGATGATTCCAAATGCCGCATCTGGCGGTTTCCAGGGGGGCTGGCGCAAGGCTTGGTACCAAGGGCCGAGGTCGGTAAGAGAGGCGCCGATGCCCGAGACCAGGAAGCTGCATGCAAAGGCCAACACCAAGCCCGACATTCGTTTCGAAATTTTCATGGAAGTGCTCGCTGTTCAAGTGTTTTGCGGCAGGACGGGGCCTTACATGTCCTTCAGCCGCGAATGGATGTGCTGCGTCGTTCGCCAGGTACCCAGCAACACCACCGGGGTGCACAGACCGGCGATCAGCTCGGCGTTGATATGCGCTCCCCCCGCATTCGCTGCCTTGCCCAGGAAAAGAATCAGACTCACCACGTAATACGTAATGGCTGCAATGGACAGACCTTCAACCGTTGCCTGGAGTTTGAGCTGCAATGCTTGACCCCGGGTGAGTTTTTCCAGCAATTGCTGGTTATCCGATTCCACCGCAATTTCCACGCGGGTTCGCAGCAAGGCACTGGCTCGGGCGACGCGTTCTGCCAAAGCCGCCAATCGGTCCGAGGTGGCGTTGACCGTGGCCATGGCGGGTGCCAATCGCCGCTGCATAAACTCACCCACGGTTTGCATGCCAGACAAGGGTTCTTCGCGCATTTCGGCAATACGTTCTCGCACAATCGCATCGTAGGCGCGTGCAGCCGAAAACCGGAAGCTGTGGACCGCCGTTGTGCTTTCGACCTGGGCAGCCAGACTGGCCAGGTCGTTCAGAAGCACCTCATCGCTGTCCACCTTCTTTTCCAGTCGGTTGGTAATGTCCACCAGTTGCACCTCGGTCTTTGCGAGCTTGATGGTGAGTTGCTTCGCCAAAGGCAAACTGAGCATGGACATGACACGGTAGGTCTCCAACTCCAGCAAGCGTTGGGCAATTCGTCCGGCGCGGTTCTCGGACGTTTCGGGGGCCGCCAGCACCAGAATGCGCTCAAACCCATCCGGAGCCACTTTGAGCGTCGTCATCACGTGTGAGTGCGATTGCCCCCCAGACGTGCGTCCCATCTTGGCGCCAATGACGGTTCCTTCGCCCAACCACCGTTTGGCTTGGGCAAACGCATCCGGGTCGTCCATTCCCTGGTTGAACATGCCCAGATGAATGGCGGTAATCGTTCTGCCCGGAATGTTGCGCAACCAGTCTGTGCCCGTGGCGACGTGTGAACCGAGTTCAGGCAGGTCGCTGCCAAACGCAGCGTGTGACGGCAGTGCTTGAACAACCGTGTATCGCGTGAACTCGGAGTGCCGCTCCCAAATCACTTTGTACCCATTGCACCGGATCTGCAAGAAATTGCCCCGCATCGATTCGAGGTTCAATGGGTTGTGTGATGGCAGTTGCTGGAGATGGGCAAACTCATCTGCCAGGCTGATCTCGGAGTTCAATACCGCCACATACACCAGCAATGCCGGCAGCCCGAACGTCGCCGAGGGTCGGGTATGAATCTCGTTGTGGAGCACCAACCTCTGCGCGTCATCGGCGGGAATGTAGCGCGACGTCGAATCGTTCATTCAGCTCTCCGATAAAAAAGCCCTGCTCTTGTGAAGCAGGGCTTGATGGTCGATTTCTTTGGTGCCGGAGAGATGAATCGAACACCCGACCTTCTCATTACGAATGAGCTGCTCTACCGACTGAGCTACACCGGCGCACCTCTCGATAGCCAGCGTGTGGATGACTTCAAGAGGCGACATTTTACCCCACAACTGTGTAGAAATTGTGTAAGCGCTGAGAAGGTGTTCGCTAGGCTTTTGCCTAGCTCACGAGTGTTCGATTCACCTCTCCAGACTTTCCTGCAAAGCACTGGGGGGAGGGGTTAACGAGGCCCTGTAACTTTTACAGCACCTGCTTCCGCTTACAAAAAAGAGAAATTGGACTAATGCTCTGGTGCTAACAACTCCACGATAGTCACGTTTAGCCGATTCGCAAGCTTCAGTAGCGTCTCTATGCCCGGATTGCCAACCTCGCGTTCAATCTTGCTAACGACAGTCCTGTCCACACCAGCATCTAGAGCTAATCGTTCCTGTGCTACGCCCTTTTCACTCCTGATACGTTTTAGGTTCCTTGCGAGGTCGTTCTTGACCTCCGCCATGGTGGTCTGTGGGTTCGTTGCGGACATGCCGCTAGTCTTGTCCCTGTAGGCTCATAAATCCACGGCTTGACAGGCCACGGCTTTAAAGCAACAATTTGCTTTTTGTCACCAATCGGAAAAATTTTGTATGTCTAAATTAAAATTGTTTTCTTTAGTTGTATTACTCCTTGTTTCAGCATTGGCAAGCGCTGGAACGCTTAAGAAATGTGAGGGGATTTCAACGTCGAATGGCTACAAATATGTCGGTACTTATTGTGTGGATTATGCGTGCACTTACGTAACAACAAGAGTATTCGACAGCTGGTGTCCTTATAGTATTGAATAAAACCAAATTAAATTAATATTTAATGATGATAATTATTGGATTTGCTCGGATTTCGGCTGGCGAAGCGGATTGGTAAAAAATAAAGTTATCGCCTTAAAAATAAATATAAACAGGGGCTGGGAATATGTCTACATACGCCATTCGTATAAACCTTAATGAGGGAGCTGATATTGCTATGATGGCTGAAGCGCTTGATCTCTATATCAAACAATGTCGAAGTGACATTGAACAGGGGAGGGAGCAGGAGGTATGGTCAAAACTCAAGGCCGCAGAGTATATTAAATCTGGCTTGTATTCAAATTTGGAGCAGACTAGTGGAAACAACTTCTCTGTTTGAAAAATGCAAATGAAAATTAGCTCAATAACCCCTGTTTTACTGGCGTTACTTCTTCTTGCTCCCACTGCTGTACTCAGTGGCTCCCATAGCGTTAAAGGCTATATTAAAAAAGATGGCACTTATGTCGCACCTCACCAACAGACTAATCCCAACGAAACGCAGAGAGACAACTGGTCGAGTAAGCCTAATGTAAATCCCTATACGGGAAAAGAAGGAACTAAGGCGCCTAAAAGATGAAACGATATTTTGAATCGCCCTTAACTTATCTAGCGGTTATATTGGTACTGACGCTTTGTGGTTGTGCGTCAACAAATTGGAGTCACCCAACGCTGACCGAGGCTGATTTTAATATGGCTCGAGCACAGTGCGCCAATGAGGCAAATGCTGCTGTTCCAAGCACCGTAGTGCCGTTTGACCCAAAACTGACACCTATTCAGCAGTCCAATGCCGGTATGTATAATGCAGGCGCAAATATTGGCCGAGCATTTGGAGTAAAAAGTTATTTTGAAAATTGTATGTTTTCAAGAGGATTCACAAAGCATTAAGGGACTTGAAATATGGAATCGGGAATCCTCTCATTCAGGGGGTGTGCATAATCTGCTGTGACTAGTAATGCTATCCCCTTATCTCCTTCTCCTTCTTCTCTCCCTCTTCCTTACTTCTTCTCTATTCCTGTGCTAAAGCTAGTCATTACTTGTTCTTTCCATTGGATTATCATCTGTTGATGTAACCATTTTTCATTGGGGGCAGTAGTGATAAAGGAATCATGTACTGGTAATACAGGTATATTATTCTTAGCTCCCTCGACCATGATATTTAATGCAATTTGACCTTCAAGGCTTTGAAGCATTACGCCTATATCGTTATAAAGTCTAACGCTGGTGAATGCTTCAAGGGTGGCGGATTCAAGGCGGTTAAATAGCTCTTTGTTTATCTTGTGCTTTTTGCACGCATTGAAAGCTTGTTGAGCATTGTTTGAGCCAAGGCAAACAGTGATAAATGCTTTCACTTTATCTCGGCTTTGATTAGCTACGCTTGCGATGGTGAGGTATGGATCAGCAGGAGGGGTCATTCCAGACATTGCTACCAACATCATTAGATGATTGGACTTAAAGTCCAGTTCAACGGTAGGTTCTCCGTTAATTTTCATTTCAGCACGAAGGGCCTTGGGCATATTCTGGAAGCGTGTGTAAACCCTGCCGCCTCGTACTGGGCCACCGGTGTAAATCAACCTGATTGGCCCTTTCTGTGTCCAGGCGTAGTCTTTCAAGAAGTCATTGATTACCCTGAGCCGCACCACATCAGGGTGATCCTGAGCTAGTGCAGATGCTTCGTACGGAAAGCCCTTCAATTCAAGAGTTTCAACTTCAACGTCTTGGAATTGAATGTGCTCCGCTATCTGGAGGGCATTTATCCTCAAAGACAGTTTTTCTTTTCCATAGATGCGAGTGAGTCTCCCAAATCCAGCGAAGGCGTTATAGAAGCCTGTGTGATGGTGGATGTAACCGTCGGTATGCAATCGGTCAAGGGCTGCCGTGGTGAGCCTGTAGGTGAATCCCAGCTTTTTCCAGTAGGTGCCTGGATCAAATGAGGCTTTACCTCTTGGAATAGCCGTGTAAATCCGTCTAATGCTGTTGTATGCAACATTCAGGAGAATTTGTCTGTAGGCATCTCGTAGCCTATGCCGTTCGTCCGGCTTAAGCTTTGTAGCGTGGGAATCGACAAGCTCTGTCAAAAATTCTTTGAGCGCGGCTTGCTGCTCGCCAATGGATCCAAGCTTCATGGGCTCCATAGGTATCGAGCAATCAAGGTCTTCAGGCGGTGTGCCAAAGAGGTTCATATTTGTCATTGAAGGGTAGCCTCGGAAGGCACCATGGTACGCCCATCCTTCTGCAAATTGGCCAATTAATTGCCTAAATATTAAGCATAATTGAATGATCGTTTGTCAACCTCTGTCCCCTAGCTGGCATGGGTTTGCCGCAGCTTTTGCTCACCCAAGGCGGGCAATTAAATGTGCATTGCTGAGGTGGGTGTATCGCGACAGCATGGACAAAGTTTTATGGCCTGTAATGGCTGATACCTCCACGGCCGACAGCCCCTTTTCAAACAAACTGCTGGTGGCTTCATGCCGCATGTCGTGCAGGCGGTAGCCCTCTAGATAGCCCTGTAGAGGCGTTAGGCACGCTCTAAGGCAATCGGCCTCATAGGCCTCTCTAGCGGCCTCTACGGCCCGTTTAAAGGCCTTGGAGGGAGTGTCTATGTGTCTGATTGAAAAGACGCGCCCATGGTCTTGATTTGGGGAACGTAAAGCCTGTAATTCGGCTGCTGCTTTGCTACTTATTACGACTGTTCTGCTGGTGCCGTTCTTGGTGTCTTTCAACAAGACGAGCTGTTTCTCACAGTCCACCTGAGGCCACTCCAGGCCGAAAAGCTCACTTCGCCTCAGTGCAGTTTGAGCTGCGATGGTGACAAAGGCTCGAATTTCTGGGTTCGCGATTGCAGACAGGATCAGACTCAGTTCAGCAGGGCTTGGCCTGTTTGATCGAGCATTTGCCACCCTTGGCTTTCTGATCTTCTGCACTGGATTGGTGACCTCGTATCCCCATTCCTTTAGTGCGATGGTGAACAGATGACTCAGTACCGCCAGTTCGCGCACCACGGATGAAGGCGCCTTTCCGGCCCGTAGCCGTTCATCTCGATGATTTGCAAGGTCTTGAGCACTTATCTTGGTCAGAGGCTTGTGAGCGAGCTTGTGCGCTTTCCATTGCCTTGTGAACGACAGCTCCTTTGCTGCCGACTTTTTTTGAGGGACTATTTCTTGCTCGTACCGAGTCAGCGCATCCAAGAGGCTGGGAATGTTGGCTTGTCGTGTAGTCGCAAGTGAACTGGCGCCAGCGTCTAAGGTCGCTTCAACTTGTCTTGCGTAGGCTTTAGCCTCTGCATAACTTTTGAAGCATTTGCTGATGCTGCGGTTGTCTTTGCGTCTAACCTGTACTTGATAGGACGCGCCGCGCTTTGTGATTGAGGCCACTGTGTAATCTCTGTGTAGATCACACGCAAATTACGGTGTCTACAGAGGAGAAAAGTCCTTAGTGGCAACTCATTACGAATGAGCTGCTCTACCGACTGAGCTACACCGGCGCACCGCTGGAATTATAGCCAGCGGGCACGCGCCGCTTTCAGGGCTGTGCTGCGTCTTCGGCGTAGTAGCGGGTCAGGCGCTCGACCTCGTTTTTTGAGCCCAGAACCACGCTCACACGCTGGTGCAATTGCGCGGGCGCAATGTCCATGATGCGCTGGTGCCCGTTGGTGGATGCGCCACCGGCTTGCTCGATCAGCCACGACATGGGGTTGGCCTCGTACATCAGGCGCAGCTTGCCGGGTTTATGGGGCTCACGCTTGTCCCAGGGGTACATAAACACGCCACCACGGGTCAGGATGCGGTGCACGTCGGCCACCATGCTGGCAATCCAGCGCATATTGAAGTTCTTGCCACGCACACCTTCGGCGCCCAGCAAGCATTCGTCAATGTAGCGGCGCGTGGGCGCGTCCCAGTGGCGCATATTGCTCATGTTGATGGCAAATTCCTGGGTGTCTTCAGGCACGGTCACGTGCTCCTGCGTCAGCACAAACGATCCTTGCTCGCGGTCCAGTGTGAACATGGCCACACCCCGACCCACGGTCAGCACCAGCGTGGTCTGGGGTCCATAGACGCAGTAGCCTGCCGCCACTTGCTGGCTGCCGCTTTGCAGAAAGTCGGCTTCGCTCACGGCCGCGCCGTCAGGCTTGCGCAGCACGCTGAAAATCGTGCCGATGCTGACGTTGACGTCAATATTGCTGGAGCCGTCCAAAGGGTCAAACAGCAGCAAATATTCGCCTTGCGGGTAGCGGTTGGGCACGACATAAATGTCTTCCATCTCTTCGCTGGCCATGGCTGCCAGGTGGCCGCCCCATTCGTTGGCTTCAATCAGCACTTCGTTGGCAATGATGTCGAGCTTCTTCTGAATCTCGCCCTGCACGTTTTCGGTTTGCGCCGCGCCCAGCACGCCACCGAGCGCGCCTTTGTTGACCGCGTGGCTGATGCTTTTGCAAGCGCGGGCCACCACTTCCAGCAGCAAACGCAGTTGCGACGGAATGCTGCCGTCCACGCGCTGTTGCTCTACCAGGTAGCGGGTGAGGGAAATGTTGTTTGCCATGGCGTGCCTTGGGTGGGGGTTAGTCGGCCAGCGCGTGGTCAATGACCTCGCGCACATCGTTGCTCAAATCGCCTTTGGCCGCCACGCGTTGCAGCGCTTCGCGCGCGCCGCTGCGGTAGGGCTCCACCAAACGCTTCCAGCGGTCCAGCGCACGCGCCAGGCGGGCTGCGACTTGGGGGTTGATGGCGTCCAGCGCAATCACCTGCTGGCTCCAGAACACATAGCCCGCCGCATCGTTGCGGTGGAAGGCGCCTGGGTTGGCGCTGCAGTAGCTAAAGATCACGCTGCGGGCGCGGTTGGGGTTGCGCAGGGTGAAGTCGGGGTGCTCCATCAACTGGCGCACTTCGCGCAGCACCTGGCCACCGCGGTCGCAGGCGCTGGCTTGCATGGCAAACCATTTGTCGATCACCAGCGGCTCGTCTTTGAACTGCGCATGGAACAGCTCCAGCGCCCGTGCCGCCAACGGCTGGCCGCTGCCGATCAGGGCTTTCAGGGCGTTGGCGCGGTCGGTCATATTGCTGGCGTCTTTGAAGCGTTGCAGCGCTTTGCCCGGCCACACCACGTTGCCCGAGGCGTTGGCTGCGAGGCACAAATAGGCCAATGCCTGGCCCGAGAGGGCACGGCGCCCAGCCGAGGTGGCGTCGGGCTGAAAGCCACCGCTGTCCTGGTGCGCAGCGTAGGCCCACTCCCAGTCGGCAAACAAGGCGGTCGCCAGCTGCTCGCGCATGGCTTCGCGCACCGCGTGGATGCGCTGCGGGTCGACCTGCGCCAGTTGCTCGGCGATATAGGTCTCAGACGGCAGGGTGAGCACCAACTCTTTGAATGCAGCATCCAATGCTGGGTGGCGCAGCACGGCGCGCAGGGCCTCAATGACTGTGGCGTCCAATAGGTGCTGCAGGGGCTTGTCTGTCTCAACGGCGCTGAGCGCGCAGCGCAGCATCAAGCGTTGACCGGCTTCCCAGCGGTTGAAGGCGTCGCTGTCGTGTGCCAGCAGGGCCAGCAGTTGCGCATCGGTGTATTCAAAGTCCAACACCACGGGCGCAGAGAAGCCGCGCAGGATGGACGGCACTGGCTCTTCGGCCACCTGGTAGAACGTGATGGACTGGTTTTGCTCGCTCATCACCAGCAGGTGGTTGAGGCTGCCCTGTGCATCCGGTGCGGTTTGCAAGGGCAGGGCGGCGCCGCTGTGCAAGCCCACCAGACCCAGTTGCACCGGAATCACAAACGGGGCCTTGGGTGGCTGGCCCGCTGTAGGCGCGCAGTTTTGCATCAGCCTGAGGGTGTAGGTCTGCGCTGCGGCGTCGTAGTGGCCGCTGGCGGTCAGGTGCGGCGTGCCGGCCTGGCTGTACCAGCGTTTGAACTGGGGCAGGAGTGCTGCCAATTGCGAGTCAGGGTTGGCATCGGCGATGGACTGGGCAAAGTCGTCACAGGTCACGGCCTGGCCGTCAAAGCGTTCGAAATACAGCTTCATGCCGCGCGCAAAGCCTGCGCGGCCCGAGGTCTCAGCGCCTTGCGCTGCCAGCGTTTGCATCATGCGAACGACTTCAGCGCCTTTTTCGTAGATGGTGACGGTGTAGAAGTTGTTGATTTCCACATAGCTGTCGGGGCGCACCGGGTGGGCCATGGGGCCTGCGTCTTCGGGGAACTGGGCGGTGCGCAGCACGCGCACGTCTTCAATGCGTTTCACCGCGCGGGCCGATGGGTCCGCACACAGGTCCTGGCTGAACTCCTGGTCGCGGAACACGGTCAGGCCCTCTTTCAGGCTGAGCTGGAACCAGTCGCGGCAGGTGATGCGGTTGCCCGTCCAGTTGTGGAAGTACTCGTGGCCGACCACGCTCTCGATGTTGGCGTAGTCCACATCCGTCGCGGTGGCGGGGTTGGCCAGCACGTACTTGGTGTTGAAAATGTTCAGGCCCTTGTTTTCCATGGCGCCCATGTTGAAGTCGCTGGTGGCCACCACCATAAAGCGCTCCAGGTCCAATGGCAGGCCAAAGCGGGTTTCGTCCCAGGCCACCGAGGCCATGAGCGAATTCATGGCGTGCTCGGTCTTGTCCAAATCGCCAGGGCGCACATAGACCTGCAGCAAATGGTCTTTGCCCGCCAGCGAGCGGATGCGCTGCTCGCGGCACACCAGCTGGCCTGCCACCAGGGCAAACAAGTAAGCGGGTTTTTTGTGCGGGTCCACCCACTGCGCAAAGTGCCGACCCTCGGGCAAGTCGCCCTGGCTGACCAGGTTGCCGTTGGACAGCAGCACCGGATACGCCGCCTTGTCGGCGCGCAGAGTCACGCAAAAACTAGCCATCACATCGGGGCGGTCCAGGTAATAGGTGATGCGGCGAAAGCCCTCGGCCTCGCATTGGGTAAAAAACGATTCGTTGCTCACGTACAAGCCCATCAGCTTGGTGTTTTTGACCGGGGCGCAGGTCGTAAAAATTTCCAGTGCAAAAGGGTCGTTGCCTTCGGGCAGGTTTTCAAGTACCAGCTTGTCGCCGTCCATCTTGAAGGAGGTGCCTTGGCCGTTGACCAGCACGCGGGCGAGGTTGAGCTCTTCGCCGTCCAGACGCAGTGCTTGCGCTGGCACGTCGGGGTTGCGGCGCAGCGTCATTTTGTTGAGCACCCGGGTTTTTGCCGGATCCAGATCAAAGGTCAAATCAACCGTGTCAATCCAGAACGCCGGGGGCGCATAGTCGCCCCGGTGCACCGTGGTGGCGGGGGCTTGTCCGTCGCGAAGGGAATACATGGGTTCACTCTCCTGGGTCTTGGGGCCATTGTGGCCCTC
>CANFLX010000018.1 GCA_947447985.1 Comamonadaceae bacterium
ACGGCGTAGGTCGGCGGTTCGAGCCCGTCATCACCCACCACCCACTTGGTATTGAAACAAAGGCGAGCTACGCAGTTCGCCTTTTTTGTTGTAGCCGGAGATAGCGCATGTTCGATTTTGTACGCAAGCACACCAAAATCATGATGGTGCTGATGTTCTTGCTCATCATCCCCGCCTTTGTGTTGGTGGGCGTGGACGGCTACCGGCGCATGAGTGCCGATGGTGCTTCGGTGGCCAAAATCGGTAGCCGCACCATCACCCAGGCCCAATGGGATGCGGCGCACAAATACGAAGTAGACCGCATGCGTGCCTCCATGCCCGGTATCGACGCCAAACTGCTGGAGTCGCCCCAAGCGCGTTACGAAACCCTGGAGCGCTTGGTGCGTGAAGCCGTGATGGAAGAGGCCTTGGCCGACTCCCATCTCAACGTGAGCGACGCCCGCCTTGCCAAGGAACTGCAGCAAAACCCCACGATTGCCGCTTTGCGCAAACCCGATGGCCAACTGGATATGGAGCGTTACCGCGCGCTGGTGGCCAGCCAAGGCCTGACGCCTGACGGTTTTGAGGCCCGCATGCGCCATGACATGTCTTTGCGCCAGGTGCAGGGCGGTGTCATGAATTCCGCCTTTGCCCCCAAGGGTGTGGCCGATATGGCGCTGAACGCTTTTTTTGAGCGCCGCGACGTGCAGTTGGCCCGCTTCAAACCTGCGGATTTTGAGGACAAGATCAAACTCACAGACGCCGATATCGAGACTTTTTACCAAGCCAACAGCGCGATGTTTCAAGCGCCAGAGACGGTGGATGTTGAGTACCTGGTCTTGAATTTGGATTCCGTCAAGAAAACCATTTCAATCTCTGAGGCCGATCTGCGCACGTACTTTGAACAAAACGCGGCGCGTACCGATGCCAAGGAAGAGCGCCGCGCCAGCCATATTTTGATCAATGCGCCCAAAGACATGAAAGCGGCGGAGCGCCAGAAAGCCAAGGAAGTTGCCCAGCAGCTTTTGCTGAAGGTCACTGAAAAACCCGAAAGCTTTGCCGCCACCGCCAGCAAGTTCTCGCAAGACCCCGGCTCTGCCGCCAAAGGGGGTGACTTGGAGTTCTTCGGCCGCGGTGCCATGGTCAAACCCTTTGAAGATGCCGTGTTTGCCATGCGCAAGGGCGAGATCAGCCAGCTGGTGGAGTCTGATTTTGGTTTCCACATCATCAAGCTGACGGACATCAAAACCGCGCCCAAGCCCACGTTCGAGTCCGAGCGTGCGAAGCTGGAGACTGAGTTGAAGAATCAACAGGCGCAGCGCAAGTTTGCCGAAGTGGCAGAGACATTTTCCAATGGCGCTTATGAGCAGTCTGACACGCTCAAACCTTTGGCCGAGCGTCTGAAGCTGGACATTCAAACCGCCAAAGGCGTGCAACGCAAAGCTGCACCGGGCACCACCGGTGCAGTGGCCAACGCCAAGCTGTTGGAAGCCTTGTTTGCACCTGACGCCATCGAGAAGAAACACAATACCGAGGTGGTAGAAACCGGTACCAACGAGCTGACGACAGCCCGTGTCTCAGCGCACACCCCGGCGCGCACCTTGCCCTTGGCGGATGTCAAGGCACAAGTCAAAGCCCGTCTGCTGGCCAGCCGTGCCAGCGAGATGGCCAAAACCGAAGGTGCTGCGCGTCTTGCGGCCTGGAAAGCCAGCCCTGATTCCGCCAGTGTGAAAGAGTCTGTGCTCGTCTCGCGTGATCGGGGCCAGACCATCACCGGAGCTTTGCTGAACGCGCTCATGGGTGCCGATACGCAAACGCTTCCTGCATGGGTGGGTGTAGATTTGGGCGCACAAGGCTATGCCGTGGCCCGCATCAACAAAGTGTTGCCCCGCGCCGAACCAGAGGCCTCGGCCGCTGTGCAAGAGCGTACCCAGGTAACCCAGTGGCTGGCCAGCGCCGAAGCCCATGCCTACTTGGAACTGCTCAAAGCCCGCTTCAAGGTGCAGATCAAAGTGCCGCGCCCTGACCCTGGCGCTTTGCTCACCGATAACAATTCTTGAACCGCAAAAATGCGTGCAAGGGAAGCTATAATCTGAGGCTACGGTGGCTGTAGCTCAGTTGGTAGAGTCCAGGATTGTGATTCCTGTTGTCGTGGGTTCGAGCCCCATCAGCCACCCCAAGTAAAACGATCAAAGCCTGCTGCCTTTCTGGGTAGCAGGCTTTTTTGTTTGCGTTTCATTTGCGCGACAAGATGCCCTTCAAACCCACCCTGAATTGCTGAAGCGGAGAAAATTACCGTTGAAGCGACTGGCCCAGTCCCTTGTCCCTCCATTCAAATTACCCACGCGATACGGATTGCCCCATGACTGAAGACGAACGCTGCTGCGGCACTGGAACTTGCATTGTGGACGCCGAAGGCCGTTGCTGGTGTGGACAGCAGTGGGACGGGCAGACCATGTGCCGCCCGCCCATGGACAAGGCCGATGCGCCTGCCCCGCAAGAGGGTGGGCCTGGCGCCACCGCGCACTGAGTCCCGACGGCTATGACACTCGCTGCCCGCTCTGCCCTCGATGCGCTGGACGAAGGCTGCCGCTCCCGTGTGGTCGAAATGGCCTGGGAGGACCGTACCGCGTTCGAGGCCATTGAGACCCAGTTTGGATTGAATGAGTCCGCCGTCATTGCCCTCATGCGCCGCAGCCTGTCGCCCTCGTCGTTTCGCATGTGGCGCAAGCGCGTGACCGGGCGCAAAACCAAGCATGCGCAGTTGCGTGGCGCGGCATTTCTGCGCCATCGCGCAAGCCACACCCGCCAGCAATAGAGGCGGTCTCTGTCATGTCCAAGCAAAGAGCCCTGGTGTGGTTCAAACGTGACCTGCGCGTGCACGACCACGCGGCGCTGGCCGCTGCGCAAGCGTGCGACGACGCGCTGGCGATTTTTATCATCGAGCCCGAGTGGCTGCAAAGCGAGGAGTGCGACGCCAGCCACGTGGATTTCGCGCTGGGCTGCCTGGCCGAGCTGCGCAGCGCATTGGCGGTGCGGGGCTTGCCCCTGCTGGTGCGCGTGGGATCTGCCGTTCAAGTGTTGGCGCAGTTGCACCGGGAGCTGGCCTACACCCAGGTGCTGAGCCACGAAGAAACCGGATCGGGCTGGTCGTACGCGCGGGATATTCAGGTGGCCGCCTGGTGCCAATCGAACCAGGTAGCCTGGCAGGAATTTACCCAAACCGGTGTGGTGCGGCGCTTGCGCAGTCGTTCGGGCTGGGCCCAGCGCTGGCAAGCGCGCATGGATGCACCGCTGCAGGTCTTGCAACACGGGTTTACTGCGGCCACCCGCTTGGAGCAGCCCGCGCTCCCCACACTGGCCACCTTGGGGCTGGCCGCGCACGAAAAGACATTGCAGACGCCGGGCGAAAAAGCGGCCCGGCGCATGCTCGCCAGCTTTTTGCAAGAGCGCGGTTTTGATTACCGCAAGGCACTGTCCAGTCCCTTGAGTGCCGAGGAGGGCTGCAGCCGCCTGAGCCCGCATTTGGCCTTTGGCACGTTGTCTTTGCGCACCGTGCACCAGGCCACCGAGGTGGCCATTCGTCAAACCCCTGAGCGCTCGCTGGCCTATGCGCTGCGCGGTTTTGCGGGGCGGCTGCGCTGGCATTGCCACTTCATGCAAAAGCTCGAAGACGAGCCCCGCATTGAGTTTGAGAATTTTGCGCGTGTCTGCGATGGCCTGCGGGAGAGCGACTTCAACGAGGCCCACTTTGCCGCCTGGTGTGAAGGGCGCACGGGCTACCCTATGGTGGACGCCTGCATGCGATCGCTGCGCGCTACCGGCTGGCTTAACTTTCGCATGCGGGCCATGCTGGTCAGCTTTGCCAGTTACCACCTGTGGCTGCATTGGCGGCCCACCGGGGTGTTTTTGGCGCGGCAGTTTTTAGACTTTGAGCCGGGCATCCACTGGAGCCAGATGCAAATGCAAAGCGGCACCACCGGCATCAACACCTTGCGCATGTATTCGCCGACCAAGCAGGCCGTGGACCAGGACCCCCAAGGCCTGTTTATTCGCCGCTGGGTTCCGGAGCTGGCACGCGTGCCGCTGCCTTATCTGGCCCAGCCCTGGAAGATGGAAGAGAGCGTGCAGCGCATGGCCGCGTGCACCCTGGGCGTGGACTACCCGTGCCCCATCGTGGATGAAAAACAGGCACTCAAGGCCGCCAAAGACCGCATGTACGGTTTGCGCCAAACCCAAGCGGCGCGCGAAGAATCCAGCGCCGTGCAAATGCGCCATGGTTCGCGTAAAAGTGGTCTGCCGCCCTCCGGGCAGCGCCGCAAAGCGACACCCCAGCGTTCTGCCAAGCGTGCCGTGCAAGTGCCTTCCATGCCGTCCTCGCAGGGCGATCTTTTTTCCTAACGAGCGACCTGTTCAGCGATGCAAACCGACTTCAAGGGCAACAAAAAGTCCCTCCCCAGCAAGCCCTGTGCGGTGTGCGGGCGCACCATGACCTGGCGCAAGGCCTGGGCCAAAAATTGGGATGCGGTGCTGTACTGCTCTGATGCGTGCCGCGCCAAAAAGAGCGCCGCGGCACCGAAGGCGCTGAATGGCTGACTCAGCACCTATGCCAAGCGCGCTTCCCGCCAAAGTGCGCCATCTGGTGATCGTTTTGGGCGATCAACTCGACGCCCAGTCCTCGGCCTTGCAGGACTTTGACGCGACGCAAGATGTGGTCTGGATGGCCGAGGTCGCAGAGGAGTCCACCCACGTCGGGTCGGCCAAACAACGCATCGCGGTGTTTTTGAGTGCGATGCGGCACTTTGCGCAGGAGCTGCGTGCGCGGGGCTTTCCACTGCACTACATCCGCATGGATGACCCGGACAACCGTGGCACGCTGGCCTTGGAACTGGAGCGCGCGATTGCCCCACTGCAACCCGCCGCGCTGGTACTGACCGCGCCAGGCGACTGGCGCGTGCTGCAAAGTCTGCGCGCCGTGGCGAAGCAGCACAGCCTGCCGCTGGACTTGCGCGATGACAGCCATTTTTTCAGCACGGTGCGCGAATTTGCAGCACATGCCGAAGGTCGCAAGCAGCTGCGTCTGGAGTACTGGTACCGCGAGCTGCGCCACAAACATGGCATCTTGATGGACGGCAAATTGCCCGTCGGCGGGCAATGGAATTTTGATGCCGACAACCGCGAATCCTTTGGCAAGACCGGCCCGCAAAACCTTCCACCCCCCAGTCGCTTTGCGCCCGACGCCATCACCCAAGAGGTGCTGGACCTGGTCAACACGCGCTTTGCCCAGCACCCGGGCAGCCTGCAAAGCTTCGGCTGGCCGGTAAACCGCGCGCAGGCTTTGCTGGCGTTGCAGGCGTTCATCGATCAACGCCTGCCCTTGTTTGGCCGCTATGAAGACGCCATGTGGGCGGGCGAAGCCTGGCTTTACCACTCGCACCTGAGCTGCGCGCTCAACCTGAAACTCCTGAGCGCACGCGAAGTGGTGCGGGCGGCGGAAGACGCCTACCGCGCCGACAAGGCGCCCTTGGCGGCAGTGGAAGGTTTCATCCGCCAGATTTTGGGCTGGCGCGAATATGTGCGTGGCATTTATTGGCTGCACATGCCCGGCTATCTGGATCGCAATGCCCTGGACGCGCAAGCCGCATTGCCCGCGTGGTACTGGACCGGGCAGACCGACATGGCCTGCCTCAAAGACGCGATCACCCAGACGCTGGAGCTGGGTTACGCCCACCACATCCAGCGCCTCATGGTGACGGGCTTGTATGCCCTGTTGCTGGGCGTCAAACCGCAGGAAGTGCACCGCTGGTACCTGAGCGTCTACGTGGACGCGGTGGAGTGGGTGGAGCTACCCAATACCTTGGGCATGAGCCAGTTTGGCGACGGCGGTTTGATGGCCAGCAAGCCCTATGTGGCCAGCGGCAAGTACATCCAGCGCATGAGCAACCACTGCGCCGGCTGCAAATACGACCCGGCGCAATCCACGGGGTCCAAGGCCTGTCCCTTCACCACCTTGTATTGGGACTTCTTGATACGCCACGAGGGCCTGCTCAAGAAAAACCCGCGCATGGCCATGCAACTCAAAAACCTCGCGCGGCTCGACGATGCGGCGCGCGACGCCATTACCGCCCAGGCCACCGGGCACCGCCATGCACAAGTTTGAGCCCACCCTGCAAGCCGCGCTGGCCCAGCTTGCCCAAGTGCAGCCACAGGCCTACGCCCAAACCCGCAATGCTTTGGAGGGCGCGGTCACCCGGCTGTCGCCCTATCTCACCCATGGGCTGCTGAGCCTGCGGGGGGTGTACGAGACGGTAAACGCCCGCCATCCGCTGGATGCCAAACACAAGCTGGTGTTTGAACTGGGCTGGCGCGCCTATTACCGCCATGTGTGGGCGCACAGGGGCGAGGCAATTCACCAGTCCCTGCACCCCGGACTGCTGCCCGAGGACGCCTACCAGACCACCATGCCCGCCGACGTGTTGCAGGCCCGCACCGGCGTTGCAGCGATCGACCACGCGGTGCGCGAGCTCTATGCCAACGGCTACTTGCACAACCATGCGCGCATGTGGCTGGCCAGCTACCTGGTGCACCTGCGCAAGGTGCATTGGCACACGGCGGCACAGTGGATGCTGGGCTATTTGCTGGACGGCGATGTGGCCAGCAACCACCTGAGCTGGCAATGGGTGGCAGGTACCGGCAGTGTCAAACCCTATGTGTTCAATGCCGAGAACGTTGCCAAATATGCGCCCGCGCCGTGGCACAGCCCCGGTACCGTGATCGACACCAGCTACGAGGCATTGGACCGCATGGCCCGCAGTCCGAAGGCGGTGGAGCACCGCTTTGACCTGCGCCGCGCAGGCGATGGCGTGGAAGCGCCGCCGCTCCTGGCCACTCCGCCCGCCGCGGTTTGGCTGGCGCCGCAGGCCGGCATCGCGGCCGGTCGGGATGTCTGGCTGGTGCATCCCTGGTCGCTCGCATTGGATTCGTCGTCCTTAGAGGCACACGTTTTGCGAATCGCCGTCGGTTTTTCTGAGCTGCATGCGCCCATGCCATGGAGCGCGCTGCGCTGGCATTTTGTGACAGAGGGCCTGCGGGCCCACACCCCGCACCTTTGGTGGGGAAGCGTGGACGCGATCGCGCAGGCGCTGAAGGGTGCCCGCTCGGTGCGCTGGCAGTCGGAGGCGCATGCCGATGCGGCGCTCGGCACTTTGCGTCAACAGCTTGTGGCCGGAGGCGCAAGTCCCAAGGTCACGGTGCAGACCGAAGCGCCCTTGTTTGCGCCCGTGGCGCCTTACTGCGAGAGCTTTGCGAAGTGGTGGCGATTGAGCCATCTTGCGAACGGTGGCCACAGCGATGCACCAGGCGGGCACACAGAGTCCGTGCGCTAGGGCGTCTTTTTGGGGTCGCTGCAACGCGGGTCGCCATCGCGTTTCCAGCAGTTGCAGCTCAGGTTGAAGCTTTTCATGCTGCCTTTTTTCACACCGCTTAACGCGGTTTGTTTGGTGGCGCCCACCGGAACATAGAGGTAGGGTGAAAAAGCCTTTTTCACCTCGCTGCCGTTTTGCAGTGTCACCACAGCGCCGTGGCAGGCCAGAGGGCCGGGCAGTCGGTTGCTGACTTCGATCAGCAGCGTGGTGTCTGAATCGGCCGCCCAGCCGGCTTTTTGGTCGACGCTGCGCCACTCTGCGGCGGTGAGCTCGGGTTCCTTGTAGCGGGGGCCGGATTCGAAAGGGTTCCAGGCCCAGCTGGGGGTCGCCAGCAGAGACCCGAAGGCCAACACAATGAGGCCGATCCTGTTTCGGAAAAACGCGGCGAAGGGGCTGCAAATATCGGTCAATGGCGGTGTCATGGTTCAGTACGGCTTTACAAGGCCGCAGCCAGCCGATGGGCTGAAGCCTCTATGATTGTGCAACGGTCGTCCGTAGAAAACTGTCGCTATGCATATCCAATTGAATTTTCGTTCTTCCAGACCCTCGTTGGGCTGGCTCCCGCTGAGTGTCTGCTTTGCC
This sequence comes from Comamonadaceae bacterium, assembly GCA_947447985.1. GTDB lineage: Bacteria > Pseudomonadota > Gammaproteobacteria > Burkholderiales > Burkholderiaceae_C > Allorhodoferax. Next base: position 7,986 of record CANFLX010000018.1, read on the forward strand.
ACCCTCTTCGCGGCCACAAATGCCTTGGCCTACAAGGTCGAGCGGGTCTGTGAAATGACCGAACCAACCGCCAAGAAACCCGCGACGAAGGTGTGCAAGACGCTGCTGGTGAAGCCCGGCGCTGAGGGCAAGGCCGACAAAAAAGAAGAAAAGAAAGAGGAAAAGCCGGCGCCTGCCCACCACTAGCCGCCGGCATGCTTCCGCTTAAGCGGTCAAAGCTTCCAGGGCCTCTGTGGCCGTCAACCACTGGTCTTCGAGTGTTTTCAGTTCGTCGTTCACGGCTTTCAGGCGTTTGCCGAGTTCGGCAATTTCATGGGGCAGGGGGCTTTGGCTCAGCTTGCCCTCGAGCACCGCACCTTCGCCACTGAGCGTCGCAATCCGCCCGTCCAAGCGTTCAATTTCTGTCGTCAGCTTGCGTTTCTGATCGGGTGACACTGCCGCTTTGACCGGTTTGGCCGATGCCTTGGCCTGCTGTTTGTTGAGCTGGCTTTGCGCTTCTTTGACGGCTTCGCGCTGGCGCTTGGCTTCGTCCAAGAGGTAGCGCTGGTAATCGTCCAGGTCGCCGTCAAAGGGCGCCACACCACCGCGCGACACCATCCAGAATTCGTCGCAGACCGAGCGCAGCAGGGCGCGGTCGTGGCTGACCAGCATCACCGTGCCTTCAAATTCGTTCAGCGCCATGGCCAGCGCTTCGCGGGTGGCCAGGTCCAGGTGGTTGGTAGGCTCATCGAGCAGCAGCAAATTGGGCCGCTGCCAGACGATCATGCAAAGCACCAGGCGTGCTTTTTCGCCACCGCTCATGCTGCCCACGGCCTGTTTGACCATGTCGCCACTGAAGTTAAAGGTGCCCAAAAAGCTGCGCAGGTCTTGCTCGCGGGTGGCTTGCCCGGCGATGCGGCCCTCGGCCGTCATTTCTTTCACCAGGCGGATCATGTGCTCCAGCGGGGTGTCTGCCGGGCGCAGCACATCCAGCTCTTGCTGGGCGAAGTAGCCAATGTTCAGGCCCTTGCCCTCGGTCACGTCGCCGCCAATGGGGGCCAGATCGCGCGCCACGGTTTTGACCAGGGTGGATTTGCCCTGTCCGTTGGCACCCAAAATGCCGATACGCTGGCCTGCCAGCACCGAACGGCTGACGTTTTGCACGATCACGGTGGGACCGGTGTCCTCGGGCGCATCGGCGGGCGGCGGGTAGCCAAAACTCACGCCCGACATCGACAGCATGGGGTTGGGCAGGTTGGCGGGTTCCTTAAATTCGAAGGTGAATTCGGCATCGGCCAGCAGCGGTGCGATTTTTTCCATGCGGTCCAGCGCCTTGACCCGGCTTTGCGCTTGCTTGGCCTTGCTGGCCTTGGCCTTGAAGCGGGCAATGAACTTTTGCAGGTGGGCGATCTTGTCCTGCTGCTTGGCAAAGGCGTTTTGTTGCAGTTCCATCTGCTCTGCGCGCATGTCCTCAAACTTGCTGTAGTTGCCGCCGTAGCGCACCAGCTTGCCCGCGTCAATGTGCAGTGTGACATTGGTCACCGCATCTAAAAATTCGCGGTCATGGCTGATGACCACCATGGTGCCTTCGTAGCGTTTGAGCCAGGCTTCCAGCCACACCAGCGCGTCCAAATCCAAGTGGTTGGTGGGCTCGTCGAGCAGCAGCAGGTCCGACGGGCACATCAGCGCGCGCGCGAGTTGCAAGCGCATGCGCCAGCCGCCCGAAAAGCTGTTGACTGGGTTGTCGAGTTCGGTGGTCTTGAAGCCCAAGCCGAGAATCAAGGCCTGGGCGCGTGAAGCGGCGTCGTGCTCGCCCGCGTCGTACAGCGCCATGTAGGCGTGGGCCATGCGGTCGCCGTCGTCGGTGGCTTCAGACGCTTTGACCTCTTCGCGCGCCGCATTGAGCACCGTGTCGCCCTCAATCACAAAGTCGGTGGCGCTTTGGTCCGTCTCAGGCATGTCCTGGGCCACCTGGCCCATGCGCCATTGGGCGGGGATGTAGTACTCGCCGGCGTCCTCGTGCAAATTGCCATTGAGCAGGGCGAACAGCGAGGACTTTCCCGCGCCGTTGCGCCCCACGAGTCCTACTTTTTCTCCGGGGTTCAGGGTGACCGAGGCGTGTTCCAGCAAGACCTTGGCGCTGCGGCGCAAGGTCACGTTTTTGAGAGTAATCATGAGGTGAGGGTTTCGCGCGTGAGGAGCAGGACCTGGTCTTCACCAGCGCTGGTTTCCAGCCAAATCACTTCCAGCGACGGAAATGCGGCTTCAAAAAAGGGGCGTTCGTTGCCGATTTCCAGCACCAGCACGCCTTGGGGTGTCAGGTGGGCGGCGACGTGGCGCAAAAGGGTGCGGACAAAGTCCATGCCGTCGCGACCCCCTTCGCGGTTGCCGTCCAGCGCCAGGGCGGGTTCGGCTTGGTATTCGGGGGGCAAATCCACCATGCTCTGGTGGTTGACGTAGGGCGGGTTGCACAGAATCAAATCAAAAGGCCCTTGAGCGACCAGTTCCGGCGCGCTCAGGCCGTCGGAGGCCAAGAGGCGAATGCGGTCTTGCAAGCCATGCTTGTCGACATTGATGCGGGCCACCGCCAGTGCATCGTCGCTGAGGTCGCTGGCGCTCACCTCTACGTCCGGAAATACGCTGGCGGCAATCACGGCCAGGCTGCCGTTGCCGGTGCACAAGTCGAGTACCTTGTGGGTCGAGGCCTGCAGAAAATAGTCAATGCCACCTTCTACCAGCAGCTCGGCAATCAGCGAGCGCGGCACGATGGCCCGCTCGTCCACGTAAAAGGAAAAGCCCTGCAACCACGCCTCGCGCGTCAGGTAGGCGGCAGGCTTGCGGCTTTGGATGCGCTGGGCGATCAAGGCCTGTACTTGTGCCACTTGCTCCGGCGTCAAGGCGAGCGCCGCGTGGGAATCCTCGCCTTCCAGGGCTGTGTCCAAAGGCAGGCCGAGCTGCCACAGCACCAGCCAGGTCGCCTCGTCCTGCGCATTGGTGGTACCGTGGCCAAAGGACACACCGGCGTCTGCGAGCGACTGGGCGCTCGCAGTGATCAGATCAAGCAGCGTCATGCCAGGGCCTGCGTGTGCAAGCGCTCCAGCACCCGGCGGTAGATGTTTTTCAAAGGATCCATATCGGCCACCGCCACAAACTCATTGATCTTGTGGATGGTGGCGTTGGGCGGGCCCAACTCAATCACCTGCGGACAAATCTGCGCCAAAAAGCGCCCGTCACTCGTGCCACCGGTGGTGGAGAGCTGGGTTTGCAGGCCGGTTTCGTCGCGAATGGCATCGCGTACCGCATCGACCAGGGTACCGGGTGGCGTCAAAAAGGGCAGGCCGCCAATCGTCCAGACCAGGTCGTATTTCAGTTGATGTTGGTCCAGCACTGCGCACAAGCGCGATTGCAAGGACTCCGGCGTGGACTCGGTGCAGAAGCGGAAGTTGAAGTCGATCACCACTTCGCCAGGAATCACATTGCTGGCGCCCGTGCCGCCATGCATATTGCTCACCTGCCAGCTCGTGGGCGGGAAGTAGGCATTGCCTTCGTCCCAGCGGATTGCGACCAACTCAGCCAGTGCAGGCGCCACGCGGTGGATGGGGTTGTCCGCCATGTGCGGGTAGGCGATATGGCCTTGTACGCCTTTGACCGTGAGCTTGCCGCTCATGGTGCCGCGCCGCCCGTTTTTGATCATGTCGCCGGTGCGTTCGACCGAGGTGGGCTCGCCGACGATGCAGTAATCCAGCACTTCGCCGCGTGCCTTGAGCGTGTTGCACACCACCACCGTGCCGTCCACGGCAGGGCCTTCTTCGTCGCTGGTCAGCAGCAGGGCGATATTCAGCGCGGGGTCGGGCGTGCGGGCCAAGAACTCTTCGATGGCCACCACAAATGCGGCCAAGGACGTTTTCATGTCGCTGGCGCCGCGCCCATACAACTTGCCATCGCGGTGCGTGGGGCTGAAGGGCGCGCTGTCCCATTGCGCCAGCGGGCCGGTGGGCACGACGTCGGTGTGGCCTGCGAACACCAGGGTTTTGGCGGGCTTTGACGAAGTGTGCGACGCGCTGGCAGGGCGCTTGGCCCACAGGTTGGTCACTCTGAAGTCTGCGGGCCCGCTTTCCAGGGTTTCGCAGGCAAATCCCAACGCCTGCAGGCGTTGCGCAAGCAGCGCTTGGCATCCTGCGTCGTTCGGGGTCACCGAAGCAAGGCTGAGCAACTGTTCGGTCAGTTGCAGGGTGGCGTTGGTCTGCGTCATCATGTGCGCATCATCAAAGTGATGGGGCCGGGCCCAGAGGTATCGGGCGTCTGCGCAGCGGGAGAATCCGCCTGGTTTTGCAAGCGCCACAGCAAATTCGTCGCAGAGTCGGCATGGGCCAAGCCTTCGCTTTCCGACACGATGCCCTCAGCAATCAAGCGAGAAATATCCTGCTCAAACGATTGCGAGCCCACAGACAATGACTGCTCCATTGCTGCGGGAATTTCCACAAAATTACCTTCTTGGATCAACTCGGAGATGCGGGTTGTGTTCATCATCACCTCGGACGCTGCCACACGCTGGCCGGCCGTGGTGCGAATCAGGCGCTGCGACAACATGGCTTTGAGCGACAAGGCCAAATCGCGCTGCACGGCGTCCCGCGAATCGGTAGGGTAGAAACCCAAAATCCGGTTCAGAGCGTGGTAGCTGTTGTTGGCGTGCAAGGTGGCCAGGCACAAATGCCCCGACTGCGCGTAGCCCAGCGCCGCAGACATGGTCTCGGCGTCGCGAATCTCACCCACAAAGATCACGTCGGGCGACTGGCGAAGGGCGTTCTTCATGGCCCGTTCCACCGAGACGGTGTCCAGACCGATTTCGCGCTGGTTCACGATCGACTTGTTGTGTTTGAACACGAACTCAATGGGATTCTCAAAGGTCAGGATGTGTCCTGAGGAAGTGGCGTTGCGGTAGTCCAGCATCGAGGCCATGGTGGTGCTTTTGCCGGCACCGGCAGCGCCCACCATCAGCACCAAGCCGCGCTTTTCCATGACCAGGGTGCGCAAGATGGGTGGCAAACCGCTGTCGAGCAAATTGGGAATCTGGAACGGCACATAGCGAATCACGATCGCCAGGGTTCCGCGCTGCACAAAGGCACTCACACGAAAACGGCCCAGATTCTCGAGCGGCACCACCATGGTGAGCTCTTTGTCTGTCAGCAGTTCTTGCATGCGCTCGGCAGGTACCAATCCTTCCAGCAACTCGCGCGGCGCGTGGATGCCCAGCGGCTGACTGGTGATGGGCACAACCAGGCCATGAATCCGCACCATGGGCGGGCTGTTGGCCGAGAGATAGAGGTCCGAGGCCTTTTTCTCCACCATGAAACGCAGCATGCGTTCGAGGACGTCGTTTTTGCTGCTCTGCGTCATGGTGGGGTCTGCGGTAAGAGGCGCGGGCCGGTCTTAGTCGCGCAACAATTCGTTGAGCGAGGTCTTGGCGCGGGTCTGTGCGTCCACCCGTTTGACAATGATGGCTGCATACAAGCTGTACTTGCCGTCGCCCTTGGGCAGACTGCCGCTGATGACCACCGAGCCCGAAGGAATCCGGCCGTAACTCACGGTGTCGGTGGCGCGGTCGTAAATCGGGGTGCTTTGGCCCAGGTAGACGCCCATGGAAATCACGGAGTTTTCTTCCACGATCACGCCTTCCACCACTTCGGAGCGCGCACCAATGAAGCAATTGTCTTCAATGATGGTGGGCCCGGCTTGCATGGGTTCGAGCACGCCGCCAATGCCCACGCCGCCGCTCAGGTGAACGTGCTTACCAATCTGTGCGCAAGAGCCCACGGTGGCCCAGGTGTCGACCATGGTGCCTTCGTCCACATAAGCGCCGATGTTGACGTACGAGGGCATCAAGATCACGCCTTTGGCAACATGGCTGCCGCGCCGCGCCACAGCGGGGGGCACCACACGCACGCCAGTGGCTTTCATTTCGGCTTCAGAGTGACCGGCAAACTTGGTCGGCACTTTGTCGTAAAAGCCCAAGTCGCCTGCGTTGATCAGCACATTGTCTTTCAGGCGAAAGCTCAGCAGCACTGCTTTTTTGATCCATTGGTGGGTGGTCCACTGTCCCACCCCGTCACGCGTGGCCACGCGCAGCGCGCCCTTGTCGAGTTCGGCGATCACATGTTCTACCGCGTCCACCACCTCTTTGGGGGCGGACTGAGCCGAGATATTGGCGCGGTTTTCCCACGCGGCGTCGAGGATGGTTTGGAGTTGTTGGGTCATGGAATAGAAGTTCGAAAAAAGAGGGAAACAAAAACGGTGGGGTTCAGGCGCTTTGACGGGCTTGGACAAATGCCACGATGCGCTGCGCGGCTTCCAGGCATTCGTCGGCTTGCGCCACCAGCGCCATACGGATACGGCCTGCGCCCGGGTTCAGCCCCTGGGCCTCGCGCGCCAGGTAGGAACCCGGCAACACGGTGACATTGTAGGCAGCGTACAGGTTGCGCGCGAACGCTTCGTCGCTGCCTTGTACGCCTGCCCACAAGTAAAAGCCCGCATCGGGCAAGGCCACGTCCAGGACGTCGGCCAGCAGGGGGGTGATCTGCGCAAACTTCTGGCGGTACTGGGCACGGTTGTCTTGCACATGGGCTTCGTCGTTCCAGGCCGCGATACTGGCGCTTTGCACCACCGGGCTCATGGCGCTGCCGTGGTAGGTGCGAAACAGCAAAAATTGCTTGATCAGTGTGGCATCCCCCGCGCAAAAGCCACTGCGCATGCCCGGCACATTGCTGCGTTTGGACAGGCTGGTGAAGGCCACCAGGTTCTTGAAGTCGCCCCGGCCCAGTTGCTCGGCCGCTTCCAGGCCGCCCAATGGTGCTTCGTCGCGGAAGTAGATTTCGCTGTAGCACTCGTCGGAGGCAATCACAAAGCCATAGCGGTCGCTCAGCTCAAACAGCAGCTTCCATTCGGAGAGTGGCATCACCGCACCGGCGGGGTTGCCCGGGCTGCATACAAAAAGCAGTTGCGTGCGCGCCCACACCTCGGCGGGAACGCTGGCCCAGTCCTGGGCGAAGTTGCGTTTCGGGTCAGAGGCCACGAAGTAAGGCTGTGCGCCACCCAACAAGGCCGCACCTTCGTAAATTTGGTAGAAAGGATTCGGGCACACCACCAGCGGCTTGCTGTCGGTGGCGCCAGCCACCAGCACGGTTTGGGCAAACGCAAACAAGGCTTCGCGCGAGCCATTGACGGGCAGGATCTGGGTAGCAGGGTTGACCGTCAACTGGTAGCGCCGCTGCAGCCACTGGGCAATGGCCTCGCGCAGGGCGGGTTCGCCAGCCGTGGCCGGGTAGCCCGCCAGGCCCGTGCCCATGATGGCTTCGCAATAGGCTTGCTTGATCAGGGCAGGGGTTGCATGGCGGGGCTCGCCAATTCCCAGGCTGATGGGGCGCAAACCGGGATTCGGTGTCACGGTGGAAAACAGCTGACGCAAGCGTTCAAAGGGATAGGCTTGCAACAGCGCTAAATGGGCATTCATAGACCTCAATTATCGTTGATTCATCGTTAAACTCGAAGTTTTTGCGGTATCCGCAAGTGTTGCCAGCGTTCTGTGGACCAGAAAGCCTTCACCGACCCACCATGACAGCTGCGCCAGCAAACTACCAATTTTTCAACCTCGCCAGTGCAGTGGAATACCTGGGTGACCGCCAAGGGGTGCGGGACATGCTTCCCCTGTTGAACCAGGCCCTGTCACGCGAGGTGCCCGAAGTTGCGCTGTTGCTGGAAAAAGGTGACGCGCTGGAAGCTGCGGCACGATTGCACTCGTTGAAGGGTTTTTTGCCTATTTTTTGCTATCCAGCCCTGGTGCAGGAACTGGTGCGCATCGAAAAATGGTGCAAGACCGAGCCCAACGCCGGTCTGTTGGACGCCTACCGTGCTTTGGCGTCCCAATTGCAGGGCCTGAGCCAAGAGGCCTCGCACTACGATGGCCTGAAGGAATAGCCCAAGCACCGAGGCGCTTGAACCCGGAGCCGGGCACCCGCAAGTTATCATGCGGCCTCACAGAAGCCACGTTTCTGTCGAATTTCACCATCTAAAACCCGCTTAGCCTTTCGCCAACACGCAGTGCGCCTCAATTCGATCAAGCTATCGGGCTTCAAGTCCTTTGTCGAGCCCACCAATTTCCTGCTGCCCGGCCAGTTGGTAGGTGTGGTGGGACCCAATGGCTGCGGCAAGTCCAACATCATGGACGCGGTGCGCTGGGTTTTGGGTGAAAGCCGGGCCAGTGAGCTGCGTGGCGAGTCCATGCAAGACGTCATTTTTAACGGCACCACCGGGCGCAAAGCCTCCAGCCGTGCCAGCGTGGAACTGGTTTTTGACAATTCCGACCACCGCGCCGGGGGTCAGTGGGGCCAGTTCGGCGAAATCGCCGTGCGCAGGGTGCTCACGCGCGACGGCACGTCCAGCTATTTCATCAACAACCAGGCGGTGCGCAGGCGCGATGTGCAAGACGTGTTCCTGGGCACGGGTCTCGGCCCTCGGGCTTACGCCATCATTGGTCAGGGCACGATCAGCCGCATCATCGAGTCCAAACCCGAAGAGTTGCGCCTGTTCCTGGAAGAGGCGGCCGGCGTCTCTAAATACAAAGAGCGCCGCCGCGAAACCGAAAACCGCCTAAGCGACACCCGCGCCAACCTGACCCGGGTGGAAGACATCCTGCGCGAGCTGCACACGAATTTAGAAAAGCTGGAGCAGCAGGCCGAAGTGGCGCTGCGCTACAAGGGCTTGCAGGCCGACGTGACGCTCAAGCAGCACCAGCAGTGGTACCTCAAGCGCGCCGAGTCGCTGGCCGACCAGGCCAAAGTGCAGGCGGACGCCCAAAGCGCGGTGCTGACGCTGGAGTCGCGCATGGCCGACCTGCGCAGCATCGAATCCGATCTGGAAACCGTGCGCCAGGCCCACTATGCCGCCGGCGACCAGGTCAACCAAGTGCAGGGCCTGCTGTACGAGGCAAGCACCGAAGTCGGCCGCCTGGAGGCCGAAATCCGCTTTGTGGTCGAGGGCCGCCAGCGCGTGGAGCAACGCCTGGTCACCCTGCAAGAACAAAGCGCGCAGTGGGCGCAGCGCGAAGAAGAAGCGGTGCAAGAGATGGAGCGCCTGGCAGACATTGCCTTGACGGGCGAGGAGCAGGCCGCGCTCCTGGAAGCGCAAATGCAAGAGCATGCGCAGCAAATTCCAGACCTGGAAGAGGCCTTGCAAAGTGCCCAGTCGCAGGCCCAAGCCCAACGCGACAGCGTGGCGCAGGTGCAGCAGGCGCTGGGTGTGCTCGCGGCAGAGCAGCGCAACCTGACCGAACAAAACCGCCAACTGGCCGCCCGCCGCGAACGCCTGGTGGCCGACCGCGCGGGTCTGGTGGCCACCGATGAACTGCGGCTGCAGCAGCTGGCGCAGGAATTTGAACTGGCGCGCGAGTCGGCCGAAGTCGCCCACGCCCAATTGGAAGAGTTGCAAGCCTTGGTGCCCACACTGGACGAGGCCCGCAGCACCCAGCAGCAGCAAGTCAATGCCGAGGCGGCACGCCAAGCCGATGTGTCGGCGCGTCTGGAGGCGCTCAAAGCCCTGCAAGAGCGCGTCAAAACCGACGGCAAGTTACAGCCCTGGCTGAGCAAGCACGGGCTGGACCACTTGCAAGGCTTGTGGAGCCGCATCCAAGTGGAGGCGGGCTGGGAAAACGCAGTCGAGGCCGCCTTGCGCGACCGCTTAGGCGCCCTGGAAGTCTCCCGCCTGGACATGGTGCAGGCCTTTGGAGCCGATGCGCCACCGGCCAAGTTGTCGTTTTTCAGCGCCCCCGCAGCCGGTGCCGCACCCGCCAAATCTGCATTGCCCCGCTTGGCAGACCTGGTGCGCGTCAACGACGCTGGTTTAGCCGCTGTATTGCATTCGTGGTTGGCGGGCTGCTTTACCGCCCCCTCGTTGGAAGCGGCGCTGGCGCAGCGCGCCCAGCTCGGCGCTGGGGAAACGATTTTTGTGGCGGCTGGTCACGGCGTCAGCGCCCACGGCGTGGGCTTTTACGCGCAGGACGCGGAGCAGTCCGGCCTGTTGGCGCGGGCCCAGGAAATTCAAAACCTGGAACGCGATGTGCGCGCCCAGACTTTGATGACCGAAGAGTCGCGCGCCGCCCTGAACCGCGCCGAAAAGGCCTATGCCGACGCCGCCCAGCGGCTGAGCAGCCTGCGCAACCAGGCCCAGGAAACCCAAGCCCGCAGCCACAAGCTGCAAGTGGAAGTGCTGCGCCTGACCCAGTTGGCTGAGCAGGTGCGCAGCCGCAGCGCACAGATCGATGCCGATGCCGCCGAGGTCGATGCCCAGTTGGAAGAACTGCAAGAGCGCGCCCTGCAAGCCGAGGCCCGCTTTGAAGAGCTCGATATGCAGCTGGCCGACAGCCAAGAGCGCCATGCCGAATTGGATGAGCGCGTGATTGCCAGCCAAAACCGGCTGAACCAGTGCCGCGAACAGCAGCGCAGCTTAGAGCGCCAGCACCAGGAAGCCCAGTTCGCCCAGCGCAGCCTGCAGGCGCGCAACAGCGAACTCCAACGGGCCATTGAAACGGCCAAGCAGCAGACCCTGGCCGTGCAGGACGAGACCGAGCGTGCCCAGGCCGAGCTGCAACGCTTGACCGATGCCGCCGCCCAAGCCGGCTTGCAAGCCGCGCTGGCCCTGAAGTCGGAGCGCGAGCAACAGTTGGGCGCCAAGCGCAGCGAATACGACGACCTGACCGCCAAACTGCGCGCCAGCGACGAACGCCGCTTGCAGTTGGAGCGCGAGCTCGAACCCCTGCGCCAGCGCATTACCGATTTCCAGCTCAAAGAGCAGGCTGCGCGCCTGGGCTTCGAGCAATACCAAAGCCAGCTCTTCGAGGCCCAGGCCGACATGGACGCGATTGCCAAGAGCCTGGAAGAGGGCGGTGTGCGCCTGGCAGGCATGCAAGCCGAAATCGACCGCCTGCACCGCGAGATTGCAGCCCTGGGTGCTGTCAACCTGGCTGCGCTGGACGAGCTCACGGCCGGGCGCGAGCGCAAGGCCTTTTTGGACGCCCAAAGCCTGGACCTGAACGAGGCCATGGCCACTTTGGAAGACGCCATCCGCCGCATCGATGGGGAAACCCGCGAGTTGCTCTCGGGCACGTTCAACCAGGTCAACGAACAATTCGGGCGCATGTTCCCTGAACTCTTCGGCGGTGGCAATGCGCGCCTGGTGATCACCGGCGACGAGATTTTGGACTCCGGCGTGCAGGTCATTGCCCAACCACCGGGCAAGAAAAACCAGACGATTCAGCTGCTCTCGGGCGGCGAAAAGGCGCTCACCGCCATTGCGCTGGTGTTTGCGATTTTCCAGCTCAACCCCGCGCCTTTTTGCCTCCTGGACGAGGTGGATGCGCCGCTGGACGACGCCAACACCGAGCGCTACGCCAAGTTGGTGACCCGGATGAGCGCGAGCACCCAGTTCCTGTTCATCAGCCACAACAAGATTGCCATGGAAATGGCGGAGCAACTTATTGGCGTGACCATGCAGGAGCAGGGTGTTTCCCGCATCGTCGCGGTGGACATGGAAGCGGCCGTTGGCTTGGCCGAGACCGCATAAATTAAGATCGTTCCATGAGCAACTTTCAGTTGGGTTTGTTTGTTTTGGGTGGCTTGGTCTTGCTGGGCCTGCTGGTGCACAGTGCCTGGTCGGCGCGGGCCAATACCCCCCGGCAAGCCCAGGACACGGCTCCCGCCGCTGAGCCGCAGAGTGAGCCCGTTTTTGAAGAAACCAGCTTTGGGTCGCTGGAGCTGCACGTGCATCCGCTGCGCCGCCTGCATATTGACCCGCTGATCGACGCGGTGGCCCCCATTAACCTGGACCCACTGGCCGAAGAAGTCGCCGGTGAAGCTGCACTGGCGGCCTTGCCCAGCACCCGCCGCGTGGGCACCAAGCCCTTTTCGATCGAAGGTTTCAACTCTGATTTGCAAGAGTGGGAGGCACCGGTGGCCGGGGCCCGTTACAGCGTGTTCCAGGCGGGCGTGCAGTTGGCCAACCGCACCGGTGCGCTCAACGACATCGAGTATTCAGAATTCGTCGTCAAGACCCAGGCTTTTGCCGACGCGCTGGGTGCGACCCCCGAGTTTCCCGAGATGCGCCACGAGGTGGCCCGCGCCCGCGAACTCGACAACTTTGCCAGTGCCCACGACGCACAACTGGGCCTGAACCTGCGGGCCAAGCACGCCTCCTGGAGCCCCGGCTATGTGCATCAAATGGCGGCCCAGCAAGGTTTTGTGCCTGGTCAATTGCCGGGGCGCATGGTTTTGCCTGCCGCGCAAGAGGGCGCTCCGCCCTTGTTGTCCCTGACCTTTGACAAGCAGGCTGCACTGGCCGAAGACCCGGCGCAGTCTGCGATTCGCGAGTTGAGTTTGCATTTGGATGTGCCCCAGGTGGACCGCGCCGAGCATCCCTTTGCCCGCATGTGCCAGGCCGCGCAGGCCATGGCGCAAAGCATGGACGGTGTGGTGACCGATGACAACGGCCAGCCCCTGGCGTCCCAAGCGCTAGAGGGTATTGCCCACGAGTTGCAGCGCCTCTACGACATGCTTGACGAGCGCGACGTGGCGGCAGGCTCTGCACTGGCACGGCGTTTGTTCTCCTGAGCGGCGGCGGTTGCCGCGCCCGGCCAGGTTTCGGGTACCCTTGTGACTCGTTTTATCGACACCAGTGCCCATGCACACTTCTGACCTTTTTTCCGCGCCCCCGCTCGATGCCAAGCAGCAGCGCATGGCGCAGCTGTGCGATGTGCTGCAGCACCACGCGCACCAGTACTACGTGCTGGACGCCCCCGAAGTGCCCGACGCGGTGTACGACCAGTGGTTTCAGGAACTGCAGGCGCTAGAGGTGGCGCACCCCCAATGGCGCAGGCCTGATTCGCCCACCCAACGCGTCGGTGGCAAGCCCTTGGACGGGTTTGACACCGTGCGCCATGCGGTGCCCATGCTCAGCATCCGCACCGAGACGGACACCGAGTCCAGCGGCGCGCAAGCCTTTGACACGCGGGTGCGCAAAGAGCTGGAGTTGGAGCCGGACGCCACGCAAGTGGAATACGTGACGGAGCTGAAGTTTGACGGCCTGGCGATGAACCTGCGGTACGAAGCAGGCATCCTGGTGCAAGCCGCCACACGGGGCGACGGCGAGTACGGTGAAGATGTCACGCAAAACATCCGCACCATCGGTCAGATTCCGCTCAGGCTGCGGGCATCCAGCGCCTTGCCGGTGCCCGACATTTTGGAAGTGCGGGGCGAGGTCTACATGCGGCGCGACGACTTCGAGGCCTTGAACGAACGCCAGCGCGAGCGCATTGCGCAGGGGGAGCGTGGCGAGAAAACCTTTGTCAACCCCCGCAATGCTGCTGCGGGCGCTGTACGCCAGCTCGACCCGGCCATTGCCGCTGCGCGGCCCCTGAGCTTTTTTGCCTATGGCGTGGGCGAGGTGCGTGGCGGCGTGGATGTCGCAACCCACCATGAACTGCTGCTGGCGCTCAAGGCCTGGGGCTTTCCGGTGGCGGATCTCACCGCGACCACGCTGGGCGCAGCAGGGCTGGTGGAATTTCACCAGCGCATTGGCAGTCTGCGCGACACGCTGCCCTACGATATTGATGGTGTGGTCTACAAGGTCAACAAGTTGGCCTTGCAGCAGCGCCTGGGCTTTGTGAGCCGGGAACCGCGCTGGGCGGTGGCGCACAAATACCCGGCGCAAGAGCAATTGACCACCGTGTTGGCCATTGACGTGCAAGTGGGGCGCACCGGCAAGCTGACGCCGGTGGCCAAGCTGGCGCCGGTGTTCGTGGGCGGCGTCACGGTGACCAACGCCACCTTGCACAACGAAGACGAGGCCAGGCGCAAAGATGTGCGCGTCGGAGACACCGTGATCGTGCGCCGCGCCGGTGACGTGATTCCCGAGGTGGTGGCGGTGGTGCCCGAGAGTTTGGCCTCGGCACAGCGCGGCAGCCTGTTCACCATGCCCCATGTGTGCCCGGTGTGTGGCTCGGTGGCAGTGCGCGAAGAGGACGAGGCGGACTACCGTTGCACCGGGGGCCTGTTTTGCAGCGCCCAGCGCAAGCAGGCCATTCTGCATTTTGCGCAGCGCCGCGCCGTGGAGGTCGAAGGACTGGGCGAAAAGCTGGTGGACCAGTTGGTGGATGCGGGCTTGATCCACACCTTGCCAGACCTGTACCGTCTGGGCTTTACCGCCCTGGCCGCGCTGGAGCGCATGGCTGACAAATCCGCGCAAAACGTGGTGGATGCCTTAGAAAAGTCCAAAGAGACGACGCTGCCCCGCTTTTTGTTTGGCCTGGGCATCCGCCATGTGGGCGAGGCCACCGCCAAGGCACTGGCGCGCCACTTTGGCCTGATCGACGCCCTCATGGACGCCACGATGGAGCAGCTGCTCGAAGTGAACGATGTGGGCCCCACGGTGGCGCAAAGCATACGCACCTTTTTTGACCAGGCCCACAACCGCGAGGTGGTGGAGCAATTGCGGGCCTGCGGCATCCATTGGCCAGCCCTGGAGGCCGCCAGTGATGCACCCAAACCGCTGGCGGGTTTGACCTTTGTCATTACTGGCACCTTGCCCACGCTGGGGCGCGACGCCGCCAAAGATTTGATCGAGGCGGCCGGCGCCAAGGTGTCGGGTTCGGTCAGCAAGAAAACCAGCTATGTGCTGGCGGGGTCCGAGGCGGGCAGCAAGCTCGACCGGGCCCGCGAACTCGGTGTGGCAGTGATTGATGAGGCCGCCTTGCGCCAGATGCTGGAAGAGCCAACATGAGCGTGCGCGAGATTCTGAAAATGGGCGACGCCCGCTTGCTGCGCACGGCACAGCCAGTCGAGGCCTTCGATACCGACGCCTTGCACCTGCTGGTCACGGACCTGCTGGACACCATACGTGCGGCCAACGGGGCCGGGCTGGCCGCACCGCAAATCGGCGTGGACTTGCAGGTTGTGATCTTCGGTTCGCATGCGCGCAACCCCCGCTACCCTGATCGCCCCATCGTGCCGCCCACCGTGCTGGTCAATCCGGTGATCACGCCTTTGTCGGATGCGACCGAAGACGACTGGGAGGGCTGCCTGTCGGTGCCCGGCATGCGGGGTGTCGTGCCGCGCTGGTCGCACATCCGCTACACCGGTTTCGACCAATATGGCGACCCGATTGACCGCACTGTTGATGGTTTTCATGCGCGGGTGGTGCAGCACGAGTGCGACCACCTGTGGGGCACGCTTTACCCCATGCGCATGAGCGATATGAGCCAATTCGGCTTCACCGAGGTCTTGTTCCCTGGTATTTCGGCGGCAGAAGACGACTAGGGTTCGCGTATCACATGCCGCGCTATCGGGCTGAGCGCTGCTTCAAAGCCAAAGCCACTTCCCGCACCAAGGCAGGGCCGCGGTAAATCAGGCCAGTGTAGATCTGCACCAAGTTCGCACCGGCTTCCAAGTGGCCCACGGCGTCGGCGCCGCTCTGCACACCACCCACGCCGATGATGGGAAAGTCCGGGCCCAGCGCGGCCCGCAGACCCCGTATCACGAGGCGGCTCATGTCGCGCACAGGTGCGCCCGACAGGCCGCCTGCTTCGTTGGAGTGGGGCAGCCATTGCACCGCCTCGCGCGCCAGCGTGGTGTTGGTGGCAATCACACCGTCCATCTGGTGGCGTTGCAGCATGGCGGCAATGGCGGCAATCTGCTCGGCGTCCAGGTCAGGGGCGATTTTTAAAAACAAGGGCACGTGTTTGGGCGTGCGCTGGCCCTGCGCGTCCGTGCGGACATATTGCTGCGCCAGTTCCTGACGCCGCTGGGCCAAAGCACCCAACAGGCCATCCAGCGCCTCGTCGCTTTGCAGTGCACGCAAGTTTTTGGTGTTGGGGCTGGAGATGTTGATGGTTACGTAGTCGGCGTGGGGGTAGACGCCTTCCAGGCAGGCCAGGTAGTCGTCGGTGGCGCGCTCCATGGGGGTGGCGGCGTTTTTGCCGATGTTCAGGCCGAGCAGCAGGCCCGGGGTGTGTGCGCGCCGCAGGGCCGAGCGCTGCACATTGGCCACAAAAGTGTCCAGGCCCTGGTTGTTAAAGCCCAGGCGGTTGATCAAGGCCTGCGCATCGGGCAGGCGGAACATGCGCGGTTTGGGGTTGCCGCCCTGAGCCAGTGGCGTGACGGTGCCGACCTCGACAAAGCCAAAACCCATGGCGCCCAAACCGTCAATGCAGCGGGCGTTCTTGTCCAAGCCTGCAGCCAAGCCCACCCGGTTGGGAAAGCGCAGCCCTGCGAGCGTGACCGGGTCATGCACCTGCGGCTGCGCGTAGAGTTTTTCCAGCACAGTGCCCTGGGTGCGCGCGACTGCATTGAGTGTGAGGTCATGGGCTGCTTCCGGGTCCATGCGGAATAAAAAGGGGCGGACCAGGCCGTAGGGCACAAGAGACATCGGATAATTCCCGTTACTTTCTTTTCACAATATCGCCGATTTTCCCAGATGAACACCTCCAATCCACAAACACCTGTGCAAACTGTTTCGCAAAGCAGCGCGCTGACCCAAGACGAGCTCAAAACGCTGGTGGGGCAGGCGGCTTTGCAGTACGTGGTGCCTGGCGAATTGGTGGGCGTGGGCACTGGCTCCACGGTGAACAAGTTCATTGACGCGCTGGCCACCATCAAAGACCAGATCCCGGGCGCAGTATCGAGTTCTGTGGCCAGCACCGAGCGCTTGCTGGCGCTGGGCATTCCTGTGTTGGACGCCAATGCGGTGGAACGCCTCTCGGTCTATATCGATGGCGCCGACGAAATCGATCACCACGGCCACATGGTCAAAGGCGGGGGCGCGGCGCTCACCCGCGAAAAAATTGTGGCGGCCTTGTCTGACAAGTTTGTCTGCATCGCCGATGAGTCCAAGCTGGTTGACGTGCTGGGCGCATTCCCCTTGCCCGTCGAAGTGATTCCCATGGCCACAGGGCGCGTGGTGCGCCAGTTTGCGGCTTGGGGCGGGCACGCGGTGGTGCGCCAGAAGAACGGCCAGCCCTTGGTGACGGACAACGGCCAGCACATTGTGGATGTCACCGGTCTGCAGATTCGCGACCCGCTCGCATTTGAAGCCGAAGTCAGCCAATGGCCGGGCGTGGTGACCGTGGGTGTGTTTGCCTTTCAGCGCGCCCAGGTCTGCTTGCTGGGCACCGCGCAGGGCGTGAAAACGCTCAGCTTTTAAGCGCGCCACTGCCCAGCATGCGCTCCACGTAGCGGGCAATCAGGTCAATTTCGAGGTTGACGCGACTGCCACTTTGCAAGCGGTGCAGGGCGGTGTTTTCGACGGTGTGCGGAATCAGGTTGATGCTGACCTCGCAACCACCCTCCACATCGGCAATGCGGTTAACCGTCAGGCTCACGCCATTGACCGTGATCGAACCCTTGTAGGCCAAATACTTGGCAAGCGATGCGGGTGCCAGCACCCGCAGTTCCCAACTCTCGCCCACCTGCGCAAAGTGGGTCACCTGGCCCATGCCGTCCACATGGCCGGACACCAAGTGGCCACCCAAACGGTCGTTGGCCCGCAGGGCTTTTTCCAGATTCACCGCGCCAGTTCCATCCAGTCCCGCGGTTTTGTCCAGAGACTCTGCCGACACATCCACCGTGAATTGCGGTGGCGTGCTATGCGCGTCAAAAGTGGTGACCGTCATGCAGGCGCCGTTGATGGCGATGCTGTCGCCCAAGCCCACATCGTCCAAATAACCTGCCGGGCTGTGGATGCGCAAGCGCTTGCCGTGTGCTGCTGTAGCGCCCATGGGCATCACTTCTTCAATGCTGCCAACGCCGGTGATGATGCCTGTGAACATAAAACTCCCGAAAAAATTAGAAAACGTCGCGCCCAAGGACGCGCGCCAGCAGGCGCACATCGTCGCCCACCTTCTCAACACTTTGAAACTGCAAACGCAGGCCTTGTATCAAGGCAGTCAGCGGCCCCCAGTTGGACATGCCCGCGCCCGTGCCCAGCCAGAGCGGCGCTTGGTACACCAAAAATTCATCCACCAAACCAGCACGCAGCAAAGAGCCATTGAGCTTGTGCCCGGCTTCTACATGCAGCTCGTTGATCTCGCGCGCGGCCAGGTCGCGCAGCATGGCGGTCAGGTCCACTTTGGGTTTGGCGCCATCCGGGCCAGTCGCGCCGGGCATGCAAACAATGCTGGCACCACGGGCTTCTAACGCGGCTTGCCGCGCGGCCTGCGGATGGGCGCAATAAATCAGCACCCGGCGCGGGGCCGCGAAAAGCGCAGCATCGGGCGGGGTTTGCAAGTCACTGTCCACAACCACCAGCGTGGGCTGGCGGGGGGTGTCGACCTCGCGCACGTCGAGTCGGGGGCGGTCTTGCAACACCGTACCAATGCCGGTGAGCAGCGCACAGGCACGCGCCCGCCAGGCGTGGCCGTCGGCGCGGGCGGCGGCGCCGGTAATCCATTGGCTTTGGCCGTTCGGCAGTGCGCTAATACCGTCCAAAGAGGCCGCCGCTTTGAGTCGCACCCAAGGCGTTTTGCGCACCATGCGGCTGAAAAACCCCAGGTTAAGTTCGCGCGAGGCGGCAGTCCAGGCTTGCATCGCAGAGTCAGATTGCTCGCTAGCCACCGTGACAGCGACTCCCGCAGCACGCAGGCGCGCAAAGCCCTGGCCTGCGACCAGCGGGTTGGGGTCGGGCAGGGCCGCGACCACGTGGGAGATGCCTGCGGCAGCCAAGGCCTCGCAGCAGGGGCCGGTGCGGCCCTGGTGGGCGCAAGGCTCCAGCGTGACATAGGCGGTAGCGCCCTGGGTGGCATGGCCTTGCTGCTGCGCGTCCCGCAGGGCCATCACCTCGGCATGGGCCTGACCGGCGGCTTGGGTGCTGCCCTGGCCAATCACCAGGCCTTGGGCATCGACCAGCACGCAGCCCACCCGCGGGTTGGGCGAGGTGCGCCACAAGGCCGATTCGGCCAGCCGCAAGGCGGTGCTCAGGTGCGGCGTGTGCATGGCGAGGACGGGGTGGCGCGCACGACGTGGTGCGCTCAGTTGTTGACTTCGTTGACCAGGGTCTTGAACTCGTCGATGTCTTCAAAGCTGCGGTAGACGCTGGCAAAGCGCACATAGGCCACTTTGTCCAGTTTTTTGAGCTCGCGCATCACCAGCTCCCCGATGCGCGTAGACGACACCTCGCGCAGGCCCAGCGACAAGAGCTTTTCTTCAATGCGCTCAATCGCGCTGTCGATTTGCTCGGTGCTGACTGGGCGTTTGCGCAGCGACAGCTTCATGGAGCCAGCCACTTTGGCGCGCTCAAAGTCGATGCGCCGGCCGTCTTTTTTGACCACCGTGGGCAGCGTCACGTCAGGGCGCTCGTAGGTGGTGAAGCGCTTTTCGCAGGCGCCGCACTGGCGCCTGCGGCGGATGAAGTCCCCGTCCTCGGACACCCGGGTCTCGGACACCGGTGTTTCCGTGTGGCCGCAAAAGGGGCACTTCATGGGGCGCGGGGCTTAGCGGTAGACCGGGAAGCGCGAGGTCAAGGCGTGCACCTTGGCGCGCACGGCGGCGATGTTGGCCGCGTCGTGCGGGTTGTCCAGCACGTCGGCAATCAGGTGGGCCGTGGCGCGCGCCTCGTCGTCCTTGAAGCCGCGTGTGGTCATGGCGGGGGTGCCGATACGCACGCCGCTGGTGACCATGGGTTTTTCAGGATCGTTGGGGATGGCGTTTTTGTTGATCGTCATGTGGGCATCGCCCAGCACGCGCTCAGCGTCCTTGCCGGTGATGTTCTTGGAACGCAGATCCACCAGCATCACATGGCTTTCGGTGCCACCGCTGACGATGCGCAGACCGCGCTCGGTCAAGGTCTTGGCCACGATGTCGGCATTGGTCAGTACCTGCTGCTGGTAGGCCTTGAAGTCTGTGCCCAGCGCTTCTTTGAAAGCCACGGCCTTGGCGGCAATCACGTGCATCAAGGGGCCGCCTTGCAGGCCGGGGAAGATGGCGCTGTTGATGGCTTTTTCGTGCTCGGCCTTCATCAAAATAATGCCGCCGCGCGGTCCGCGCAGGCTCTTGTGGGTGGTGGAGGTGACCACGTCGGCGTGGGGCACGGGGTTGGGGTATACGCCTGCGGCGATCAAGCCCGCGTAGTGCGCCATGTCCACCAGGAAGATGGCTCCCACGTCTTTGGCCACTTTGGCAAAGCGCGCAAAGTCGATGCGCAGCGAGTAGGCGCTGGCACCGGCAATGATGAGTTTGGGTTTGGTTTCATGGGCTTTGCGCTCCATGGCGTCGTAGTCAATTGCCTCTTGGGCGTTCAGGCCGTAGGACACCACGTTGAACCACTTGCCACTCATGTTCAGCGGCATGCCGTGCGTCAGGTGTCCGCCTTCGGCCAGGCTCATGCCCATGATGGTGTCGCCGGGCTTCAGGAACGCCAGAAACACCGCCTCGTTGGCCGACGCGCCGCAATGCGGCTGCACATTGGCCGCATCGGCACCAAAAATCTGCTTGACACGGTCAATGGCGAGTTGCTCGGCCACGTCGACGTTTTCGCAGCCGCCGTAGTAACGCTTGCCGGGGTAGCCTTCAGCGTATTTGTTGGTCAGCTGGCTGCCCTGGGCGGCCATGACCGCGGGAGAGGCGTAGTTCTCGCTGGCAATCAATTCAATGTGGTGCTCTTGGCGCGCGTTTTCGGCGACGATGGCGGCCCACAACTCGGGATCGGTCTGCTCAACAAGAATGCTGCGGTCGTACATGGAAGGGTCCTGGATAGTTGATAAAGGGATCAATGCGGGTGAAATGTGCCTGAGCAGCCCGCCAAACGCGCTGAATTTTAGTGCAGCCCTCCGGGGGCCCGGATGTTCGAATCGCGCCGTGAAACGGTCTGATTACGCCTTCTCGCCGCTGGCAGGACGCGCCGCGGCGGTGCTGGCAGCTGGAATGGGGCGGCCGGCCGCAACCGCTTGCAAACGGGCGTGCTCGGCGAGCACTTTGGCGGCGTAGCCACCATCGTCTTCCATATTGGCAGCGCCCACATAGAGTTTGAGTCCTTGCTCCAAAGAGCCCGCGCGGCCAATGCATTCCTGCAGCACTTTCACGCCGACCCGCATATTGGCCACGGGGTCAAAAGCCGCCAGCTTGCCGCCAAAGCGTTCGTATTTGTCGCCGTGCACTTGGGTCATCACCTGCATCAGGCCTTGCGCGCCCACGGGGCTTTGGGCAAAGGGGTTGAAGCCCGATTCCACCGCCGCCACCGCCAAAATCAAAGTGGGGTCCAGCTTGGTGCGGTTACCGGTCTCGTAAGCCTCTACCACCAGCGCGCTGAGCGGTTCGGGTGCGATGTTGTACTTTTTGGACAGCCAAAACGCCAACGCGGCCTGCGGCTTGGTCAAATCCTTGGGGTTGACGGCTGTGACGCGGTCTGTGGCTTTGCCGGACACGAGCCCAGAGAGCAATTCTTGGCGCTCCTGCAGCCAGCCGATGAGTCGCAATTCCCCCTCTTGGCGCATGTCGGGCTGGGTGGTGAGCAGCAGGCCCGCGAACATCACGGCCAGCCCCAAGAGGGCAAAGCCGTTGTGGGTGACGTGGAAAAAACCATCCATGGTGTCACGGGCCACGGAGGTGAGTGCAGCTTGGATGCGTTTTCCTGGGGTCATGCGTGTCCTTGTACGGTGGGGCGCTTGTCAGCGGTGCGGTGGCCTGGCGTGCAGGTGACCGTTCGAAATGCCCCGATGGGACTGACAGTTCACGCCCCAATGGGAGGCTTTGGGCGCCTGGGGTGGCGGTCAGCGGGGCCGAAGCCTGTAAAAACCTGCTCGAAATCAGTGCAAACCCATTTTAGTCCCTAATTCGGGGCGAAAATGGAGACTGTCATAT
Source organism: Comamonadaceae bacterium (assembly GCA_947447985.1). Lineage (GTDB taxonomy): Bacteria > Pseudomonadota > Gammaproteobacteria > Burkholderiales > Burkholderiaceae_C > Allorhodoferax. The sequence continues at coordinate 29,852 of CANFLX010000018.1, forward strand.
TCGCTTTCCCCTACCAAAAGGTTCTACGTGTCGTCGACTCCCGCAAACAAAACATCCGATCTGGCGCAGCTGGACAAAATTACTGGCGGCGCCTTTACCGGCGCCACCGCTGGCGAGCGGGCGAGCCGCGTTCGGGACTGGCTGCTGACCAATCCTGGTAACGACGTGCTTGCCGAAGTGTTCAGAGAGCTCAGCAGCCGCGACAAGGGTGCCGCCAAGTTGCTGCGTGAGCGACTGGACGACGCCAAACGAACCAAGATGCAAGAGGGCATTGCAGCCGAATGGGCGGCCAAGGCCACGGCTTTGCTGGAGCTTTCCAAACTTAACATCGCGGACGCCATGGCCTGGCAGCGCGATGCCGCCAAGGCGGGCGCTCCCTTGAGCAAAGAGCCTCTGGCCAGCTTGAAAGTGCAAATTGCCGAGCGCGTGCGATTGATCGAGGACCTGCAGCACCAGGCGCAAGTGCAGCGTGAAGCGGCCGTGCTGCTGGCCCAGCGTATTGAGGTGCTGTCCACCAAGCCCTGGCGCGACGCACAGGCCGTATCAGACGCATTGGGCGCCGATGTTGCCCAATGGCAAGCGCAAGCGGCGCAACTGACCTCCCACGCCAGCTGGGCCAGTACCGATTTGAAATTCACCCCCATGCTCGACGCCTCCCGCGCCCAGTTGGTGGTGGTGTGGGAGGCCTTTCAGCTGGCTTTGCAACAGACCCTGGCCGCTGCGCAGGATGGGACGGCCGCTTTGCCTGCGGTCACTGTGTGGGCAGAAGAATTGCGCGCCGAGCGTGCCGCCCTGCAGCCAGCGGTCAAGCCCGCCAAAGCGCCGGTGGATCCGGCCGTGCGCGAAGCCGCCAATGCCAAAGTGCGTGAAGTGCTCACGCAGCTCGAAAAAGAAACCAGCGAAGGCCATGGCAAGGCCAGTGCGGGCGCTGCCAATGCCATGCGCCAAGCGCTCAAAGAGTTCGGCAAAGTCATCGACCACAAGCTCGAAAACCAGGCCCAAGCCGCCTTGGCCGCTGCCGGGGAGCTCGAGGGCTGGCAGCGCTGGCGCGCTGACCAGTTGCGCGAAGAGCTCTTGATCAAGGCCGAAGGCCTGCTCAAGCGTCCTGAAGGCCAGGCCATCGGCGGGCGAAAAATGCAAGACACGCTGCGCACCATGCGCGAGCAATGGAAGCAGACCGACCAGGGCGGCGTGCCCAACCACGCCTTGTGGAAGCGCTTTGACGAGGCCTGCAACGCCGCGCACAAAGTCGTGGAAGCGTGGCTGGAAAAGCTCAAAGCCGAAGCGGTGGAGCACCGCAACCAGCGCCTGGCCTTGATTGCCGAGCTCAACACCTGGGCCGAAGAAAACCGCACTGCCCGCGACGGCGACTGGAAAGGTTTTAGCCGCATCCTGCACCAGTTTGGCGACCGCTGGCGCGATGCCGGCCACCTCGGTGAAAAAGCGTTTGCAGAGTTGCAGCCCTTGTGGAAAGCAGCAATTGCCCATGCAGCCGCGCCCCTGGAGGCCTTGCAAGCGCAGAGCCTGGAGTTGCGCCGCGCCATGATCGAAGAGGCCAAGGCCTTGGGCGAGGCGCCTGTGTTGCGCATTGACGCCGTACGCGCTTTGCAGCAGCGCTGGCAAGCGCAAGCCCACCAGGTGCCGATTGACCGGCGCCAGGAGCAAAAACTGTGGGATGCATTCCGCAAACCGATTGACGACGCCTTCCAGCGCAAGACGCTGGAGCGGGAAAAAGCCGAAGCCTCTCTGGGCCAGCGCGACCGGGTGGTGATGGATGCGTCCAAAGCCTTGCAAGCCGCCAATGCGTCTGGCGACGCCGGGCAGATTCGCTCGGCGATGGCGACCTTGGAGGCAGCGCTGCATGGCCAGGCCCAAGCCCAGGCGCAGGTCACGGCGGCGGGCGCCCAAGAGGCACAAGTGCAGGCCGTTGCAGATTCGGTGGCCACGGCAGGCGCGGCTTCGGTCGAAGCGGCGTCCGCGGAGGCTGCGCCCGCGGATGCTGCGCCTGTGGACGCTGTACAGGACGATGTCCAGAGCGCCGATTCGGCCTCTGCCGACGAAGGCATGGCAGCGACACCGGATGCGGCACCTGCCGCAGCACCAGCACCCAAACCCGCACCCAAGCCGGTGGTGGCGATGCGCGGCGATGACCGCCCTGGCATGAAGCGCGAAACCCCCGGCGCCGACGCAGGTCGCCCTGGCAAATGGAGCGATCGCAAAGATGCTGGCCGTGGCGGGCGCGACGCGCGCGGCGATCGTGGCGACCGCGATCCACGCGGCAGCCGGGACATGCGGGGCGAGCGGGCCGATCCGCGCCAGGCCGCACCGCGTTTGGGCGATGCCGCCTTCCGAGCGCAGCGCGAGGCCTTGGAAAGCGCGCAATTTGCCTTGCGCAAGCTCGCAGCCCAAGCCCACGGCGAGGCGCTGACCCAATTGCTGGGCGCGTGGGAGCACCGTGATGGTGCCCAGATTCCGACGGCCCAAGTGCTGGGTTCACAGATCAACGCGGCAACCCGCACTCTGTGGACGAACGCGATTGGCGGCAATGCGCAGCTTCCCAGCACAACGCCAGCCCAAGCCTTGCTGCGCTTGGAGATGGCGGCCGAAATCCCCACGCCCGCCGACCATTTGGACGAACGCCGCGCTCTGCAATTGCAATTGCTGACGCGCCGCAATGACCCTTCGCCTGCCCAAACCTGGGGCCAGGATGTGGCCGTGGTGCTGGCGTCGCCTTTTGCGGCGGGTGACGCCCGCCGCTTGCAAAACAGCTTGAAGGCGCTGCTCAAGCGCTGAGCTTCGCGCGTGCGGAGCCGCGTGTTCCGCTCAGTGGGCGGATTGCGCTTCGGTCAGCGAGAGTCTGCGGGGTTCGGCGTCGGAACCTTGCAGCCGCAAAACCTGCGCGCGCGGTGGCGATGCGTGCAAATCCCAATCACTCAGCACCCAGCGCGCATGGCCTTCTCCGAGGTCGTGCCGCGCGGGGCGGTGCGTGTGGCCGTGCAGCATGTGGTCGGCGTGGTGGGCTGCCAAGAGCGCGCGGCAGGCGGGAGCGTCCAAATCAATCCAAGGGACTTGGGACCCCGATTGCTTCTGCGCCTCGCTTTGCATGCGCATCTGGCGGGCGAGTGCCTGGCGTTGGGTCAAAGGCTGGTTCAGAAAGTTTTGTTGCCAATCGGCGCTGCGCACTTGGGCGCGAAACGCCTGGTAGGGCTGGTCGCCCAGGCACTGTGCGTCGCCATGCGCCAGCAGCCAACGCGTGCTGCCAAATTGCAAAACGCTGGGTTCGTTCAACTTGTGGGCACCACAGGCATCCAGCAGCCGCTCACCCATCAGAAAGTCGCGGTTGCCGCACAGAATGAAAAGCTCAAGTTGCGAGCTAGCCGCGTGAAGCGCCTTCGCAACATCTGCCTCGAAGCCCCCTTGGTCCAGCACGTCGTCGCCGACCCAGACTTCGAACAGATCTCCCAGAATGAAAAGGGCCTGCGCCGGCGTTGTCGCCAGGTAGTTGGACAGCGCCTGAAAGGTTTCTGGCTCGCCGGCTTGCAAATGCAGGTCGGAAATGAAGTCCACCGTTTGCCAGTGCGGCGCAGCGGTGATCTCCATGCTTGCGGCGTCTTTTAGAGCGCGACGGCTTTGGTCAGGACCACGTCTTCTTTGGGCACGTCGTCGTGAAAGCCTTTGCGACCGGTCGCTACGCCTTTGATCTTGTCAACGACATCGGTGCCGTCCACCACTTTGCCGAATACCGCGTAGCCCCAGCCTTGGGAGGAGGGTGCGGTGTGGTTTAAGAAATCGTTGTCGGCCACATTGATAAAGAACTGCGAGGTGGCGGAATGCGGGTCGCTGGTGCGTGCCATGGCCAAGGTGTACTTGACGTTTTTCAGGCCATTGGCAGCTTCGTTCTCGATCGGTTTGGCCGTCTTTTTCTGGGCCATGCCAGGCTCCATGCCACCGCCCTGCACCATGAAGTCAGGAATCACGCGGTGGAAAATCGTGTTGTCGTAATAGCCATTTTTGACATAGCCCAAGAAATTTTCCACCGACAAGGGGGCTTTTTCCTGGTCCAGCTCGACGGTGACGACGCCAAAGTTGGCAATGTGAAGTTCGACTTTAGGTTGGCTCATATTATTTCAACAGGTTAACGGAAGTGATAGTTATCGGCGTGGTCGGCACATTTTGGAAGCCGTTTTGATTGCCGGTCGGTGTCTGGCGGATTTTGTCAACAACGTCCATGCCGCTCACGACCTTACCAAAAACGGCATAACCATAGCCGTCAGGCTGCGGCGCGTTCAAGCTGGCGTTGTTGGCGACATTGATAAAAAACTGGGAGGTCGCGGAGTTCGGGTTGCCGCTGCGCGCCATGGCGATGGTGCCTACGTCGTTTTTCAGGCCGTTATTGGCCTCTAAGGGAATGGGCGCGCGCGTTGCCTTCTGCACCATGGCTGGCGTAAAACCGCCGCCCTGAATCATGAAGCCGTCAATCACCCGGTGAAAAATCGTGCCGTCGTAATGCTTGTCGGCCACGTACTGCAAAAAGTTCTCTACCGTTTTGGGCGCTTTTGCCGGTTGGAGCTCCACCACAAACTCGCCTTGATTGGTTTGAAATTTGACTCTGGGCGCTGCACCTTGCGCTTGGATGTGCCCGCTGAAGGCAAGCGACAGCAGGGCGAGCAGGGCGCTCGCAAGCGCGCGGCGGGGCAGAAAATTTGCCACAGGGGCCATCAGATCACTCCTTCAAAAAATATTTGCCAGTCTTTGGCGGTGCGCACCCAATATTGACGCTTGTGGATACCGGTTTTGCGCCCGGCCACCACCTCGCCGAAAGTCGTCACCATGGTTTCGGCCGAATCGCTCCAGTGCAGGTAGCTCAGGTCTTTGAGTTCGATGGTACGCCCTTTGGAGGCCTTCAACTCCGAGCGGATCTGGGGTGTGTACTGCTCCAGATTCTTGCCGTAGCTGGCAAAGTCAGGGGTGTAGAAGCCCAGCACCTTGTTCACGTCACCCGCTTGTTTGGCCTCTCGCCAGGCCTTCAGCGCTGACTCAAAAGATTGGGCCTGGGTTTGCAACTGCGCCGCAGGTTTCCAGACCAACTGGGACGACACCACCACCGGGGTCGCCCCGACACTGACCTGGCGTATCAAAGTGAGCAAGTCCGGGTTGGACAGCACCAGGCAACCATCGGTGGAGCGGGGCGGGCGGGCGTAGTTCTGAGGGGGCGTGCCGTGCAACCAAATGCCACCGCCCGATTTGCCGCGCTTGATGTCCAAAATATTGGGGTAGTTCAAGGGCATTGCGCCCGCCCCATAAAACTCGTTGAGTGTTTTGGTATCGAGATTGCTGGTGATGTAGTACACGCCTAACGGGGTACGCTGGTCACCCTCCTGGCTTTTGATCGTGCCTGCTTTACCCACCGATACGTAGTAGTCGCCCGTTAACTTCAAGCCTGCAGGCCCGTTGGTGAACAGGTACAGGCGCGACTTGGCGGCATCCACCGCAATGGCCGTGCGCGATTGCGGCGAAATTTTCAAAAACTGGCTGGGCAGGGTGCCTTCTGCCGGGCGCTCCCTGAGCGCGGTGACGCGCCGCAGGGACTCTTCTTTGAGCTCCGCCAGGGCATTGCCGGCCGCGTTGGCGGTCGATGCAGGCACGTCGCCCATGGATTTGAGCGTGTGGCTGCGTGCCGCCAGCAAGTCGCCGTAGACCAGCTGTGCCAGCTGGAAATTAGGGAAATCGCGCACCAGCTTTTCCGCCAGGTCCAGGGCCTTGCGTGGATCTTCCTGGGCCATCAGCTTGTAAATCTCCAACAAGCGCGCTTCAGCCGCAGATCCTTGCGACGGTGCAGCCTTTGCGGGAGTGCTTTCGGATTCGCGCGCGGCAACGGGCACTGTCTGCCAGGTCACGAGGGAGGTGAGCACCCAAATGCCAGCGCGGGCCGCCAGCGCCACCGTCTTCCCGCGTGCGCTCATGCGAGCGCGCCTTTCGTCGCTTTAGCCACCCACGGCCTCCCGGGTGATCTTCCAGCCGTCGCTTTGTTTGATCAATTCCAGCGTCTTGCGGCTGGAAATCGCAATGCCATTGGCACGGTAGTCCTGCCGGAACCTGGCGGTGGCTTTGGATCCGTTGACCACCACCTGCAGCCCTTCAAGCCGCACAGAAATTTTGGACTTGCCCTCGATGCGTGCGCGGCGCTCGGCTTCCCAGGCGCTGTGGCTGCCGCCAGCGCTGGGGGTGAAGTCTTTGCTGTAGGCATTGAAATAGCCTTTCAGGTCTTTGCTCGACCAAGCCGCGACCCAGTTTTGCACGGCCGCTTCGGCCTCGCGTGTGGCGGCGTCATTCACAGGCTTGGGCGCGGGGGCGGGCGCAGGAGCCGGCGCGGGTTTGACAGGGCTGGTGGCCGTGGCAACGGGTTCGCGTGCGGCCGGTGCAGGCGTGGGCGAGGGCGTTACGGCCGCCACTGCGGGTGCGGTGGTCACAATTTTGGCTTGGCCAGGCCCAGCGAGTTGGCGCATCAGCGTCAGTTTGGGCGTAACGGCGGCGTTGCCCGCATCGATTTGAAGGGCTTTGCTGTACGCGGTGCTGGAAAGCTTGGCGTACACGTCGCCCAGATTTTCGTGCGCGGTGGCGTAGCCCTGGTGGGTGCGCAAGGCGGCTTCAAAGGCAGCGCGGGCTTTGTCGAGCTGGTTTTGGTCGGCGTAAATAACACCGAGGTTGTTGAAGGGCTCAGGCAGCTCCGGAAAGTCTTCGGTGAGCTTGACAAAGGTGCCAATGGCGTCGGCGGTCTTGCCTGCATCACGCTGCGCGACGCCTTTAAGCAGCCGCATTTGCGCATCACGGGGTTTGGTGGACAAATAGCGGTCGGCGCGGGTCAGGGCATCGGCAAACTTGCCTTCGCGCGTGAGTTGCGCGACGTCGCTGTATTCGTCTGCAAATGCCGTCGCCGTGACCAGCGATAAGGCAAGGGCCCACAGCGCCATTGCGATGGTCCATCCGAGGGAGCGATGCTTCATAAGAGACGACAAATCTTTCTCGGTCAAGGGCAACAAAGGGTGGCCGATATACTGCGTTCGATTGTAGCGGAGGGGCCTTTATGGCGTTTCTCTCTGCTGGTTCCGCTTGAGATATCCCCATGAGTTTGCGCATCTACAACACCCTGTCCCGCCATGTTGAGCCCTTTGTTCCCCTTGAGGCGGGCCATGTGCGCATGTATGTTTGCGGCATGACGGTGTACGACGTGTGCCACCTCGGTCATGCACGCTCTATGGTGGCCTTTGACGTGGTGCAGCGCTGGCTCAAAGCCAGTGGACTGGCGGTCACCTATGTGCGCAATGTGACCGATATTGACGACAAGATTATTCGCCGTGCCCTGGAAAACAAGGAGACCATCGCCTCGCTCACCAACCGCATGGTCGACTTGCTGCACCGTGATGCCGATGCCCTGGGCGTCCAGCGCCCCGACCATGAGCCCCGCGCCACAGCCTATGTGCCGCAAATGCTGGCTTTGGTAGAGCGCCTGGAGCAGCGGGGCTTGGCCTACCGCGCGTCTAACCAGGACGTCAATTTTTCGGTTCGCAAGTTTGCGGGCTACGGCAAGCTCTCCGGCAAGTCGCTGGACGATTTGCGCGCCGGCGAGCGCGTGGCGGTGGACGATGGCAAGCAAGACCCCTTGGACTTTGTGCTCTGGAAATCGGCCAAAGCCAGCGAGCCCGACGACGCCAAGTGGCCCAGCGCCTTTGGCCCCGGTCGGCCCGGCTGGCATATCGAATGCTCGGCCATGGCGTGCGATTGGCTGGGCGAATCCTTTGACATCCACGGCGGCGGTGCCGACTTGCAGTTTCCGCACCACGAGAACGAAATCGCCCAAAGCGAAGGCGCCAGCGGCAAACCCCTGGCGCGCTACTGGATGCACAACGGCTTTGTGACCCGCGACAACGAAAAAATGTCCAAGAGCCTGGGCAATTTCTTCACCATTCAAGACATCCTGGCCCGCTTTGACGCCGAGACTACCCGCTTTTTTATCGTGCGTTCGCATTACCGCAGCGCCTTGAATTACAGCGACGCGCACCTGGAAGACGCCCGCACTGCGCTCAAACGCCTGTACACGGCGCTGCAATGGGTGTCGCCCGCAGAGGTGGCGGTGGATTGGGCAGAGCCCTTTGCCGCACGCTTCAAAGCGGCCATGGACGAGGACTTTGGCACGCCCGAGGCGGTGGCCGTGTTGTTTGACCTGGCCAGCGAAGTCAACCGCTCGCGTTCGCCCCAAGCCGCAGGCCTGCTCAAGGCCCTGGGCGCCACGCTGGGTTTGCTGCAGGCCGATCCGCAGCAGTTTTTGCAGGCGGGTGCCGCAGTGGATGCATCGGCCATCGAGGCGCGCATCGCCGAGCGCAACGCGGCCAAAGCTGGGCGCGACTTTGCGCTGGCCGATGCCATCCGCAAGGAGTTGCAGGCGCAGGGCATTGTGCTCAAGGATTCGCCCCAGGGCACCACGTGGGAGGTGGCTGCGCCATGAGCACCAAAGCGGCAAAGGCGCCAGCCGTGGCCAAGCCCGATTTTTGGGACCAGGCCTGCAAACACCTGATGAAAAAAGACCGGGTGATGAAACGCCTGATCCCGCAGTTTGCCGACGCCGCCATCGAGAGCCGGGGCGACCCCTTCGTGACGCTGGCGCGCAGCATCGTGGGCCAGCAGATCTCGGTCAAGGCGGCGCAAACCGTGTGGGACCGCTTCGCCCAGTTGCCCAAAACCATGACGCCTGCCAACGTCTTGCGCCTCAAAGTGGACGACATGCGCGCGGCCGGCCTGAGTGCCCGCAAAGTGGAATACCTGGTCGACCTGGCCCTGCATTTTGATGACAAGCGCCTGCACGTGGATGCCTGGACCGAACTCGATGACGAGGCCATCATCGCCGAGCTGGTCGCCATCCGGGGCATTGGCCGCTGGACGGCCGAGATGTTTTTGATCTTCCACCTGATGCGTCCCAACGTGCTGCCACTCGACGACGTGGGCTTGATCAACGGCATCAGCCGCAACTATTTTTCAGGCGAAGCCGTGAGCCGCAGCGACGCGCGCGAGGTGGCTGCCGCCTGGGCGCCCTATTGCAGCGTGGCGACTTGGTATATTTGGCGCTCGCTGGACCCGGTTCCGGTCGCCTACTAGGTGGGGCTGTTGCGCCGCAGGGCGCCTCGCAAACTACAGGGAGAGAGCACATGTCCAAAAAAGTATTTCTAGATTTCGAAGCACCCGTGGCGGAGCTGGAAGGCAAGATCGAAGAACTGCGCTACGTGCAAAACGAGTCGGCCGTTGATATTTCGGCCGAAATTGACCAGCTCAGCAAAAAGAGCCAGCAACTCGTCAAAGACATCTACAGCAACCTGACGCCCTGGCAGATCACCAAGATCGCCCGCCATGCTGAGCGCCCCTACACGCTGGACTACATCAACGAGATCTTCACGCACTTTGTGGAGTTGCACGGCGACCGCCACTTTGCCGACGACCTGAGCATTGTGGGTGGCTTGGCCCGTTTCAACGGCGCACCCTGCATGGTGCTCGGCCAGCAAAAAGGGCGCGACACCAAAGAGCGCGGTCTGCGCAACTTTGGCATGAGCAAGCCCGAGGGCTATCGCAAGGCCTTGCGCCTCATGAAGCTCGCCGAGAAGTTTGGCTTGCCGGTTTTCACCTTTGTAGACACCCCTGGCGCCTACCCCGGAATTGACGCCGAAGAACGCGGCCAGTCTGAGGCGATTGGCCGCAATATTTTTGAGATGGCGCAGCTCGAAGTGCCCATCATCACCACCATCATTGGCGAGGGCGGCTCCGGCGGCGCGCTGGCGATTTCGGTGGCGGACCAGGTGGTCATGCTGCAGTACGCGATTTACTCGGTCATCAGCCCCGAAGGTTGCGCGTCGATCTTGTGGAAGACGGCCGACAAAGCGCAAGAGGCCGCTGACGCTCTGGGCATTACCGCGCTGCGCCTGAAGGCGCTGGGCCTGGTGGACAAGATCGTCAACGAGCCCGTTGGGGGCGCGCACCGCGACCACAAGCAGGCTGCTGTGTTTTTGAAGCGCGCCCTGGGCGATGCCTACCGCCAGGTCAGCGACCTCAAGGTCAAGGAGCTGCTGGACCGTCGCTACGACCGGTTGCAGAGCTATGGCCGCTTCACGGACACCAAAGCCAACGCCAAATAGCCGCGCCCGCGGCATGACAGCCCCTTTGGACGCCGCCATTGCGCGGTTTTCCCCGCCGCTGCCCTTGGCGGTCGCCCTGAGTGGCGGCGCAGACTCCACCGCCTTGCTTGTTGCCTGCGCCGCCAAGTGGCCGGGGCAGGTGCTGGCCGTCCATGTCAACCACGGATTGCAAGCGGCAGCGGCAGACTTTGAAACCCATTGTGTGAACCTGTGCCAGCGCCTGGGTGTGCCCCTGACCATTGAGCGCGTCAACGCCCACGCCCAGCCCGGCCAAAGCCCCGAAGACGCAGCCCGCATCGCACGCTACGCCGCCTTGGACCGCTATGTTGACCGCTTCGCGCAGTCCGAGCAGCGCCCCGCATCCATGGCCCTGGCCCAGCATGCCGACGACCAGGTGGAGACCCTGCTCATTGCCCTGAGCCGGGGCGCCGGCCTGCGCGGCCTGAGCGCCATGCCCGCGCAGTGGGCGCGCGCTGGGGTGGATTTTTATCGGCCCTTGTTGCAGGTGACATCGGCCGATATTCGCCAATGGCTTGCCGACCATGGCGAACGCTTTGTCGAAGACCCGAGCAACGCCGACACCGCGTTTTTGCGCAATCGCATCCGCGCCGAGCTCATGCCCTCCTTGCGCAGGGTGTTTCCGCACTATGCCCAAACCCTGCCGCGCAGTGCCAGCCACGCAGCGCAAGCCCAAAGCCTGCTGGCCGAGATGGCCTTGGCCGACTGGGCCGAGGTGGCCGACGCATCCGCCAACGCCCCGCACATTCAACGCCTGCAAGCCCTGAGCCCGGCGCGCCAGGCCAATGTCTTGCGCCACTGGCTGCAGCACCATTGCCACAGCGCGGCCAGTGCTGCCCAACTGCAAGAGCTGCTGGCCCAAATTGCGGCTTGCACCACGCGGGGGCACCAGATCCGGCTCAAGGTGGGCGGTGGCTTTGTGCAGCGCAGCAAGGACCATCTGGCTTGGTACAATCCCGCGGTTTAGCTCTGACAAAACCGATTCAATGGCACTTATCGTTCACAAGTACGGCGGCACCTCCATGGGGTCCACCGATCGCATTCGCAATGTCGCCAAACGGGTAGCCAAGTGGGCCCGTGCAGGCCACCAAATGGTCGTCGTTCCGTCCGCCATGAGCGGTGAGACCAACCGCTTGCTCGGTTTGGCCAAAGAACTTGCCCCCGAAAAATCCAACTCCGCCTACGAGCGCGAGCTCGACATGCTGGCCTCCACCGGTGAGCAAGCCTCCAGCGCCTTGCTGGCCATTGCGCTGCAAGCCGAAGGCCTGCAGTCGGTCAGCTACGCTGGCTGGCAAGTGCCTATTCGCACCGACAGCGCCTACACCAAGGCCCGCATCGAATCCATTGACGACACCCGCGTGCGTGCCGACCTGGAGGCGGGCCGCGTCGTCATCGTCACGGGCTTCCAGGGCGTGGACCCGCAGGGCAACATCACCACCTTGGGCCGTGGCGGCTCCGACACCTCGGCCGTGGCCGTGGCGGCCGCCATGAAGGCGCAAGAGTGCCTGATCTACACCGACGTCGACGGCGTTTACACCACTGACCCCCGCGTTGTGCCCGAAGCGCGCCGCCTGCAAACCGTGAGCTTTGAAGAGATGCTGGAAATGGCGTCCATGGGCTCCAAGGTTCTGCAAATCCGCTCGGTGGAATTTGCGGGTAAGTACCGCGTGCCGCTGCGCGTGCTCAGCAGCTTCACCCCCTGGGACATCGACCTTGGCGTGGAAGCCAAGTCCGGGACATTGATTACTTTTGAGGAAGACGAACACATGGAACAAGCCGTCGTATCTGGCATCGCATTCAACCGCGATGAGGCCAAAATTTCGGTGCTTGGCGTGCCCGACCGCCCCGGCATCGCTTACCAAATTCTGGGTGCAGTGGCCCAGGCCAATATTGACGTGGACGTCATCATCCAAAACCTGAGCAAAGACGGCAAAACCGACTTCAGCTTCACCGTCAACCGCGGCGACTACACCAAGGCCATCGACCTGCTGCGCGCCAGCGTGCTGCCCACGCTGGGCGCCACCGACGTGGTGGGCGACACCAAGATCTGCAAAGTCTCTATCGTCGGCATCGGCATGCGCAGCCACGTGGGCATTGCCAGCAAGATGTTTGGCGTGCTGAGCGAGGAGGGCATCAACATCCAGATGATCTCGACCTCTGAGATCAAGACCTCGGTCGTCATCGACGAAAAGTACATGGAGCTCGCTGTGCGCGCGCTGCACAAAGCCTTTGATTTGGACCAGGCCGTCGCCTAAAAGCGACGCCAATCCGTGACATAATCGAAGGATTGGAAACGTGACCGAGTGGCCGAAGGTGCTCCCCTGCTAAGGGAGTATGGGGTGTAGAGCCTCATCGAGGGTTCGAATCCCTCCGTTTCCGCCAAATACAAAAAGCCCCTCTTGAGGGGCTTTTTCGTTGCGTGTGTAAACGCCGATTTATTCCCCTTCATCCATTTAAATGTGGCTTGCCAAGATGGATTTTTCCTCTTCGCTGACAAGTGACATTGCATGGCGCAGCAGACGCAAGGCGTGGCGATCGAGGGCAAACATGCCGTTGGCTTTTGTGATCAAGGCGTCGAGGTAAATGGCCCACAGGCGTTCGCGCAGGTTGCCCGCTGCAATCAGTCGATCCAGCAGTTTCCCGATATCGCTGCCCGCGACGAGTTGCTCCAGCGCGTCAACGATGACTGAAAAGTCAGTTTCTTTCCAGGCCAGTGTGTTGAAGCGCCGCAATACATCTGCGCCCCGCGGAGGCAGGGACAGTCGCACCGGCTCTTTGGCCGCAATTGGCGGTGCTGAGTCATCCTGCTTTCGCAAGAACGCGGGCCTTTCATCGGCCTCGGTGTCTGTGAATGGAATGGAGTATTGATTTCTCGGCACATGTGGAACCCCGGACCGGGAAGGTAGTGCCGGTTGAACGCGCAAAAACGCGGGCACTTCATAGTCGTCCATACCGCCGCTCGCCAGCGAATCCTGTCTTTGGGCCGCAGCGGTCCGGGTGCCCCGCCACACCACCGGCGAAGAGAGCGAATCTGGCATTGCCATCGCGAGGCTGTCAGCGGCGTTGCGCAGTATTTGCAAAGGCCGGCTGGCGGCATAGGCCACGGCTGACCCAAACCCACTGTGGCCGGCCGCCTGCATTTGTGCAATTTGCTGCAGCGCTGGAAGTGAGTCGGCCTTTTCTTCCGCCGAGCGAACATGCACGAGGATGAGATTGCTCTCGCTGCTGATCAGTTGGTACTTCAAAGCCAGCGCTGCGGTGGCAGCCTGGCTGGTTGCCGTCTTCATTTGGTTTGCGCCACCGATGCGCATCAGCGTTTCGTCCCCGGCTTGGAGAAGGTCTTTCGGCTTGCAGCTGTGCGCTTGCCCGTCAATGTTCCAGCTCAAGACCGGCAATTCCATGGGCGGCTTGCGGAACTTGGCAAACAAGTGCAGGGTCTCGTTTTCATAGAGGCGCAGGGGCAGTGGCGACTGCCAGACGGGCTTGCCTGGCCATTGCACGGCGACCTTGCGGGCCTCTGTGCTGCGCATGCGTCTGAAGGTTCGCAGAATCGCGGCACCGATGTCCTCGTTGGGTGACACCAACTCGCAGGCGCCACCGGTTTGATGGGCCAGGTCGGTCAGCAAACTGCCAGCGGGTGTGCTGCCCACCCCTACGCAAAAAATGCGGTGCCCCGAGCGCTTGGCCATCGCCACACTCGATTGAATGTCCCAGGCCTCGCCGTCGGTGATCAGCAACACGGCCACGCCACGCTCGCTCTTGGGCTGGCAGTCAATGCGTGCAATCGAATCCAAGGCACCAGGAATTTCTGTGCCGCCCAAATCTGCCTCGGTGGTGCGGATGGCCCGGGCCAAAGCGCCCGCAACGAAAGCACGGGTGCAGGGCTCCATCTTTGCGATGACGTGCTGCACATCGCTGCCAAAGCGGCTGAACGAGATGAAATCTGCTGGTGTCAGCCGCTGAGACACCGCCAACAGTGCATCGCGCGCTTGCTGGATGCTGTCGCCCTGCATGGAGCCTGAGCAGTCAATCAGAATTTTGAGGTGCAGCGGCTCGTTGTGCGGTGCCGTACCAGCTTCAGCTTCAAGACGCGGGCAAAAGCTCGCGATCATCCAGGACTCTTCCTGATTGCCGGAAACCACCGCAAACGATTCGTCCAGCAAATCGTCAAAGTGCAGGACGAAATCACGGTCCAAATAACTGTTGCGTTCCAAGACCACGGTCAGGCCACTGTCTTTGGCCACCAGGCTGACCAGATGGCTGGGGCAGCTGATTTTGGCGCTTGCGGCCGCACCAGAGATCTCCAGGTTCAGCGTGAACGGGTATTGCGCGAGTGCATTCACCTCTGCCGATTCGTGCCGGGCCAAACCGCCGTTTGCGTGTGCGTTGCCATAGCGTTCCCCGATCACGGTGGGAATCTGCAGGCGCATCTGGCCTTGCTCGACCCGCAGCAGTTGGGCGGACTCGATTTCGATGGTGACCGATTCACCGTCCTTGAGGTTGCCCAGATTGGCCGTGTACAAACCCTCGGAAGACTTTTCCACCATCACCGGCATGTCGCCCTCGTCAATGGCTTTTTCATACCGCGCGGTGGCCTTTTTCTTTTCGACGACGGTGCCGTGCAATTTTTTGTCACCGATCTGTACGGACAGGCCCATCAGCACCGCGCCGGGTGCCAGGGGAAAGGTGTAGACCGTTTCCAGGTTTTTCCCGCTCTCGTTGCGGTAGTGCTGTTGGCTGGTCATGGTCCACAACAGGCCGTCAATGCGGCCGTTGACATGGACGCGCTTCAAGGCAACGGCGTCTCCGCTTTTGCTCGCTAAGGTAGTTTCTTTGCTCATGTCTTTGCCTTCAATGTGGAAACGTGCTTCAGGGCGTGTGTAAAACGGGGGCGGGGTTGGCGGAGTCGGGCGAGGCCAGCACGCGCTCGGCGGCGAGCATGACTTCGCGCACGAAGGCCCGGATTTGTTCCGGCGTCATGCCGGCTTCTTCAGGGCAAATCTCGATCTCAATGCCGGGGGCTACATGCAGGTGGCTGCGAACGTCGATGGAGCCGGCCCGCCGCGGCCGCAGGGGAACTGGTGCTATCGCACCCGACATCACCTCGCGTATGCGGTCGAGTGAAACACCCGCATCGCTGAGTTGCTTCACGCGCAGCAGTTGATCGAGGTGTTTGCCGGTGTAGTGCGCTCCGCGGGTTTCGCCCACCGGGCGGTCGACCAAGCCCAGCTGCATGTAGTAACGCACCGTCCGCTTGGGCAGATCGGTGAGGGTGCAGAGCTCGTCCAGCGAGAAGGTTTTGTCGTCCATGGGCTTAATGTAACACTAAATATGGCAAAAACAACTGTAATAATAAAAGTGTGAAAAACGCATCACGAAGCCTGTACTCAGAAACGACCAGGCCAGAGAGCGCCCGTGGGTGTGACTTTGATGGTGCCACCGCAAAAGCTCATCCTGTGAGCCTTGCGTTGGTTAAATTGACAAGGAAATGATGAATACACCCCACGCATCGGCAAGCCCTTGGGCCTCAGAAGGCGAGCCTTGTCCGCCCTGGGTGGTCTTTCACGTGCCGCATGATTCGACCTTCATTCCACCCGCAGTGAGGCAGCAGATTGCGCTGAGCGACGCAGAACTGAGCCAGGAGTTGGTCAAGATGACTGATCACCTGACCCTGCGTTTGTTCGCTTCGGGCATCCCAGCCGCACAAGTGGTACGTGCACCGGTCAGCCGCCTGGTGGTGGATGTCGAACGGTTCCCGGAAGACCACTTTGAGCCCATGGCCGAGCGTGGAATGGGCGCTGTCTATCGGGTGACCTCGGGCCTCACACCCTTGCGTCAGCGCCCCATGGATGGCGAACGCGAGGCTCTCATGCGGGACTATTACCATCCCCACCACGCCCGACTCGAGGCTGCGGTGTCGGCTGCTATCGACCTGCACGGGCGATGCCTGGTCCTCGATTGCCACAGTTTCCCGAGCCAAGCCCTGCCATACGAGTTTGCCGATGCGAGGGCCAAGCGACCCGACATCTGCATCGGCACGGATACTTTCCACACCCGTGACGAACTGGGAGACGCTTTCATGGCAGCTTTCCAACACGCAGGTGGAGCGTGGAATTGAACCAGCCTTTTGCAGGCGCTTTGGTACCGTCGAGCCGCTATGGAAAGGACCGCCGCGTTCAGGGCGTGATGGTGGAGGTCAATCGCAAGCTCTACCTCAACGAGTCTGATGCAACGCCGCTGGCGGGCTTTGATACCGTGGCGCAACGCGTCAGGAACTGCTGTTTCGCGGCGATGGCTGCCTGCTGCCCTTAGGTCAGCATCATGGACAAATTTTGGATGGCGCCACGTCGCGGCGGTTCAACTCCAGAATAGGGTGCAACACGCGCGTCAGCCGTGTAAACAGTGAAAACCCCTAAAAAATAGCCGTTTAAACGGTATTTTTGGCTTGAAAAAATATTTTGACTGTCATGTTGACAGTAACAATAAATGGTGTCAAAATGACACTGTCAATTCAAAAAACAAGCAGAAAAAAGGAGTTTTAACCCATGGATGTACTGTATCCGCACCGCAAGTTCAGCGGTAGCGCAATCGAACTGGCCGAGCGGGCGGTGGACTGCATTGTGAACTTTGGCTGGAGTGCCGACCTCGACAAAACCAACGAGCGCTTGGTGCGCTATTACGTGACGGAGGGCGTTATCGACCGCCCCGAGCGCCAGGGGCGCGAAGTGAGCTACACGCTGCGCCACTTGCTGCAATTGCTCACGGCCCGCAGGATGGTCGAGTCGGGTTTGGCGCTTTCGGTCATCGCGCGCCACAACATGATTGCCCCAACGCAGGCCTTGGAGGACGGTTTGACCGAGCCGATTCCCACCGAGGCGGAAATTCTGGTCAATAGCTTCAAGAGCCCCGACGCATCGCGCAGTTTTTCGCCGAAGTTCAAGGCCTCCCAGGCGCCCGCGCCTTTGTCCATTCCCGACGTCTTGCATGAGCTCAAGCGCATGCAGGGTGACTGGATGGCGGAAATCGGGTTTGTCAAGAAACTCCGGCATGACTTTGAGCTCCTGAGGGAGGAAATGCTCATGCACCGCTCAATGGCCGAAAAGGCGCAGCAAAACTTCTACCTGCGGTTTGAAAAAACGGCGATGACCGCCAGCGAGCAGCATGCCTATTTCATGCGCGAAATCACGCAAATGATCGAAAAAAACCTGTACGGGGTGCGTGAGCTGAACCAGCAACTTCGCCACGACCTGGAGGCACGCCTGGATGACATAC
>CANFLX010000019.1 GCA_947447985.1 Comamonadaceae bacterium
AAGGCGCCTTTGTTGAACCGGAGTCACACTGGTCGCGGTGGACTCTTTTTGGAGTAAGTTATGAAATTTGTCGCTTTTGAGCGCGCTGCGCAGGGTACGGGTGCGAGCCGCCGTCTCCGCATTACGGGTCGCACACCGGGTATCGTTTATGGTGGCGCGGCTGAGCCTTTGGCCATCGAGCTGGACCACAACGCACTGTGGCATGCCATCAAGAAAGAAGCGTTCCACGCCTCGATTCTGGACATGGAACTCAATGGTTCTGAAAGCAAAGTGCTGCTGCGCAATGTGCAGATGCACCCTTTCAAGCAGTTGATTCTGCACGTGGACTTCCAGCGCGTGGACGCCAACACCACGCTGCACATGAAAGTGCCATTGCACTTCAGCGGTGAAGAGAATTCCCCCGCATTCAAGCTCGACGCCTGCTTGATCACCCATGTGGTGACCGAACTGGAAGTCGCTTGCCTGCCAGCCGACTTGCCCGAGTTCATTGCAGTGGACTTGAGCGAGCTGAAAAAAGGCACTTCCTTGCACGCCAAGGATTTGACCCTGCCCAAGGGCGTCAAAGCCGTGATCCGCGGCCGCGAAAACCCCGTCATCGTGTCGGTGGTAGCACCTGTGGCCGAAGTGGCCGAAGCACCTGCTGCTGCGGCAGCACCTGCCAAAGGCAAAGGCAAGAAATAAGCCCTGCGCTTGCTCTTGTAAACGGCCCACCTCGGTGGGCCGTTTTACTTTGTAACAATCAACGCTGCTTCTACCTCTTTCTTTAATCGCCATGATCAAGCTTGTGGTCGGCCTGGGAAACCCCGGCCCCGAATACGACGCCACCCGGCACAACGCAGGGTTTTGGTTTGTCGATGGCGCAGCACGCGCACTCAAGGCCTCGCTGACCATGGACAAAAGCTACGCCGGCCTGGTCGCCCGCACGGCCTTTCAGGGTCAGACCGTGTGGCTGTTGGAGCCGCAAACCTTTATGAACCTGTCGGGGAAATCGGTGGGCGCATTGGCCCGGTTCTTCAAAATCAATCCCGATGAAGTGCTGGTGGTGCACGATGAACTCGACCTGCCGCCCGGGGAGGCCAAACTCAAATTCGGTGGAGGACACGCCGGGCACAACGGACTGCGCGACATCCACGCCCAACTCGGCACGGGCGACTACTGGCGTTTGCGCCTCGGTATAGGTCACCCTGGACTCAAAACGGAGGTGGCCAACTGGGTACTGAAAAAGCCCCCCCTAGACCACCGCATCGCCATTGACCAGTGCATAGACCGTGCGCTCACCGCATTGCCGCACCTCTTGACGGGTGAGATGAACAAGGCCATGCTGCACATTCACACCAGCAAGCCCCCCCGGCCAAAACCACCCAAGCCCGACCCAGCCAGCGAAGCCGCCCAAGCGCCAACCGTGCCCTGACGCCATCGGTCTACGCGCCGACGCCCACTCACCATCAAGGGAGACGAAGATGAATATGCTGTCGATTGCCAATGGGCTTGTCGCAATAGGCCTCTCGGTTGCGAGCTCCTGGAGTCTGGCGCAAAACCAAACCGTCTACCGCTGCGGCGCCATTTACAGCGACATGCCTTGCCCGCAGTCGGTCACCATCTCCAGCAGCGATGCCCGCAGCAAAGCCCAAAAAGCGCAAACCGACGAGGCCACGGCGCGAAGCACCAAACTGGCCGATCAACTGGAAAAAAACCGCAAGGCCGATGAGGCCGCAGCCCAACGACTGGCGCAAATGCAGGCCCAGGCGCAAGCCGTTAAAGCGAAAGTAAAAGCCAGTGCTGCCGACGACCACGAGAAACCGCGCAAAAAGCACCAAGAGCCGATGGTACTGAAGCCGATTGCCACGCTGCCGCTGAAAAATTCCAAAAAGGCGTCTGCGCCCAAGTCTCAGTCAGAGGCCCCCGTCAGCCCCAAACAGGAGCCGCAGCCCAAACCCTGAGCTACACGGCAGTGGTACCGGCTTGCAGGCGACGGTACTTTTGCCACAGGGTTTCCCGGTCTTCGACAAAGGCGGGATTGATAGGAATGCAGGCGACAGGGCACACCTGCACGCACTGCGGCTCGTCGAAATGCCCCACACACTCGGTGCACTTGTGCGGGTCGATTTCGTAAATTTCCACACCCATAGAGATCGCGTCGTTCGGGCACTCTGGCTCGCAGACGTCGCAGTTGATGCACTCGTCGGTAATCAACAAGGCCATGGCTTTTCCCTCAAGCCGCTGCCTGCAATTTGGCGCGCAGGCGCGCCAGCACCGCGGGCGGCACAAATTGCGCGACATCGCCCTTCAAGGTAGCAATTTCGCGCACCAGTGTGCTGGAGATGGGTGCGTAGCGCGCTTCGGCCGTCAAAAACACCGACTCGATGGCAGGCGCCAGCGCCCGGTTCATGCCGGCGAGCTGCGCCTCAAAGTCAAAGTCGGTGACCGAACGCAGGCCGCGCACCATGGCGCAAGCCCCTTGGCTGCGGGCGAACTCGGTCACCAGCCCGGTAAACGGCAGCACCTTCACATGGGTCCAGGGCTGCACTACTTCACTGACCGTGGCCAGGCGCTCCTCCAGCGTGAACAGGGTTTTCTTGTGGTGCGCCGCTGCAACCGCGACGATGACAGTGCCAAACAGCTGCGCGCTGCGGGCAATCAAATCCAGATGACCCAGGGTGATGGGATCGAAGGTGCCGGGGTAGACAGCGATGGTGGACGCGGGGGCGTGGGCCATATTCAAACTTCCGGAGAGGGGTCGGTGGGCGTGTCAGCAGCGGTGAGAGACTCTAGCGCAGCCAGCTCGTCGGTGGACGCAAGGCGCAGCAAGTGGGCATGCACTGCACCCGCCTTGAGGTGCCGGTGCACGACCAAGCCCAGTGCGGCCAGCTGGGTTTGCGTCCAAGCCACGGGCGCCTCCAGGTAAATCCAGCCCTGGGGCGACACGGCGCGGGCGGCCGCCTTGAGCGCAGGTTCCCACAAGGCGGTGTCAAACGGGGGATCCAGAAACACCAGCTGCATGCTGCCGGGCGCCGCCTGGCGCAAGGCAGACACGCCATCGCCGCGCTGCACCTGCACCTGTTGGGCCGAGAGCTGGGACTGGGTGCGCTTGAGTTGCTCGATCAGCGCGCTGTCTTGTTCCACCAGCACCACGTCTTTTGCGCCACGCGATGCCGCCTCAAAGCCCAATGCGCCAGTACCAGCAAACACGTCTATGCAGCGCATACCGGTCAGGTCTTGACCCAGCCAATTGAACAGCGTCTCACGCACACGGTCGGGGGTGGGGCGCAGACCCGGTTTGTCGGCGACTTTGAGCTTGGTGCGCTTCCACAGGCCACCAATGATGCGGATTTCGTGGCTGCGCTGCACCTGGGGGCCGTGCTTGTGCACGGGAATGCGGGGTTTGTTCGGTTTCATGCCGCTATTGTCGCGCGTGCGCAATCCCTTGCAGCTGGCGCGGTTGGCCCGACTTACACCACGGGGTTGGCGGGATATTCGGGCGCCAGAAACAGCGGCCCTGCAATACCTTCTGCAGCAAACGCCTTGCGCACCGCCGGGCGTTCGCCCAATTGTTGGAGCAAGCCCGCCAATCGGGGCAGCGCTTGCACGGCGGTGGCAGGCAGGGCGTCCCCTCGGGGGTAGAGCTGCGCCCAGCGCACGCAGGCAGCCAGGTACAAGTCACACACGCTGAGCTCGGCACCCAAAAGCCAGGGGCCCGCGTGGCGCGCCATCTCCGCGTCCAACAACACCAGGTGCGCTAAGACACGGCTGCGCAATGGCACACGCAAGGCGGCGATGCTTTGCGCGTTGTCGGCATAACGCTCGGTATAAAAAGCGATGCGCAAATCTGCATGCAAGGTGTTGGACAGGAAGAACAACCACTTCAGAAACCGCCCTCGCGCGCGCGCATCCAGAGGCTTGAGCATGCGGTGCGCATCGGCCAGGTGCAACAAAATTGCCGCCGTTTCAAACAGCGGCTCGTCCTGCGCCGGGTCCACCAACACCGGCAACAGGCCTTGCGGGTTGAACTTCAAAAACGCCGGGCTGCGCTGTGCGTTCTCGCGCCGGTCTACTTCCAAAGCCTCAAAGGTGGCCCCGATTTCTTCCAGCGCCATACGTACCACGATGTTGGCGCTGTCAGGGGAATAGAACAAGGTGTAAGTCATGGCCTGCCTCAGAGTTTGCGCATCACCACCAGACCTTTGAGGTACTCGCCCTCTGGAAAGTTGATGGTCATCGGGTGGTCGGGTGCGCCGCCCATGCGCTCGGTAATGAAACCATCCACGCCCGCGTCCGCACCTGCAGAGGCCACAATTTTGTGGAACAAATCCGCGCTGATGCCGCCCGAGCAGGAGTAGGTAAACAGCACGCCGCCGGGCTCCAAAATTTTGAAGGCCAGGCGGTTGATGTCTTTGTAGGCCCGCGCCGCGCGCTCGGCGTGCGCCACCGTGGGTGCGTACTTGGGCGGGTCGAGCACGATGGCATCAAAGCTTTGCCCGGCCTGGGCGAATTGGCGCAAGGACGCATTGACGTCGGCGTCCATGAAACTGGCGCGCTCCGGCGCAAAGCCGTTCAATGCCACGTTGGCTGCGGCTTGCACCAGCGCCGGGCCGGACGAATCGATGGAGGTGACATGCGCCGCACCCCCGGACAAGGCGGCGACGGTAAATCCACCGGTGTAGCAAAAGCAGTTGAGTACCCGTTGGAACTGCAAGCGACGCGCGTGCTCCGCAAACTTTTTGCGGCTGTCGCGTTGATCCAGGTAAAAGCCCGTTTTGTGCCCGTGCGCAATGTCCAGCGCCAGCTGCCAGTCATGTTCTCGCAATACCAAATCGGTGGCACCACTGCCGCGCAACCAGCCGGTCGACTCGGGCAAGCCCTCCAGGCCCCGGCTGCTGGCGTCGGAGCGTTCGTACAATTTTTCCAGGCCGGTGTGCAGCAGCAGGGCATCGGCAATCACCGCCTTCCAGCGCTCAACCCCGGCCGAGGTGAACTGCGCCACCAGCGTGTCGCCATAGCGGTCCACGATCAAGCCCGGCAGACCGTCGGACTCGCCATGCACCAGGCGCATGCCATCGCTGCGCACGTCCAGGCGGGTGCGGGCCTGAATGGCGCTCGCCACTGCACGGCCAAAAAACGCGGCGTCAATGCGCTCGGTCTCCACAAAGCTCCAGACTCTGGCCCGGATTTTGGAGTTGGGGCTGAACGCAGCCCAACCCAGGAATTGGCCCTCATGGCCCTCGACCCGCACCGTCTCGCCGCTGTCGGCTCCGCCGCGCTCAATGGCGGACTCAAAAATCCAGGGATGGCGTCGCTGCAAGGAGCGCTCTTTGCCGGCGCGAAGGCGAATGGTTTTCATGGTGCCATTGTCGCCGCACCTATGCGCGGACCCCGCGCCAAAGCTGGTTACCATGTGCCGCCGCCCGCCAGGGCATTACCGAAAGACAAACCATGTTCAGCCACATCATGTTGGGCGTCAGTGACCTGACCCGATCCAAGACCTTTTACGACGCCGTCCTCGCCACCGTGGGCGTGGGGCCCGGCGTGGCCAACAACAACCGCTTTTTCTACCGCAGCGCGACCGGCGTGTTTGCCATTTCCACGCCCATCAATGGCGAGCCCGCCAGCCACGGCAACGGCAGCACCACCGGCTTTGCTATGCAGTCGGCTGAACAATGCGATGCCTTCCACACTGCGGGCATCGCCAACGGCGGCACCAGCTGCGAAGACCCCCCGGGCTACCGCGAAGGCCCCACCGGCAAGCTCTACCTGGCCTACCTGCGCGACCCTGACGGCAACAAAATTTGCGGCCTGTACCGCGTGCCCAAATCGGCTTGACCGGCGCGGGCCTGCGTTAAGGCTTTTTGGACTTGGCCCGGGGATGGGCCGCGTCATAGGCCTTGGCCAGGTGCTGGAAGTCCAGGCGCGTGTAGACCTGGGTGGTACTGATATTGGCGTGACCCAAGAGTTCCTGCACACCCCGCAAATCGCTGCTGGACTGCAGCACATGGCTGGCAAAGGAGTGGCGCAGCATGTGCGGGTGCACCGGCGTGGCCATACCGGCTTGCAGGCTGCGCCGCTGCAGGCGCTGCCACACCGATTGCGCAGTCAAACGCGTGCCATGGCGCCCCTGAAAGAGTGCGGCTGATGCGTCAGAACTGGGCATTGGACCGCTATCGCCGCGCAACGAGAGCCAACGCACCAGCGCCTGCAAAGCCGTGGCCCCAATCGGCACACTGCGCCGCTTGGAGCCCTTGCCCAACACGTGGGCTTCGGCCGCTTGCAAATCAATCCAGCCCTTGGCCTGCGGACTGGCCACCACGTCCAGCCCCACCAGTTCGCCGACGCGCAGGCCGCTGCCGTAGAGCAACTCGACCATGGCCGCATCGCGCGCTTCCAGCCAGGCGTCGTCGTCGCTCTGAAAGTCGGCAAACTGCACCGCGTCGTCCACACCCAAGGCCTTGGGCAGCGGTTTGGGCGCTTTGGGGGATCGAACGTCTTGCACCGGATTGCTGGCCACCAGACCTTGGCGCCCCAACCAGGCATAGAAACCGCGCCAGCCGCTCAGAATGAGTGCAATGCCCCGGCCGCTGCGCCCGCCGCTGTGCATGGTCGCCACCCAGCGGCGGATGTGGTGATTTTTGACCTCCGTCAGCGCCAGTCCTGTGCCTGTTGCCGAAGCAACGGCTCCGGCAAAGGCCTGCAGCTTGGCCAGGTCCAGGGCATACAAGTCCACGGTGCGCGACGCCAGGCGTTTTTCGACCCGCACATGCTCCAGGTAGGCCTCGATCAGCGCGGGGTCGGTGTCCACAGGGGCAGTGGAGTGAAGCGGATGAGGTGATTCAGCGCAGGCGGCTCAGCGCGGCGCTGGCCACTTCGCCAATGCGGGCCAAAAAGTCGGTACCCATGCCGCCGTGAAAACGCTGCGCGTCCATGGACGCCAGCACCAGCATGCCAAAGGCGGGGGCCCCGCTGCCCGCCTCGCCGCTGCGCAAGGGAATCAGCGCCACGGAGCTCGCAGCCTCGGGCTTGTCCAGCCAGGCGGCCACTTCAAAGCCTGTGTTCAGGCCGCAAAAAGGCTCGGTCAAGGACGATGCGAACAACTTGGCCTCGTCGGTTACGCCCTGCACAAAGGGGGCGTCGGCGTAGTCGCTGGACAGGCCCCACAAGCGCACGCTCACCTGGGGCACCGAAAACTGGTCTTTGATGTCTTGAGCAATCAGTGCCGGCAGCGTTTGCGCTTGGGGCACCAGCAGCAGGCCCCGGGCCCAGCGCAGGATCTTGTCGGACAAGAGCACGTTGTCGTTGCCGTGGCGAATCATGTCCATGATGCGCACTTCCAGCAGCTTGATTTTTTCACGCAGCATTTCAGCCTGGCGCTCCTGCAGGCTCACGGCGCGGTTGCTGTGCGGGCTGGTCAGTTGCACCGCGGCCAGCAGTTCCGAATGGCGCAAAAAGAAGTCCGGCGTGTTGGCCAGGTAGTTGGCAATATCGTCTTCGGTGATCGGGTTGTTCAGAGATTGGTCGGTGAGCTGGCTCATGGTCGTTGCTTGGTAATGAAATAAGAAGAGGATTAAAGCGCGGCGGGAATGTCAATCTCGCCCCGGAATACGGTCACGGCCGGGCCGGTCATTAGCACAGGGGCATCGCCGCCCGCCCACGAGATGGTGAGGACGCCGCCGCGCGTGTGCACATCGACCGACGCGTCCAGCAGCCCCCAGCGGATACCGGCCACCACCGCCGCACAGGCGCCGCTGCCACAGGCCAAAGTCTCGCCGACTCCGCGCTCATACACGCGCAGGCGAATCTGGCCGCGGTTGACGATTTGCATGTAGCCCGCGTTGACGTGGCGGGCAAAGCGCGGATGCTGCTGCACCAAGGGGCCTTGCGTCTCAATCGGCGCAGTGTCCACATCCACCACCCGCTGCACCGCATGCGGGTTGCCCATGGACACCGCAGCGATCCAGACCGTGACACCCGTGTCTGCCAGCGCCAGCGGCCAGCTGTGCCAGTGGCCGTCGGCCTGAGGCACCAGGCCTTGCGTGTCAAAGGGCAGTTGCTCTGCTTCAAACACCGGCGCGCCCATGTCCACCGTGATGCGGCCGTCTGGCGCACGTTCGGGTTCGATCACGCCTTTCATGGTTTTCACGCGCAAGCGGCTTTTGCTGCTGAGGCCGCGCTCGTGCACAAACTGGGCAAAGCAGCGCGCGCCATTGCCGCACTGCTCGACCTCGGCGCCGTCGGCGTTGTGGATGATGTATTCAAAGTCAATGCCTGGCGCGGGGGACGGGCGCACCGTCAGGATCTGGTCGGCACCCACGCCAAAGTGGCGGTCGCCCAAAAAGCGGTAATGCGCGGCGGTCAGCCCCAGCGGGCCGCCGGTTTCGTCCAGCACGACAAAGTCGTTGCCGGCGCCTTGCATTTTGGTAAACGGGATTCGCATAGAAGCTGATTATCAATCGGCGCGCCTTTTGCCTGCAAAATGCCCGTATGCCCCGACACGCCCAAATTCTCGATTCTGCCGCTGGCCCTCTGCCCTCTCCCGCCGAATGGCAAAGCCACAGCCCGGTCGCCCTGCTGCGCAATGTGCTGCGCCTGACCGCTCCCAACCCCGGTTTCATGACCGGCCCTGGCACCAACAGCTACCTGGTGGGCGACCCCCGCACCGGCTTTATTGCCATCGACCCCGGTCCGGCAGACGCCGACCATGTGGCGCGCCTGTGGGCGGCAGCCAGCCATGTGGACGGCAGCGGTGGCAACCTCAAGCTCATCGTCTGCACCCACTCGCACCCCGACCATTCGCCTGGCGCCAAGCCTTTGCAAGACCTGTGCGCCCAAGCGGGCGTGGCGGTGGCGGTGTGGGGCTTGGCCTCTGCGCCCACGGCCCGCGCCAACAGCCAATTTGTGCCCGACATCACCCTGGCCCATGGCCAGCGCCTGCTGCTATCGCCCGCGACCGAGGGAGCGCCCTGCCACACGCTGCTGGCCATCCACACGCCGGGCCATGCGGCCAACCATGTCTGCCTGCTGCTTGAAGAAGACGGTTTGCTCTTCACCGGCGACCACATCTTGAACGGCAGCACGACGGTGATCGACCCGCCGGACGGCAATATGGGCCACTACCTGCATTCGCTGGATGTGCTGCACCAACAATGCACCGAATACGGCGTGGAATTCATACTCCCCGCCCACGGCCATCCCCTGCCCAAGGCGCTGGACGCCATCGCCCACCTCAAGGCCCACCGCCTGAAGCGCGAAGCCAAAATTGCCGCCGTGATGCGCGCCAATCCGAATGGCGACCCCGACCAATGGCTGCCACTGGCCTATGACGATGTAGACCCCCGCCTGTGGCCGGTGGCCAAGCGCTCGCTCTTAGCCCATGTGGAACATATCCAATGGCTGCAATCGGCTGGGAGCGGCACGTGAGCCGCGCACCCGCGCCAGCGCCAGCACGAGCGCCAGTGCCTGAGGGCGAACGCCTGGCCAAGCGCGTAGCCCAACTGCTGGCCTGTTCGCGCAGCGAGGCCGAGCAGTACATCGAGGGCGGCTTTGTGCGGGTCGATGGCGTGGTGGTGGAAGACCCGCCGTTTCGCGTGCAGCAGCAAGCCGTGACGGTGGATGCAGAGGCCAGCCTGCTGAACCTCAGCGCCATCACCCTGGTGCTGAACAAGCCGCCGGGCTGGTTGGACGGTGTCACCGAGGCGCCCATACCCAGCCCGCACTACAAAGGCAAAAAGCCCAAGGTGCACACCGCGCGGGAGCTGCTGACCGCAGCCCACCACAGCCCGCAAGACGCCAACGACACCCGCGTCCTCAAACGCCACTTCACCGGCTTGGAGGCCAGCGTGGAGTTGGAGACGGGTGCCAGCGGCCTGGTCGTCTTTACCCAGGACTGGCGCACCCAGCGCAAGCTGAGCGAAGACCTGGCCGTGATGGAACACGAACTGATTGCCGAAGTGCAAGGCGAAGTCCCACCCGAGGCACTGCTGCCCATCGAACGCGCCTTGCGCGACCCCCGCCACAACTTGCCGCACACCAAAGTCAGTGTTGGCAGCTCAGGACCGCAAGGCAGCAAGCTGCGCATTGCGGTCAAGGGTTCGCACCCTGGCCTGGCCGCCTACCTGTGCGACCTCGCCGGACTCACGCTGGTCGGGCTGCGCCGCATCCGCTTGGGGCGGGTGGGTTTGGGCGAGGTCGCACCCGGCCAATGGCGCTACCTGGGCGCGCACGAGCGGTTTTAGCGCTCGCTGCGGCGCAATGGCATCTGCACTCAGGCCGGATGCACTTCCGCCCCGCGCTTGGCGGCATAAAGCCACAGGCCCGGGGTCTTGAATAAAGTGTGAAGCCCACCGTTACGCCGGATTCTGTGCATGCCGGGTTACCCCGGCATGTGACCACCATTAATCTGGGCCCTTGGTCGCCCAAGAGCTCGGTGCTACCTACCCGCCAACTCCGGGGGTCCCGGTCAGGACGCTGCGGCGAACCGCAGCGCTTTGCGTTGGCCTACTTGGTATTGCTGCGCGTAGAGATTGCCCGTTTCACCCGCTGCGGGTTGCCCCGCCGCGACTCGTCTCTGTTGCTCTGATCCTCACCTTATGCCACACCCTTGCGGACCTGGGTTTCAGTGGACAGCCGTTAGCTGCTACGCTGCCCTGTGCAGTCCGGACGTTCCTCCAGTGCCTGGTTTCCCAGATTGCACCAGCGGTGGTCTGGTGGGCTTCACCCCCCGATTATCGGGGCAGCGCATATCCATATAACCCTGGCGCTTTGCAAACTGGCTCACAATGCGGCCGCAACGTTCCCTCACACCCACTGGAGACATCCCCATGAGAGCCGACACCATTCTGCAAACCATTGGCAACACCCCGCACGTGCGCATCAACCGCCTGTTTGGCGCAGGCGCCAATGTCTGGATCAAGTCCGAGCGCAGCAACCCCGGCGGCTCGATCAAAGACCGCATTGCCCTGGCCATGGTGGAAGACGCGGAAAAAAGCGGTGCCCTGCAACCCGGCGCCACCATCATTGAGCCCACCTCGGGCAACACCGGCGTCGGCCTGGCCATGGTGGCTGCGGTCAAAGGCTACAAGCTGATTTTGGTCATGCCAGACAGCATGTCTATTGAGCGCCGCCGCCTGATGCTGGCCTACGGCGCCAAGTTTGACCTGACGCCGCGCGCCTTGGGCATGAAGGGCGCCATCGCCCGCGCCCAGGAGCTGTCCGCCGCCACCCCCGGCAGCTGGATTGCCCAGCAGTTTGAAAACCCCGCCAACGTTGAAGTGCACACCCGCACCACGGCGCTGGAAATTCTGGCGGACTTCCCCGAAGGACTGGACGCCATCATCACCGGCGTGGGCACGGGCGGCCATATCACCGGTGTGGCTCAGGTGCTCAAGAAATACTGGCCCAAGTTGAAGGTGTTTGCGGTGGAGCCCAGCCAAAGCCCGGTCATCAGCGGCGGCGCACCCTCGCCCCACCCGATTCAAGGCATTGGCGCGGGCTTTATCCCCAAGACCCTGCACACGGAATTGCTGGACGGCGTGATCCAGGTCGACGCCGAACCCGCACGCGAGATGGCGCGACGCAGCGCCGCCGAAGAAGGCATGTTGGTGGGCATTTCCAGCGGCGCAACCTTGGCCGCCATTGCGCAAAAGCTGCCGGAGCTGCCCGCAGGCGCCAAGGTGCTGGGCTTTAACTACGACACCGGCGAGCGCTACCTGTCGGTCGAAGGCTTTTTGCCCACCGAATAAGTTGCAGCGCTGTGCACCGGGGCAGGCTTAGCGGCCTATGCCCTGGTAGGTAAAGCCGCGTTCGCGCATGCGCGAGGGCTCAAACAAATTGCGGCCATCAAAAATCAGGGGGCTCTTGAGCGCGACCTTGATGGCTTCAAAGTCGGGTGCCTTGAACTGACGCCATTCGGTCATGATCACCAAGGCGTCGGCGTCTTGCATGGCGGCCTCTTTGGTGCCGCACAGCAGCAAGTCGGGGCGCGAACCGTAGATGTGCTGCGTCTCTTCCATCGCGGCCGGGTCATAGGCTTGCACCCGCGCACCCGCTTCCCATAACGCTTCCATCAGCACACGGCTGGGGGCTTCGCGCATATCGTCGGTATTGGGTTTGAAAGCCAGGCCCCACAAGCCAATCACTTTGCCGCGCAGGTCGCCCTGGAAGTGCGCCTTGAGCTTGTCGAAGATGACACGTTTTTGCGCTTGGTTGCGGGCCTCGACCGCGTTCAGAATGAAGGGATCCATGCCGATCTGCTGCGCCGACTTGACCAGCGCACTGATGTCTTTGGGGAAACAACTTCCGCCATACCCCGCACCGGCGTAGATGAAGTGGTAGCCGATGCGCTGGTCGCTGCCAATGCCCTGGCGCACCGACTCGATATCGGCACCCAGGCCTTCGGCCACGATGGCCATCTCGTTCATCAAACTGATGCGCGTGGCCAGCATGCAGTTGGCGGCGTACTTGGTCATTTCCGCACTGCGCGGGCTCATGACAATGATCTTGTCGTGGTTGCGGTTGAAGGGTTCGTACAACTCGCGCATCAAGGCTTCTGCTTTTGCGCTGTGGGTGCCGATGACGATGCGGTCCGGGCGCTGGCAGTCTGCAACCGCCGCACCTTCTTTCAAAAATTCCGGGTTGGACACCACATCAAATGCAATGTCCTGCCCACGCTCTTTCAAGGTCTGTGCGATCACTTCCGCCACGCGGTCGGCCGTGCCCACGGGCACGGTGGATTTGTCCACGATGACGGCGTAGCCGCTCAGATGCGTGGCGATGGTTTTGGCCACGGCCAGCACATGGCGCAGATCGGCACTGCCGTCTTCACCGGGCGGCGTGCCCACGGCAATGAAATGAATATCGGCGTTTTGCACCGCAATAGCCGCGTCCGAGGTAAACACCAAGCGCCCGTCGGCGAACGCGCTTTTGACAATGGATTCGAGCCCGGGTTCAAAGATCGGAATCACGCCCTCGCGCAAATCCTGCAGCTTCTTTTCATCCAAGTCCACGCAGGTCACCTGATGCCCTGCGTCGGCCAGTACGGCGCCCTGAACCAAACCCACATAGCCCGTGCCAAAAACCGAAATCTTCATGTTGTCCCCTTCTGATTGGGGACCATGCTAGGAAGCGCGTGTTGCGAAGCGATGTCGAAACCATGACTTTTTCATGAAGAAATAGCGGCATGGAAAAAAGTCACACTTCGCACATCGCAATGACACCTTTTCGTCATGCGCGCTTCCTAGGATGGCGGGCAAACAAAGGCCATTGCATGAACACTTACTTTTCGCCCACCCGCCGCATTCAGGTCGTCAGGCTCGCTGCACCCGCGTTTTCTTCGCTGTGCCTGTTCTTGGTGCCGTTGATGCCATTCATCGTCGCGGTCTTGTTGTGGGACCGGCGCTTTCTGAACAACTACAGCGCCCAGCGCCAAAAGTTCCGTGTCCATTTCCAAGCCTTGAGCGCAGGCCCCATAGAGCACTATTTCAGAGATGTTTTCTTGCGCGTGAAGCAGGTCCCGGTGACGGTGTACGGAGAGTGTGTGCAATGCGGCAACTGCTGCCTGAACAAACGCTGCGCTTTCTTGGAGCCGATGGAGGGTGGCAAATACCAGTGCGGCATTTACGGCACCTATTTGCGCAAGTTTTCCAACTGCGGCTCTTTCCCCTTGCATGCGCAGGACATTGAGCGCTACCAGTGCCCCAGCTATTTTGTGGATGGCGATCCACGCGCCATTTGGCTGAAATCCGCCAAATAAGGCGCAGCGGCTAAAGAGGCAGTAGCGCCGGCGCGTGCGCTTTCAAGCGCCTTGCAGCATCCACTGGTGGTTGTAGGGCGTGCCATGCTCCAACAGAATTTTTTGGAACACCGTCTCGGTTTTCTCCACCACGGTAGGCCAGCCCAGCGTGTTGGCGGTGTGCCAGGCTTGTTGGCCGACCGAACGCATCAAGGCCGGGTTGTGCAGCAGCGCCTGGGCCGCTGCCTCAAAAGAATGGTCGTGTGCAGGGTCGGCCAACATGCCGTTGATGCCGGACTCAATCAATTCCCCGGCTGCCGCGTGGCGGAATGCGACCACCGCCAGGCCCGAGGCCATGGCCTCAATGGTGACATTGCCAAAGGTCTCGGTCTTGCTGGCGAACATAAACAGGTCCGCACTGGCGTAATGCTGCGCCAGGTCGGCGCCCACACGAAAGCCCGCAAAAATAATGTCGGAGTGGGTCTCCTGCAATTCATTGCGCATGGGGCCATCACCGACCAGCACCAGCTTGATGTCGGGGTACTGCTGCTTCAAACCCCGGTAGCTTTGAATCACCGCGCCCAGATTTTTTTCGGCAGCCAGGCGGCCCACATAAATCATGACCCGGTCCTGCTCTCCCACGCCCCAGCTCTGGCGCAGCGCTGTACTGCGCTGCGTCGGCGAGAACAGCCCCGTATCAATGCCACGCGGCACCACCGACAAGCGCTTGAAGCCGCTGCCGGCCAATTCCGCTTCGAGCTGCGCGGTGGGCACCATGGTGGCGTGGGCGGCGTTGTGGAACTTTTTCATGTACGCCAAGATCGCGCCGCGCAGCCAGCCGATGCCGTAGTGCTGGCTGTAGGCGTGGAAATTGGTACGGAAGTCGGTGCTGATCGGCAGTTTCAATTTACGCGCCACTTGCAGTGCCGACCAACCCAAAGGCCCTTCGGTCGCAATGTGCACGATGTCCGGCCGCTGGCGGGACCACAGGCGCAGCAGCTCCCGCTTGGCAGGGAGCCCCAGGCGCAACTGCTTGTAAAAAGGAATGGGCAAACCGCGCACCAGCACTTCCTGGTAGCTGCTGTTGACCGTCGCCACATCCGCACCGGGCTGGCGTGGACGCACCAGCCAGATCACATGGCCACGGGCCTGCAAGCCTTGCACGATTTTGGACAGCGTATGGGCCACGCCGTTGATGTCGGGCGGGTAGGTTTCGGTCACCACCGCGATATTGAGCGCGGGACGCGCGTTGCTAATGCGCTCGACTTGCAGATGCGGTTCATTTTTCATGGCACCACTGTGCCCACGGACTGCGACATTTATATGAAGCTTCGGTGACGTCGGAATGAATTTTCGGAGACCTTGCAAGTCCATGCCCGTTGTCACCAAATTTTCATGCAAAAGCGTGACATTTCTATGCCAAGGCGCAAGCACATCGTGGGCGGCGCCCCTTGCCCCATTCAATCAGGAGATTCCATGCAATCGTTTTTTGATCTCGTCAACGTCCAACGCTGGGACGACCACCGCTACTACCACCACAGCCGCATCAACCAGTTTTTGCACCTGCTCAGCGCCATGTCTTTTTTGGTGGCCTATGTGTTTTTGTTCATTGACCCCGTGGTGTCGGCTTTGATTGCCTGGCTGTTTTCCATGAGCACCCGCCAAATGGGCCACTTCTTTTTTGAGCCCAAGGGCTTTGATGAAGTCAACCAGGCCACGCACGAGCACAAAGAAGACATCAAGGTCGGCTACAACCTGAACCGCAAAATCGTGCTGCTGAGCATTTGCGCAGCGATCCCTGTGCTGGCCTACTGGATGCCCGAGTACCTGCAATGGGCCGTGCCCCAAGCCTATGAGGACACGCCTGTGCGCATGACCGCGATGGCTTGGCTGATGCTGGGTGTCGCGGGTCTGGTTTTCCGTGTCTTGCAACTCTGGAAGCAAGACAGCCTGAAGGCCGGTTTGGCCTGGGGCTTCAAAATCATTACCGACCCCGTGCACGACATCAAGATGTACCACAAGGCCCCGCTCTACCTCCTGCGGGGCCAGTGGTTAGACCCGATGGACCACGTCAAAGGCGCGCAGCACTAAGCACTGCGAAACTTCGCTGCCAGCATCTCTTTGAGCACCTGGCGGCGAATCTTCTTTCCACTCTGCGCTTCAGGCACCCACCACCAGCCGTCGGTTTGCATGCTTTGGGTGGCCAACACGAAGCGATGGCAGAAATCGTCGAACGCCGCGTCGTCAAAGTTGAAACTGAAAATCATGCGGCCCGTTCCCACCCAACTCAGAGCAATTCCTTGCGCACGCAAATAGTATTGCAGCAGCCAGTTGTAGCGGCTAGGCACTTCATAGAGGACCGACCACACGGTCTCCATGCCGGCCACACGCACCGGCACGCCTGCAGCCTGCAGTCGCTCGTTCAGCAGGGCTTGTCGCGCGCTCCAGGTCTGCGTAGCCCTTGCGTAGAGCGACTCCACCGCAGGTGTGTCGAGCGACTTCAAGAAGACATTCATGGCGCACATCACATAAGGGTGGGCATTGAAAGTTCCGCGGGCGAAGCAAATGTCGCCCGGCTTGTCCTCTTGAAAGCGCTTCATCCAGCGCGCCTTGCCGCAGATCACGCCGACCGGCAGTCCGCCGCCCAGCGTTTTTCCGTAAGTCACCAGGTCGGCCTTCACGCCGAAGTATTCCTGCGCACCACCCTTGGCGAGCCTGAAACCCAGGAACACCTCGTCCAGAATCAGGGCAATGCCTTTGGCGGTGCACACCGCACGCAGTTCGGTCAACCAGGCGGTGTAGGCCGCGCGGTCATACGCCACATGGCGCGTGCCATCCACCAGCGTCGAGTCGGTGGGCGCGGCGCGGTTGGGATGCATGGCTTGCAGGGGGTTGATCAGCACACAGGCAATGTCATTGCGGTTGCGCAGCACCCGCAAGGTGTTGGGGTGCATTTCATTGAGCGTGAGCGTGTGTTGGGACGGCGGCATGGGGTTGCCGGGGCCGGGCTGCACATCGTCCCACCAGCCGTGGTAGGCGCCGGTAAAGCGCACAATTTTGGGCTTGCGCGTGTGGTAGCGCGCCAGCCGCACCGCCTGCATGACCGCCTCGGTGCCCGACATATGAAAGGACACTTCGTCCATGCCCGAGATCTTGCACAAGCGTTGCACATTGTCGAGGACCACAGGGTGGTAGGAGCCCAACACCACGCCCAGGGGCTGCGCCAGTTCGGCACCTTGGGCCATGCTGGCCTTGTAGTAGTCCGAGCCGAACAGGTTGACGCCATAAGAACCGGTCACGTCAATAAAGCGATTGCCATCCAAATCGGTCAGCCACACGCCGCTGCTTTCGCGCCAGAAGCTGCCCAGCTTCACGTACTGCGCCAGCAAAGCGCGGAACTGGTAGGGCACGCGGTACTGGCTGATGAGCTGAAGATCGGACAGCATGGGCCGCGCGGCATCGGACTGCGCCAGCGTCTGGGGGCTTTGGTCTTTCAAGAGCTTGCCCAAGTGCGCCAATGCGGTGCGCCTGCGCTGCTCCACCGCCAGCGGTGCGCCGTCCACGGCGTACCAAGTGGCGTCGGGGTAGGAGTAGCTCGGAATCAACTTCGACACCCGCTTGGCCATGCGCAAGTGACCGCCCAGCGAGGGGTACTTGGCCAAAGAGAGCTGCAAGCGTTGCCACACTTTGGGAAGGGCGACTAAACCCAGTGACGCCGCACCGCCCCATACCGCCATTGACATGAATGCCTCAGAACCGTCCATACGTAGAACCCTTTGTAAAACCTTGTTTGTATGACTTCAAGGTTAAGAAATGATGACTCTTAAAAAACTACTGCACGCCGTCGGCGCCCAAGAAGACCTGAACTTCCTGTTGACCAACCGCATCCCCCGCCTTGCACTCACGCGGTTTATGGGTTGGTTCAGCCAACGCAGCAACCCGCTGGTGCGTGACCTGTCTATTGCGGCTTGGAAGTCGTTTGCTGACCTGGACTTGTCCGAGGCCAAAAAGCAGCACTTCGACAGCCTGCACGACTGCTTTATCCGCGAGCTCAAGCCCGGTGCCCGCACCATCGACCCCGATCCCAGAACGATGACCAGCCCCTGCGATGGCATCGTGGGCGCCATGGGGCGGGTCGAGGGCGACAAGGTCTACCAGGCCAAAGGCTTTCCCTACACGCTCACCGATTTGCTGGGCCCCTTGGGCGCGGACAGCCCCTGGCAAGACGGTGTGTTTGTGACCATTCGCATCACCTCCTCCATGTACCACCGCTTTCACGCGCCCTTCGACTTGCGCCTGCATGATGTGGACTACTTTGCGGGCGACACCTGGAACGTCAACCCGATTGCTTTGAAGCGCGTGGAGAAGCTGTTTTGCAAAAACGAACGCGCGCTGCTGCGGGTGGAAGTGGGCGAAGAGCGCTACCCCGTCGCTTTGGTGCCAGTGGCCGCTGTGCTGGTGGCCAGCATTCGCCTCCATGCGCTAAGCCACTTGTTGGATGCGCGCTACGAGGGCCCCGGCCATATCGATTGCGACGCCCGCTACACCAAAGGCCAGGAAATGGGCTGGTTCCAGCATGGATCCACGATCTTGGTTTTTGCCCCCAAAGGGTTCGAATTCGCACCCGGCATTCAAGAGGGCGCACCCTTGCGCATGGGCCAGGCTTTGCTGCAACTACCCCAACGGGAAGCGGCCCGCTGAGCGCATCGCCCAGTAACGCCACTGCACCAGCGCCATGCCGATGGCCACCAGCAGGCCCAGGCCCCAGGCCAGCTGGTCCACCGGCACCTGGGCGTACAGCAGGGCGCTGTAGGCACCCATCAGGGTCAAAATACTCGCGTTCTCGTTGGTGTTTTGAACCGAGATGGACCGTCCGGCACTGAGCAGCGTGACGCCGCGGTGCTGCAACAAAGCATTCATGGGCACCACAAAAAAGCCGCCCACCACACCCAGCAGTGCGGTCAGCACCACCGCTGCCTGCCAGCTTTCAATCCCCACCATCAGGGGCATCAACAAGCCCAGCAAAATGCCGACAGCCAGCACCTGGGGTGCTTGCTCGAGGCGCACAAAACGCGCCGCCAACGCAGCACCGGCGACCACACCCACGGCCGTGGCGGCTTGCAAGTAGGCCGCGTACTCCAAGGACAAATGCAGCGCCTGCTGCGCCCAGGCCAGCACCAGCAGTTGCAGGCAGGCGCCCACACCCCAAAACAAGGTCGTCACCGTCAGGCTGATGGAGCCCAAGGGGTCGCGCCACAAGGCCGCCTGGTCTTGCACAAACCGGCCCCATACCGCGCGCACGCCCCAGGGGCTGCGCGGGTAGCGCACACCACTGTCGGGGATAAACAGGTTCATGACAGCGGCGCCTCCGTAAAACAGCAGCAAGGCCAGCAGCGACACCGAAAGAGTGCCCCACGAGGCTGGTATGCCACTGCCCAGCCACTGGCACAGCGCAGAGTTCAGCCACAGCGTGCCCACCAAAAAGCCGCCCAGCACCACGCCAAACAAGGCCGCGCACACGGTGCTGACCTCGATCCAGCCATTGGCCTTGACCAGGCGGTGTGCAGGTTCCATCTCGGTGATCAGGCCGTACTTGGCAGGGGCGTAAATGGCAGCGCCCAAACCCGCCAAGCCAAAGGCCGCCACCGGATTCAAGCCCACGAGCATCGAAAAACAAGCCAGGCACTTGATGCCATTGGCCACCATCATCACCCGGTGCTTGGGCCAGTGGTCGGCCCAGGCACCGACCCAGGGGCCGAGCACCACATACGACAGGGTGAACATGAGCTTGAGCAGCGGCACCCAGAAGGCCTGCTGATGCTGCTCGACCAAGGCAGCCATTGCCACCACCAGCAAGGCGTTATCGGCCAGGGCGGACACAAACTGTGCCGCCAGCAAAACAAAGAAGCCGGGCGCCAAGGGGAGTGACCGTCGCGACTCAGGCGGCTTCAGCCGCCGTCACAGGGGCAGGCACGGCCTGGGCTGCGCTGGCGACGGGCAAAAAGTCGAGCGACTGATCCCAGTAAATCAATTCCAAGGTGCCGTCCACATGCTCAACCAAGGCAGAGCGGCTCTCCACCCAGTCGCCATCGTTGCAATACAAGACACCGTCAATCATGCGAATTTCTGCACGGTGGATATGGCCGCACACCACGCCCTGGTAGCCCCGCTTGTGCGCCTCGTGCGCCAGGGCTTTCTCAAAGTCCGCAATGAAGTTGAGCGCCTTTTTGACCTTGTTTTTCAGAAAAGCCGACAAGGACCAGTAGGGCAGTCCCAGGCGTGCGCGAAAACGGTTGAAGTGGCGGTTCAGGCGCAAAGCCAGCTCGTACAAATAGTCGCCCACATAGGCCAACCACTTGGCGTACTTGACCACCGCGTCGAAATAGTCACCGTGGATGAGCAGCAGTCTGCGACCGTCTAACAGCGTATGGCAGGCCTCTTCGGTCACTTCAATGCCACCGAAATGGTGACCGACAAAGCCGCGTGCAAATTCGTCGTGGTTGCCTGGGATGTAGACCACATGGCAGCCTTTACGTGCACGGCGCAAGAGCTTTTGCACCACGTCGTTGTGGGCCTGGGGCCAATACCATTTGCGGCGCAATTGCCACCCGTCGACGATGTCGCCCACCAAATACAAGTAATCGCTGGTGTGGGACTTTAGAAACTCAATCAGGGCCTCGGCCTGGCATCCGGGTGTGCCCAAATGCAGGTCGGAGATAAAAACGGCTCGGTAATGCATCCGGTCCTCATGGGTACAAATGTAGGTGGGAGCACCCGCGAATCAGGCGCGCCTCGTTGGCGAAGCGCGGCAAGCGTATTCAATTTGTATGACTGATTGATGAAAGACCAAAAGCCTATGCGGGCCGAACCAGTTGCAGTCCCGTGTGTGCCTGCAGCAGCTGGCACAAGGTGCGTGCGCTCTCTTCCAGGCTGCCCGCGTTGACGATATGCAGATCGCCGCCCGCAAGGTGCACAGCCGCCGATTGCGAACGCCGCACGCGCGCTTCAACTTCGGCTGCGTCTTCGCGTTGGCGCGAGAGCAAGCGTTGGCGCACCAGATCTTCGGGCGCGCTGACATGCAGCACGGTCAGACCCGGACAGCGCGAGCGTGCCTCCTGCACATAGGCGCGTGAACCATTCACGATGACCCAGCCGCTGCGGTCTGCCAACTCGGTACGGCGCACGCCATAGTGCAGGCCGTGGGCTTGCCAGTGCAGCGCAAACACGCCCTCCTGCGCAAGCTTTGCAAAGTCTTCTGGGTCGATGGCCTCATGGTCTTCGGTGGCATCGCCCGCAGCGCGCGTGATGGTGCGCCGTGCGAAATGCAGTGCCGGCTGGGGCTGCAAAGTCTGCACGTGGCTGCGCAGCCAGTTCAGCAAGCTGTCTTTGCCCACACCCGATGGGCCCATCACGTAAATCAGCTTGGCGCTCATGGCGCAAACCCGAAACGCTGCACCCACCGAAAGTCCGCACCCGGCGCGTCTTCGGCAAACCAGGACACGGCATCGACCAAGATCCCATCGCGCAACAGGGGCGCAAACCAGGACTGCGCATGCGCCATGAGCTGCGCCACCCGCTCTTCAGGCAGTCCGTCCAAGCGGCCGGTGAGGGTGAGGTGAAAGGCAAAGTCGTCCATCACATAAGGGTAGCCCCACAGCGCCAGCATCTCTGCCTGACGCGGACTTAAACCACCCCGGCTGCGACGCTGGATCTCGCTGGGCGGCAGGGGTGCGGCGCAGTCATGCAATTCGCGCACGCAGGCTTCTGCGAGACGCTGCAGCGGAGCACAAGGCGCTTGCGGCACCAGCGCCAAAAAATGACCCAAGCGTGCCAACTTCAAAGGCAATACGAATGGCGCGCCAGCACCGGATGACACGCCCAAAAATCCTGCGTCGATGTCGGCGGTCGTGCGATCGGGGGCGAGTTCGAAAGGTGCCTTCAAAGTCGCATGCCAGCCGTAGCGCCGCGGCTCCTGGGTGTGCAGAGCGAATGCCTCACCGGTCCACCCTGGGGGCAGAGGCTGTGAATGGACTTGTCCAGTGCGGGCACAGCGACCCAGCCATTGCGAGCCCAAGTCCCAAGCCAGACTGTCAGGCGCAGGGGCAAAGTAGGCGGCGTGGCGGTAGGCGGGTTGGGGAAAAAGCATAGCGGTCAAGCGCTGAGTTCAAGGCGTGTTGCGTCACAAAAAAGAAATACGGGCGTCTTAAAGTGCCAGCTGCTGACCATAGCCCGCCCATGTTGCACAACGATTACAAGCCCGAAGGCACCCCCTCCCCCACGCAAAACGCCGAACGCGCACGCTGGATGGCCTGCCTGGCTCGCGCCCCCCAAGCCTGGCTGGAAGAGCGTTTGGCGGGCGCGTGCGAAGGCGACTTGCAATGGCTTCGCCCCGCGGAAACGGGTCTCATGATGGTACAGGGCCGCGCAGGCGGCAGCGGCCAGCGATTCAATTTGGGCGAAGTGAGCGTCACCCGCTGCGTGCTCAAACCTGACCCCTCTCACACCCGCTGCACCCAAGTGGGTGTGGCCTATGTCATGGGCGGCTCGCACCGCCACGCGCAGCTGGCCGCCGTGGCGGATGCTTTGCTGCAAGAGCCCACACTGCATGCGCACTGGAACACCGTGTTGGTGGAGCCCCTGCTTCACATGCAGGCCGAACAGGCCCAGACCCACAACGCCCAGGCCCAGGCCACGCGGGTGGAGTTTTTTACCGTCGCCCGCGAAGCCGGGTCGGGCGCAGACGACGAGGGCCAGGACTGATGCAAACGCAGCTGAAAGATGTAGGGCGTGGCTTTGCCCAGCCCGCCTTGTGCAGCCAAGAGGTTTTTCGCCATGTGCTCAGCGCGCTGTCCTTGCCCGGTCAGGTGCAAACCCTGGACCACGACGGGGTATTGGCAGGCATGCAGACACCCCGCGGCGCCCATCCGGCAGCGGCCG
The DNA here is from genome assembly GCA_947447985.1 of Comamonadaceae bacterium. Classification (GTDB taxonomy): domain Bacteria; phylum Pseudomonadota; class Gammaproteobacteria; order Burkholderiales; family Burkholderiaceae_C; genus Allorhodoferax. The sequence goes on from CANFLX010000019.1 coordinate 22,652, forward strand.
CCCTGTTGCTGGCCTTGCTCGACCAGGACTGCAAGCTGTGGCTGTCTCCCGGGTTTGATGGCAGCGATGCCGCTGCCTGGCTGCGCTTTCACACCGGATGTGTGCTCGTGTCGAACGCGGCGCAGGCTGATTTTTGCTGGATGGCCCATGGCACGGAGCTGCCGCCCTTGGCGCAATTGGCGCAAGGCAGTGCCGAATACCCCGACACCTCCGCCACCTGCATCGTGCAGGCCGACTCGCTGCAAACCCCCGGCGGCGCTGCCGCGTGGACGCTGCGCGGACCCGGTGTGAACGGCAGTGTGGAGATGCACGTAGGGGGACTGGCACCCGGCTTCATGGCGCAGCGGCGCGAGAGCCAAACCCATTTCCCCTGTGGTGTGGACATGCTGTTCACGCACGGACAGACCCTGGTGGGCCTGCCGCGCTCCACCATGATTGAAGGCTGATCACCTATGTACGTTGCCGTCAAAGGGGGCGAATCGGCTATTTTGGCCAGCTACGACCTGCTGGCCCAGGAACGCCGTGGCGACCCCGCAGTCGCCGAACTGAGCATCGAACAGATCTGCCAGCAACTGCGCTTGGGCGTGGACCGGGTGATGACCGAGGGCTCGGTCTACGACCCGCAACTCGCCGCACTGGCCATCAAGCAAAGTGCGGGCGATTTGGTGGAATCCATTTTCTTGCTGCGCGCCTACCGCGCCACGCTTCCGCGCCTGGGCTACAGCGAAGCCCTGGACACCTCGAAGATGCAGATCCAGCGCCGCATATCCGCCGCGTTCAAAGACTTGCCCGGTGGCCAGGTGCTGGGCCCGACCTACGACTACACCCAGCGCCTGCTGGACTTCAGTTTGCTGGCCACCGGTGCAGCGCTGCCTGCGGCGCGCCTTGGCACTGCCAGCACCGAAGCCGCGCCCCGCGTGGTGGACTTGTTGCACCACGAAAGCCTGCTGGAAACCCAGCACCCGCCCGAGGGCGACCCTGAGCCGTTTGACCTGACACGCCAGCCGCTGCGCTTCCCGGCCGACCGCTCTGCGCGCTTGCAAAACCTGGCCCGTGCCGACGAGGGCTTCTTGCTGGCCATGGCCTATTCCACCCAGCGCGGGTATTCAGAGTCGCACCCCTTTGTCGGTGAAATCCGCTTTGGCGCGGTCGAGCTGTGCATCACACCCGAAGAACTGGGTTTTTCGATCTCTATCGGCGACCTGCCGGTCACTGAGTGCCAAATGATCAACCAATTCCAAGGCAGCCAAACGCAGCCGCCCCAGTTCACCCGGGGTTACGGTTTAGCGTTTGGACACAGCGAGCGCAAGGCCATGGCCATGAGCCTGGTGGACCGCGCCTTGCGCGCCGAAGAGCTGGGCGAGGCCGTTACATCGCCCGCCCAAATGCAAGAGTTTGTGATGTCCCACAGCGACAACCTGGAGAGCTCGGGCTTTGTCCAGCATTTGAAGCTGCCGCACTATGTGGACTTTCAGTCCGAGTTGGAGCTGGTACGCAAGATGCGCCAGACCTTTGCCAGCCAGGAAGACCCCCATGCAGCCGACTGACGCCCACGCCGTGCAGGCACCCACGGTGCGCGATCCACACATCAATTTCGCCTACCTGGACGAGCGCACCAAGCGCATGATCCGCCGTGCGATTTTGAAAGCGGTGGCCATTCCGGGTTACCAGGTGCCATTTGGCTCGCGCGAAATGCCGCTGCCCTACGGCTGGGGCACCGGCGGTATTCAGGTGACCGCGTCCATCATCGGGCCGCACGATGTGCTGAAGGTGATTGATCAGGGTTCAGACGACACCGTCAACGCGGTCAACATCCGCCGCTTTTTCCAGCGCACGACCGGGGTGGAGGTCACGACCGACACCTTGCACGCCAGCATCATCCAAACCCGCCACCGCATTCCGGAAACACCGCTGCGCGAAGGCCAGGTGCTGGTCTACCAAGTGCCCGTGCCCGAGCCTCTGCAACACCTGGAGCCGCGCGAGTTCGAAACCCGCAAGCTGCACGCGCTGCAAGAGTACGGCCTGATGCACGTCAATCTGTTTGAGGATCTGGCGCACTACGGCCACATCGCCACCACCTACGACTATCCGGTGTTGGTGAACGGGCGCTACATCATGTCGCCCTCACCCATCCCCAAGTTTGACAACCCCAAGATGCACCTCAACCCTGCGCTGCAACTCTTTGGCGCAGGGCGCGAAAAACGCATTTATGCGGTGCCCCCTTACACCCCGGTCGAGAGCCTGGGCTTTGACGACCACCCCTTTGAAGTGCAGCGCTGGGACCATGCTTGCGAGCTGTGTGGTTCGACCACCAGCTTTCTGGACGAGGTGCTGATGGACGACCAGGGCGCACGCATGTTTGTGTGCTCCGACAGTGACTATTGCGGCAAACGGCAAGCGCATTTGCTGGCACCTGAATCCAAGGGCGAAGGCGGCGCAGCATGATGACCCTGGACACGCAAGCGCCATTGCTGCAAGTGCGCCACCTGAGCTGCGCCTATGGCGCGCGCGCCGTGGTGCGCGACATTTCTTTTGACCTGTGGCCGGGCGAGGTGCTGGCGGTGGTCGGCGAATCGGGCTCCGGCAAAAGCACCCTGCTCAATGCGGTGGCCGCACGCCATGCGCCCAGCGCGGGCCAAGTGGCCTTCGCCCTCAAGGACCACGGGCTGCAAGATATTTACGCCATGACCGAAGCGCAGCGCCGCATGCTGGCGCGCACCGACTGGGGCTTTGTGCACCAGAACGCCGCCGACGGACTGCGCATGAATGTCTCAGCCGGTGCCAATGTGGCCGAGCGCCTGATGGCACTGGGCCAGCGCCACTATGGCGACCTGCGCGCGCAAGCGACCGACTGGCTGCAGCGGGTGGAAATCAGTCCCAGCCGCATGGACGACCGGCCCGACACTTTTTCGGGTGGTATGCGCCAACGCCTGCAGATTGCACGCAACCTGATCACGCAACCGCGCTTGGTGTTCATGGACGAGCCGACCTCGGGTCTGGACGTGTCGGTTCAAGCGCGGCTCCTGGACATGCTGCGCATGCTGACGCGGCAAATGGGGCTGGCAGCCATCATCGTGACCCACGACCTGGCGGTTGCGCGCCTCCTGGCGCAGCGCATGCTGGTGATGCAAGGTGGCGTGGCTGTGGAGACCGGTTTGACCGACCAGGTGCTGGACGACCCGCAGCACCCCTACACCCAACTCTTGGTTTCTTCGGTGCTGCAACCATGACCCAGAACACCTCTTGCGCTTCTTCGCCCACGCCATTGCTGCAGATGCAGGGCGTCAGCAAGCAGTTCGTTTTGCATTTGCAAAGCAGTACCTCCTTGCCGGTCTTGAACCACTTTGACCTGCACATCCTGCCGGGCGAATGCGTGCGCCTGAGCGGGCCCTCCGGCATGGGCAAGAGCACGGTACTGAAGCTGGCCTTTGGCAATTACCGCGCCTCCGCGGGGCACATTTGGGTGCGCTCCACCGACGGCAGCCTGGTGGACATCACGCAGGCCGACGCCCGCACCGTGTTGCACCTGCGCAGCCATGCCATGGGCTACGTGAGCCAATTTTTGCGGGTGATTCCGCGCGTGGCCGCCATCGACATCGTGGCCGAGCCCTTGCTCGAGGCAGGCAATCACCAAGTCACCACGGCCCAAGCGCGCGAACAGGCGGCGCATTGGCTGGAACGCCTGCGCATTCCGTCCTCGCTGTGGCAGCTGCCACCCGCCACCTTTTCAGGCGGTGAGCAGCAGCGCATCAACATCGCCCGCAGCTTTATCAAACCCCGCCCCCTGCTGCTGCTGGACGAGCCCACAGCCTCGCTGGACCCCGAAAACACCCAGACCGTGATTGAGCTGATTGGACAAGCGCGCGCCCAAGGCGTGGGCATCCTCGGCATTTTTCACGACAGCGCGGTCGCGCAAGCGGTGGCCAGCCGCACCGTGTCCATGCAAGCCCCAAGCCCCACACCATGAACAGCCCCACCTCCACACCCACCCTGCTTAGCAACGCGCGCCTGGTACTGGACGACGAGATCGTTCATGGCAGTGTGATGTGCCACAGCGGATTGATTCAATCCATCGATGCAGGCGCCACCAGCGTGACCGGTGCCGTGGACCTGCAGGGTGACTACCTGCTCCCTGGCATGGTGGAAGTGCACACCGACAACTTTGAGCGTCACCTCATGCCGCGCCCCAAGGTGCGCTGGGACGATGCGCCTGCGCTGCTGGCCCACGATGCAGAGATTGCTGCCTCAGGCATCACCACGGTGCTCGATGCGCTGGGCGTGGGCGAATCGGACCCCGACAGCGTACGCGGCAGCGAATGGGATTCGGTGCTGGAATGCCTGAGTGACTTTTCGCAGCGCGGTGTGCTGCGGGCCGAACACCTCTTGCATGTGCGCTGCGAGCTGCCCGCACCCAACACCTTGGACCTGTTCAAGCCCTTTGTAGGCAACCCCATGGTGCGCATGTTGTCGGTGATGGACCACACGCCGGGCCAGCGCCAGTGGGAAAACATCGAACACGCCTGGATTTACTTCACCGGCAAAAAAGGCTGGAGCCAGGCCAAGTTTGAAGAGCGAGTGGCCCAGTCACTGGAGCACCAGGCGCGCTATGCGCTGCCGCACCGCGCCTACTTTGCCGACTATTGCAAGCAACACGGCATCACCCTGGCCAGCCACGACGACACCACCGTCGCCCATGTAGAACAAGCCCACGCAGAAGGCGCTACGGTGAGCGAATTCCCCACGACCGTGGCCGCTGCGCAAGCTGCACGCGCCCACAAGATGGCCACCATCATGGGTGGGCCCAATGTGGTGCGCGGTGGCTCGCACTCGGGCAATGTATCTGCGATTGAGCTGGCAAAGCTTGGCCTGGTCGACATCGTGTCCTCGGACTATGTGCCCGGCAGTTTGATTTCCGCCATGGTGCGCCTGACCGAAACAGCCGGCTTGACGCTGCCGCAAGCCAGTGCACTGGTCAGCCGCAATCCGGCCCACGCGCTGGGCTTGCACGACCGGGGCAGCATTGCCCAGAGTCTGCGCGCCGACCTGGTGCAGGTGCGCATGACGCCTTTGGCCGATGGACGCCAACAACCGGTCGTCCGTGCGGTGTGGCGCGGTGGCGTGCGCGTGGCCTGAGTTTCGTCACCGCGTTGACACACAAGATTTCTAAGCTTGCGCCTGAGCCAACTTCCGCATTCGAACGCCGGTTGTTAGGAACGCCCATGCACACACTTCAACTTCACAATCTGAGCAAACGCTTCGGCGACACGATGGCCGTCCAGGACGTGTCCTTGACCCTTGAAGCGGGCAGCTTTGTCGGTGTGATCGGCCGCTCTGGCGCAGGCAAGTCCACGCTGCTGCGCATGATCAACCGGCTCAACGAACCCACCTCAGGCACCATCGCGTTTGACGACACGGTGGTCACCGATTTGCAGGGACCCGGCTTGCGCGAGTGGCGTCGCAATTGCGCCATGGTGTTTCAGCAGTTCAACCTGATCGGCCGCCTGGACGTGCTGACCAATGTGATGATGGGGCGCCTGACCAGTGTGCCTACCTGGCGGTCGCTGCTGACTTTGTGGAGCGACGCCGACAAGCTTGCAGCGCTGGAAGCCTTGGATCGCTTTGGCATGGCCGACTACGCAGCCCAGCGCTGTGACCAACTCTCGGGTGGACAACAGCAACGTGTGGCGCTGTGCCGCGCGCTGGTGCAAGAGCCCCAAATTATTTTGGCGGACGAACCCATTGCATCTTTGGACCCGCGCAATACGCAGGTGGTGATGGACGCGCTTCGCAGCATCAACCGCGACATGGGTATCACCGTGCTGTGCAATCTGCATGCACTGGATGTGGCGCGCAACTACTGTGACCGGCTGGTCGGTATGTCGGCGGGGCGGGTCGTGTTTGACGACGTTCCTGACGCGCTCAGTGAAACAGTGGTGCAAGGTCTGTATGGCATGGAAGCCGCCGAAGTCCAAGGCCGCAACGCTGCCGTGGTGCTGCCATTCGCACGCCACGCCTAGCACCGGGCTGCGCTGACTGTTTCTCTCGTTTTCCGTTTTTCCCTTCCACTCTTATTTAAGGAACCACTATGTTCAATCGTCGTGCACTGCTCGCATTGGCAGCCTCTACCGCCCTGATGGCTTCGGCCCAGGCCCAGGACTGGAAAGCCAAGTACCCCGAATTGGTATTTGCCAGCATCCCGGCAGAAAACGCCGCTGCCGTGACCGAACAATTTGCAGACTTCGCTGCCTATTTGTCGCGCGAAATCGGTATTCCGGTCAAGCTGCGCATCGTCGGTGACTATGCCGCTGTAATCGAAGGCCAACGTGCCGAACAAATCCACATCGCCTACTACGGCCCTGCCTCGTATGCACGCGCCCGAATGATCGGCGTGAAGACCACGGCGTTTGCCACTGAAGTGGGCAAGGGTGGTGTCAAAGGTTACTACTCGGTGCTGTGGGTCAAGGCCAACTCGCCGTACCAAAAGGTGGAAGACCTCAAAGGCAAAAACATTGCGTTTGTAGACCCCAACTCCACCTCGGGCAACAACGTGCCCCGCTATGCCTTGTCCAAAATGGGCATCAAGGCCGAAGACTTTTTCAGCAAGGTGATTTACAGCGGCAGCCACACCAACGCCATCATGGCGCTCAACCAGGGCACGGTGGACGTGGCCGCCAACCAGTGGTTTAGCGAGACCGATTCGGAAGTGACCCGCATGGCCGACAAAAGCATGGTCAAGAAGGAAGACTTCCGCGTGATCTACAAGTCCGACCAGATCGTGAACTCCCCGATTGCCTACCTGGACAGCCTGCCCGCCGACCTGAAGAAGAAGATCGAGCAAGCGATTCTTGAATTTGCCAAGAAAGACAAAGCCGCGTTTGACAAGTTCTCCAACGGCAAGTACGAGCCCTTCCAGCCCGTGAGCCACGACGCTTACCTGCCCGTGATCGAGCTCAACAAGTTCGTTGACGCGCTGCGCAAGAACTAAGTCGTCGTGAGCGCATCCGCCAGCCACGCTACAGCTTACGCCCACGCCGTGGCGGCCAAGCGCCGCCAGGTGTTGCTGGGCTTGGGCACGCTGGCGGTGTGCGTGCTGCTTGCTGGTCAGGCGGCGGAGATTTCCATTGCCAAGTTGGTCGACAACATAGGCAACTTCAGCAGCTACATCAGCCGAATCAGCCACCTCGAGAGCGGCCAATGGGTCGTGAGCGACCCTGCCGAGTGGTTTTGGGGCTGGAAGAAATGGCTGGCCCTGATGGGCGAAACCTTGTTGATGGCCTATGTCGGCACGGTGCTGGGAGCCATCGGTGCGCTGCTGCTGTGCTTTGTGGCCAGCAAGAACATCACCGAGCGCCCGTGGCTGGTGTTTGCCACCCGGCGTCTGCTGGAGTTCTGCCGCACTGTGCCGGAGATGGTGTTTGCGTTGATCTTTGTGGCCGCCTTCAGCCTGGGGCCCTTGCCAGGCATCTTGGCCTTGGCAATCCACACCGCAGGCGCTTTGGGCAAGCTGTTTGCAGAGGTCGTAGAAAACATCGACATGAAGCCAGTGGACGGCGTGTTGGCCAGCGGCGGCAATTGGTTGCAAAAAGTCCGCTTTGCCGTGCTGCCCCAAGTGGCGTCCAATTTTGCAAGTTACGCCCTGCTGCGCTTTGAGATCAATGTGCGCGGCGCCGCCGTGCTGGGTTTTGTCGGCGCCGGTGGCATTGGCCAAACCCTGCTTGAAGTGATTCGCAAGTTCTATTACGCCGATATCAGCGCCCTGCTGGTGCTCATCATCGCCACCGTCATGCTGATTGACGCAATGACCGAACGCGTGCGCCATCGCCTGCTAGGCCAGGAGCGCGCTGCATGAGTGAGCACAAAGGCTCAGAAACTTCGCTGCGCCTGACCGGCAAGCAGTGGGTACTGAAATCTCGTTACCCCGGGCATTTCCAAGCTTTTTACCGGGGCCACGGCACCGCGATTGCCACTTTTACACTCGCCCTTGCCGTGTTTGCCTACGGCATCTACAGCCTGGACATGACGTTTGCCCGCTTGCTTGCCGGACTCGGTGAGCTCGGCGCTATGGCGCTGCGCATGCTGCCACCATCCCCCGGAAGCTGGGCATTGACGGGCAGTTATGTGCACGCCATGGTGGAGACGCTGGCCATCGCCTTGCTGGGCACACTCATGGCCGCCATCGTGGCATTTCCGCTCGGCTTTTTGGCGGCGCGCAACACCACGATCAACCGCTTGGTGCAGTTTTTGGCACGGCGCAGTTTTGACACCCTGCGCGGCGTAGACATTCTGATCTGGGCGCTGGTCTGGATCAACGTGGTCGGCTTGGGACCGTTTGCAGGGGTGCTTGCGCTGTTCATGTCCGACCTGGGCAGCTTTGGGAAATTGTTTTCAGAGGCCATCGAAGCTGCGGACGATAAACCCGTCGAAGGCGTGATGTCCACCGGCGGCTCCTCGTCGGCGGCGATGCGCTTTGGCATCTTGCCCCAGCTTCTCCCCGTGCTGCTCAGCCAGGTACTGTATGCGTTTGAGTCCAACACCCGCAGCGCCTCCATCATCGGCATTGTGGGCGCGGGTGGCATCGGGCTGATTTTGTCGGAACAGATTCGTACGCTGGAGCTGCAGCAAATGTCGTTTGTGATTTTGCTGATCCTCGCCACCGTTTCGGCGATTGACTTTTTCTGCTCCCGCATCCGTTTTGCGGTGATCGGCGTGCGCGCCCGCTGACGCCGTAGGCGCACTGCGCCCCATCCACTTTGGAGATTTGTATGTCCCTGACCATCCCCGACATCGTTGAACTGCTGGGCAGCCGCGCCACCACCTGGTACGGCCAAGAGGCCGTGAGCCAGCTCGACCACGCCCTGCAATGCGCCCACCTGGCCGAACAAGCGCATGAGTCGCCCGAGACGGTGGTGGCCGCGCTTTTGCATGACCTGGGCCACATGCTGAGTCCGCAGCAAGAGCTGGTGGCCGACCAGGACGCGCTGCCCACCAAAGACGATTTGCACCAGTTTGTCGCTCTGCCCTTTTTGCGCAAGCTGTTCCCGGACGCAGTGCTGGAACCGATCAAACTGCATGTCGATGCCAAGCGCTATTTGTGTGCGGTGGATGCGGGATATTGGGGCGACTTGTCACCGGCCTCCAAGCACAGCCTGGAGCTGCAAGGCGGCCGCTATGACGAAGCCCAGGTACACACTTTTGAGGGCTTGACCTATTACGCCGAAGCAGTGCGCCTGCGTCGTTATGACGACCTGGCCAAGATTCCAGGCCAGCCCACACTGCCCTTGGCGCATTACGCCGACCTGATGAAACAAGTGGCGAACGCCTGAGACAGCGGGCCTCGGGCCTGTCCCCAGCGCCGCTTCAAGTGCCTCGAAGTGCGGCAAACACCGCAGGCTCAAAGGCCTGCACATAGGCCTCTTGCTTGTGGGTTTCTATCGCACCCGGCCGGAATTGGCGCACACGCGCCATGGCGGCCTCCGTGTTCCATCCCCAGGCCTTGAACATGGTCGCCACCAGGGTGCCCGTACGGCCCTTGCCATGGGCGCAGTGAACCAGAATATTGTCGTTTTGCAGCACCGCGGTGAGCGCAGGCAACAGACGCTGCCACTGCGCAGTCACCGCCAACGATGGCACGCCATAGTCCACCACCGGCAATTGGTGCCACGCAATACCGCGCTGCGCCAAGTGATGCGACAGGTTTTTGGCACCCAAGCGTTGCAGGTCGGTGGTGTCCAACAGGCTCACCACCGTTTTGATCTTGTGCGCTGCGATCTGCGCGACATGCTGCACCAGCACCTGCTCCGTTTGCGCGCTTGCGTTGCCACCACCCGCCCCAGGGCACGCCGACATGCCGACACGGCCCACCCAGGGCGTGGGGGCGAAGTCGATGGCGAGGGTTGATGTGGCGAGAGTGGTCACACTCCCGTTTTAGCGGGTGCTTGTAACGGGGTGATGACAGTTGGATGCTGTCTGCGAACTTGCCAACGAAGTTACATTGCTTCCCAGCGACACCACGTTGGTGTTCAAACTGACCTTGAAAAACATGACGATTGAACTTCCCAAAGACGTTCGGCAACAAGCCATCGCCTCCATTGAGCGCTATTTTCAGGAACACATGGACGAGAAAATTGGCAATATCGCCGCTGGCGGATTGCTAGGATTCTTTGTAGAAGAAATCGGCCCCGTCATCTACAACATGGCGGTGGCAGAAGTTCAGGAGCGACTGCAAACCCGCGTCATGGAGATTGATCTTGAAGTCAACGAGGACGCGTTTCAATACTGGCGCAAATACGATCTGGCGAAAAAGAAGTAGCGCCCAAAAGCGGCAAGGTGACGCGCTAGGCCTTATTGCCTACCGCACCCTCACCCCAACAAATCCAACAGCGTGCGCGCCACGACTTTGGTCGCGCGGCGCAGGTCTTCCAGCGCAATGTTTTCGTCCGCACGCTTGGCGTTGCTCTCTTGCACGGTGCGCGGGCCGCAGCCATAGAGAACAGCGGGAATGCCGTGTTCGCAGAACAGGCGGGCGTCGGTGTACAGCGGTGTGCCGGAGGCCTCAATCGGCTCGCCAAACACGGTGCTGGCGTGCTGGCACAGGGCGGTGACCAGCGGCGCGTTGCCAGGCAGGGGCTTGAGGGCATGGGCCAGCAAGATGCGCTTGACCTCGATGCTGATACCCGCCGATTGGGCTACCGCGTCGGCAATTACTTGGCGCAGAGTGGCTTCCACCTCGGCCGGGTTTTCTTCGGGGATCATGCGGCGGTCGAGTTTGAGCACCACTTTGCCGGGCACCACATTGGTGTTGGTGCCGCCGGTGATCAGGCCCACGTTCAGGTAGGGATGGTTGATGCCTGTGACCTGGCTGCTGATCTGCTGGTACAGCGTGTTTTGGTGGTACAGGGCGTTAAGGATGCGGGTGGCCGCCTGCAGCGCGTCCACACCCGTCTCCGGCACGGCGGCATGGCCCATCTTGCCGTGCACCGTGACTTCCATTTGCAGGCAGCCGTTGTGCCCGGTAATCACCTGGTAGCTAAAGGCCGCGCCAATCAACAAGTCAGGCTTGATGATGCCCTTGCTGAGCAGCCAACCGGGGCCGAGTTCGCCGCCAAACTCTTCGTCATAGGTGAAGTACAGCTCTACGCTGCCGTGCAGGTTTGCGCCCAAGGCTTCCAGTGCGCGGGTCGCAAAGGTAAAGGTGGCGAAGTCGCATTTGCTGACCGCAGCGGCGCGGCCGTAGAGGTGGCCCTTGTCCACCTCGCCGCCATAGGGGTCGTGTGTCCAGCCTTCGCCGGGGGGCACCACGTCGCCGTGCGCGTTCAGGCCCACGGTGCGGCCTGCGCCGTATTGGCGGCGCACCACCAGGTTGGTAATCGTCTCCAGTCCCGCAGCCTGCACGTCGGCCACCGGAGGTGCGTGCTTTTCGGCGGCAAAACCAAAGTCTTGCAACAGCGTGGCAGTGCGGTCGGCATGCGGCGTGTTGTTGCCCGGCGGCGTGTCGGTGGGGACTTGCACCAGCCGCTGCAAGAAGCGCACCTCTTCGTCAAAGTGGGCGTCCACCCAGGCGTCCAGGGCGGCGTAAGAAGCGGGTGCAGAAGTTGATGCAGAAGTAGGCTGTGTCATGGATGTTGCGTGGCAAGTTGGTCGAGCAAGTGGGCAAAGGCTTGGACGCACAACTCGGCGTCGTCGTTGGTAATGGATTCGAGCGGGTTGTGGCTGATACCCGCGTTGAGCCCGCGCACAAACAGCATGGCCTGGGGCATGATTTCATGCAGCTTCATGGCGTCGTGGCCGGCACCGCTGGGCATGCGGTACAGGGGCAGGCCCAGGGCCTCCACAGCACGTTCCCAGCGTTGCTGCCACAGCGGTGCGCTGGGGGCGGCGGCGGCCCGCATGGTTTCTTCAAGCGTGAAGTGCAGCCCACGGCGCGCGCAAATCGCAGCCAGTTCGGCGCGGATGTCGGCGGCGCAGGCGTCGCGAACCTCGTTGGTCGTGGCGCGCACATCCAAGCTGAAGCGGCAACGCCCTGGCACCACGTTGATCGAGCCACTGGGCACCTCTAGCATGCCCATGGTGGCGACGACGTGCGGTACGCTGCCAGCGCGCTTCTCGGCAAACAGCGCGAGTTCTGCCACGGCGGTGGCCGCGTCGCGGCGCTGGTCCATGGGCGTGGTACCTGCGTGGCTGGCCATGCCCAGCACTTCGCCCAGGTAGCGCACGCTGCCGTTGATGCTGGTCACAATGCCCAGCGGCATGTCCAAGGCATTGAGCACCGGGCCTTGCTCGATGTGCACTTCCACAAAGCCTTGGTACTGCGCCGGGTCACGCTTGAGTGCAGCAATGTCGGCCACGTTCAGGCCCGCGTGCGCCATCGCCTCGCGCATGGAAACCCCATCGGCGTCGCGCTGCTCCAACCAGTCACGGTTGAACTGCCCCGTGAGCGCACCCGATCCCAAAAACACCGCCTTGTAGCGCTGGCCTTCTTCTTCTGAAAAACCCACGACTTCCAAACCAAAGGGCAGGCGCCGCCCCGCGCGGTGCAGCGCTTGCACACAGGCCATGGGCACCAGGATGCCCAGGCGGCCGTCGTACTTGCCGCCGTTGCGCACGGTGTCAAAGTGGCTGCCGGTCAAGAGCCGTGGCACGCTTCGATCTTGGCCATGGTAGATGCCCACCACGTTGCCCACGGCGTCTTGTGTTACTTCGTCAAAGCCGCACTCGCGCATCCAAGCTTGCAAATCACGGGCCACCGCGCGGTGGGCGTCGGTGAGGTAGGTCACCGTGAGTTCACCGCGATCCTGGTAGCCCGGCTCGCTGTGCACTGCCAGCTGCTCGGCCCAGTCCCACACCGTATTGCCTTGCTCTGGCACATGGCCCAGTTTGTCGTTCAGGCGGATTTCGGCGATGCGGTGAATATTGCGCAAGCACTCTGCGCGCTCAAAGTCGGGGTGGTTGCCCAGACGCCTGGCCATGGTGGCAATGATCTCGTGCTTGCCCAAGCCCAAGCCGCGCGGGCCGCGTACCGCGAGGATGAACGGAAAGCCAAAGCGCGCGTTGTATTCGGCGTTGAGTTTTTGGATGCGGGCAAACTCGTCGGGCGTGCAATCGGTCAGGCCCGCTTTGTTTTGTTCCCCGTTGGACTCTGCGGTCAAGGTCTTGCTGACCATGGCTTTGCCAGCCAGCTCGGGGTGGGCGCGAATCAGTGCGAGTTGGGCCTCCAGCCCAGCCTCACGCACCACCTGGGCCAAAACCAGTTTGAGGTGCACCAGGCTTGCAAAGGGGCGCTGGGCTGCGGCGGCGCGTGCAATCCAGGGCGAATGCTCGTAGGTGCCGTCCAGCAGCGCGACACATTCGTCCACAGTAGCGGCATTGAGTTGCGCAAGGGTCAGCATGCGGCCTTACTCCCAGACAAAAGCGTCGGCGGCGTCAAACGGATGCGTCGCTTTCCAGTGCCGGGCAATGTCCACGCGGCGTGCCACCCACACCCGCTCGTGCGACTGCACATAGTCCAAAAAGCGCTGCAATGCCCGCATGCGCCCCGGTCGGCCCAGCAGACGGCAGTGCATGCCGATGCTCATCATGGAGGGGCTGTGTTCGCCCTCGGCATAGTGCACATCAAAGGCGTCGCGCAGGTACTGAAAAAACGGGTCGCCATGCGAATAGCCTTGCGGCAGGGCAAAGCGCATGTCATTGCAGTCCAGGGTGTAAGGCACCACCAAATGCGGCACGCGCGCGCCGTCGCTCTTTTGGACTTGCAGCCAAAACGGCAGGTCGTCGCCGTAGTAATCGCTGTCGTATTCCAGGCCGCCGTGCTCCACCAACAAGCGCCGGGTGTGGGGGCTGTCACGCCCGGTGTACCAGCCTGCGGGCAAGGCGCCGGTCAGGCGCTCAATGGCTTGAAGCCCGCGCGCCATGTGCTCGGCCTCGACGGCGGGGTCTATGGTTTGGTAGTTGATCCAGCGCCAGCCGTGGCAGGCAATCTCGTGCCCGAGTTCCAAAAAGGCGGACGCGACCTCGGGGCAGCGTTCCAGCGCCATGCCCACGCCGAACACGGTGAGCGGCAGGCCGCGCTGCTCAAACTCGCGCAAGATGCGCCACACGCCCACGCGCGCGCCGTATTCGTAAATGCCTTCCATGGTCAGGTGCCGGTCCGGGAATGCGGGCGGGCTGAACATTTCCGACAAAAACTGCTCGCTGCCCGCGTCGCCATGCAGCACCGAGTTTTCGCCGCCCTCTTCGTAGTTCAGCACAAACTGCACCGCCACGCGGGCCTGGCCCGGCCATTGCGGGTGCGGTGGGGTGCGTCCATAGCCCCGCAGGTCGCGGGGGTAGCGAACGGTGGATTCAAGGTTGCTCATGGTGGTCTTTCGTAAGCCTGTAGGTTGCGCAAACGAGCCAAGTATGCCGCACACCCCAGGCAATTATTGCCCCGCCGAGCCATAGCTGCCGGTGCGCCAATAATGGTGCAACGCATCGCGAGACCGCCCTATGACCCCTGTACCCGCCGACCCCCATTTTTCGAGACCCCTGTGGCTGCGCTTGCTGCTGGCTAGACCCCGCCTGATTGGCAGCCTGGTACTGGGCGTGGGCGCGGAGTGCTGGCTGCCGCTGGATCCGGCCCAGCCTGGGGTGACACGGGCCATTGTGGGTTGGAACGTGGGGGCATTGGCCTACCTGCTGATGGCGCTCAAGATGATGTTTTGGTCCAGCCAGGAACGTATGCGGGTGCGGGCGCTGCGCCAGGACGAAGGCAACACGGTGGTGCTGGTGCTGGTGGTCTTGGCAGCGCTGATGTGCCTGGGCGCCATCGTGATGGAACTGGGTGCGGTGAAAGACATGCGGGGCGAGCTTCGCTACGCGCACATCGTGCTGGCCGGCCTGACGATTGCGACCTGCTGGGCCTTCACCCAGGTGATGTTCGCTCTGCACTATGCGCATGACTACTATGCCCGCGTGATCCGGGGAGCCCAAGGTGGCTTGCAGTTTCCGGGAGGCGAAGCCCCCGATTACGGAGATTTTTTGTATTTCGCGTGCGTGATCGGCACCTCCGCCCAGACCGCCGACGTGGGCTTCACCAGCCGCCAAATGCGCCGCACAGGTCTGGTGCACTGCGTGCTGGCCTTTTTCTTCAACACCACCTTGCTGGCGCTCACCATCAATATCGCCTCTGGATTGTTGTAGTCCCTGGTTTAGGGTTTTTTCATCGATCCAAAAAAGGTGGCAACCGCCAGCACAATGAAAACAAAAAACAGGATCTGGGCAATGTCGACCGCGCCCGCAGCAATGCCCCCAAACCCAAACAGCGCGGCGACCAGCGCAATCACGAGAAAGATAACGGTGTAGCGCAGCATGGTGGGCCTTTGTGAGGTAAGTCCTGACAAGCACAGGACGGCACCACCTTAGGGGAAACGTCGGTTGGACACTGTGCGCTTGAGCACAGGCAAATTCAACGAAAGCGTGATTTTTCCTGGTGAATCGCAATGGCCATGCATTGGCCCATGGTGCCAAAGTAACGCAGTGTTTGTTCGGTCGGACGCACCAACTTGGTCCGTCCATCGGTGTTCGATGGCTCTAATACCAGCCAGCCCTCTTGACGCAATCGGTGTAGCAAGCGACCCAGGGCATTGAGCGACAAGTCCAATGGCGAATGCGGTGCGTCATGCACACAGCGCAGTGCAAAAAGCAGAGGCAACTGCTCGTGGTGCGTCCACAGCACAGCAAGCGCCTCCAACATGGCACTGCCACTCAAACTCAGCGTCGGTAAGCCTTGTGATCGCAAAGCCTGCGGCGTCAAATGTGCAAAGAGCTGGTACACCCGCGCCGCACTTTTGGGCGTCAATGCCGCAAACATCACCTGGTGGCTTGTCAAATATTTATCCACGGTGATGTGCTCCAACACGGTTGGTGGCGACCGCATCGGGCCGGCAAATAGGCTTGGTCATGGATCTGTATTTCATGACGATATTTTCATCATATTCGATAACATTGTTTTTTATACAACGTTATCAATGAGGAAGACCCATCCCTCAGCCTTGATGCGAACCCAGTATCTTTCGCATCGCCTCGCCAACTGAAGCCATCAGCGTGCTTGCAGTAAGTGGTGCTCCATGCGATGCAATGGACGCAGCGCTGGCGTGGACGTAGGCGCCGGTCGCGGCGAGACGCGCTAACAATGCCGCATCGTTGTGCAGCTCTGCATGGCGACCCGCCACCAGCGCACCCACAATCCCTGCCAGTACGTCGCCCGTGCCTGCCGTCGCCAACCACGGCGTTGCCGGTGGAAGGGTGATGGCAATGCCAGGTCCCGCCACCACCGTTAGCGGCCCTTTGAGCAACACGGTCACGCCCAAAGCCTGTTGCGCGCGTACCGCCCACAGGTGGGGTTCAGCGGCGATCGCCTGCGCAGAGGTCTGCAGACCGCGCGACGTGAGCAGCGCGGCAAGCTCACCTGCATGCGGTGTGATCAATGTGGGGGCGCGCAAGGTGTCCGCCAGGTGCAGCGCACCGGCGTCCAACACAGTGGGGGCCGCCTGCTGACGCGCAAGCTTCATCTGCCGATGGCGCAAGCAATTGCTGATGGACAGGCCACCGGGCGATGCCACGCCCGAGCCCAGCAGCCAGGCGTCCACCTTGCCCTGTGCGATAACGACTTCGGGGCTGCGCTGCAGCACCAGGGCAGCAAGTTCTGCCGCCGGGTAAAAGCGCACCATGCCCAAGCCGGTCGCCAAAGCGGCCGCGGTACTGAGCACGGCGGCACCCGGGTATTGGCGCGAACCCGTGACCACGCCGAGCACACCCCGGGTGTATTTGTGGTCCGTGGGCTGGGGCAGACGGATGCATGCCTTGGCATCCGCGGCGGTCCATGAAATCCAGTGTGCGTTGGCGATTGGCATAGCGCCTATTGTGCGGCTTGGTCGCCGCGGGCCAGATGAACTCTCTCAGACCCGCGGGCTGCTGGGCAGCGCCACCCATTGGTTCTCGACGGCGCGTATCGCAATGCGTCCGTCAAACACCTGTTCCAAAGCGCGGTGGCTGGCCGGGTCGCCGCAAAGGCCCTCATGGGTGATGCGGCCCTGTGCCATCACCACGACATGGTCCGCATGCAAGGCCATGGAAATTTCATGCAAAACACTGACCACCGTCGTACCCTTTGCCACCAAAGCGCGAACCATCTCTAGCCAATCGGACTGGTGGGGCGGATCAAGGTTCACCAAGGGTTCGTCCATCAGCAGGACGGGGGCTTGCACGCTCAATGCGCGGGCCAAGAGCACGCGTTGGCGCTCACCGCCCGAGAGCTGGCCCAGCGTGCGATCGCGCCAATCCCAGGCCTGGGTTTGGCGCAGTGCGTGCTCCACGGCCGCACGGTCTTGGGCACTGGGCTTGCTAAGCCAGACTTGGTGGGGCAGGCGGCCCAGCAAGGCCACGTCCCACACGGTCAGGTCGTCGCCCGCGCCTTCACTTTGGCCCAGCCATGCCAGCTGCCGGGCCCGCTCGCGCGCTGGCCATTGGTCCATGGGCTGGCCCTGCAGGTGCACCACGCCTTGGTGGCCAATAAGCCCTGCCAACACCTTGAGCAAGGTCGATTTGCCTGCGCCATTGGGCCCCACAATGCTGGTCCAGCGCCCGGCCGCAATATCGACATCCAGTCCGTCCAAGACCCAGGTGGTGCCGAGCTGGGCCCGAATGCCTTCGGCACGCAGCGCGGGAATAGAGGCAGTCGTCGTCATCACTTGACCCCGGCCGGTCCCGGCGTTTGTTGGCGCATGAGCCACAGCAAATAGCCACCGCCCAGCACCGCGGTCAGCACACCGACCGGCAATTCTTCGGGCGCCAACAGACTGCGCGCCAGCAAGTCGGCGGCGAGCAAAAGCACGCCCCCCATGAGGCTGGACAAAAGCACCAAATAGGCATGGCCCGAGCGCACCATGGCGCGCACCAAGTGCGGCGCGGCCAGCCCCACAAAGGCAATCAGTCCGGTGTGCGCCACGGCAGTGGCGGTGGCCAGGGCCAGGACCAAGACCAATGCCATGCGCATGGGTGCCACAGGCAAGCCCAGGCTGATGGCCGTGTGGTCCCCCAAAGACAGCCCGTCAAGCACAGGGCTGAGTGCCCATGCCGCCACCAGGCAGACGCACCAGGTGCCCAGCATCAGAATGCAAGGGCCCCAGCCGACCAGAGCCGTGCTGCCCAACATAAAGCCCTGCATGGATTGCATGAGCTGGGGCTGCACCATCAGCACCAAGGAGTTGGCGGCCCCGAGCACCACACCCACCACCACCCCCGCCAGCAGCAGGCGCAAGGTGTGGTGAACGCCACGTGCCAAGGCCAGCGTCAGCAGTACCGCCGCACTGGCACCCAGAAATGCTGCACCCGTGGTGCCCAAGGTCAACAGCCAGGGCGCCGCCACCGAGGCGCTGCCCAACAAGGCCAGGGCGATACAGACACCCAAGGATGCACCCGCCGCACTGCCCAACAAATACGGGTCGGCCAGCGGATTGCGAAACAGTCCCTGTGCCACCGCACCCGCCAGGCCCAGCAAGGCGCCTGCCGCCCAAGCGCCTGCGGTGCGCGGCAGCCGGATGTCCCAGACAATTTGCTGTGACAGCGCATCACTCTGCAGGGCATGCACGCTTTGAAAACCACCGCTGCCAAGGCTTGCGCCCAGCACCAGCAAAAGCAGCGACGCACACGCCAGCAGCAATGCGAGTGCCATGGGGCGTTGGCGCAACCACTGTGTCATGGTGCGCTGGCTTTCTTGATCGCTGGCGTGCTTGGTTCGCCATACAGGTTTTGCAGGCAGCGCGCCACCAAAGCGGCGCCTTGTGCCATGCGCGGGCCGGCACGTACCAGCACGTCAGCCTCTTGCTTGCCAAACGCACACACGCGGTGGTTTTGCAAAGCAGTGAGCTTGGACCAGCCGGGTCGGGTCTGCATGGCATCGGCACTGCTGTCGCCCACCATGATCACGTCAGGCTGCGCACGCACGACCATCTCCGGGTTGATCTTCGGGAAGGGCCCCAAACTGCCCTCCACCATGTTTTTCAAACCCAAACGCTGCAGGGTTTGCCCCAAAAAAGAGGACGTGCTGGCGGCATAGGGTCCGGGGCTGATTTCAAAGTACACACGCTGGCCGCGCGCGCGCGGCGGCACCTGTGCAATGGCCGCCTGCATGTCCGCTTCCATCGCCTGCACCAGCGCCTTGGCCGTGCCCACGCCCAGCAGCTGGCCCAAAGTAAAAAGCACGCGCTGTGCGTTGGCAGAGTCTTTGGGCTCCAGCGCCATCACGCGCAGCCCCAAAGCGCGCAAACGCTCGGTGCCCGGCGCCGAACTCGCCACCAACACCAAATCGGGGCGCAAGGCCACGATGGCTTCGATGTTCGGGTCCAGGCCCCCGCCCACGGTGGGCAGACTGCGAACACGGGGCGGATAGTCCGAGTAGCGGTCCACCCCCACCAATTTGTCACATTGGCCCAAAGCGCAGACCGATTCGGTCAGCGAGGGCAGCAGGCTGACAATGCGTTGCGGCACCGGCAGCAGTGCCACCGCTGTGCCCCGGTCGTCGATCAAGGCGGGGGAGGCGTGGGCAACGGTGCCGCAAAAAACCGTCAGGACTCCCAACAGCAGCGCTGGAAGTTCGTGTTTCAAGTAGGGTCCGCGCGCGTCCAGCCAATGCATGGTTCAAGCGTCCAGACAGTCATAGATTCCGAAGGCAGCGCGCATGGATGGATCAAAAGCGGTAATTCACCGACAGAAAAACAGACCGGGGGTCGGACGGATAGTAGTAATAACTGTCCATGCCCATGCCCTTGGGCAATGAAACAAAAGCATAGCCACCATAAGTGGCATAGGTCGCCCCAGTCAGATTTTTCACCGTCACCTTGGTATCGATTTGCCCAACCGTATGCGCCCAAAAGACATCCAAGGTGGTGTACGCCGGCATCGTTTCCAATGCTGCCAAAACACTGGGCGATGCGTCGTAATTCTGCTGTGACACATGGACCAACTGCGTACCTATACTGGAGCCCGCACCCAGAATGTGCGTCCAACCTAAGCGGTAAATCGCACTCGGAACCATGCCCAGGGTTTGCCCCGCGTAGGCCCCTGCCAAGTATTCAGCACGTTGCAGGCGAACTCCCGCACTTACGCGACTTTGTCGCGTGGGCTGTGTCGTCCAGTTGGCGGTGACGCTGGATCTGAAAATATCGTCCGTTGAATTGGTGTTGTGAAACAGCGAAGGTATGTAGCGAATTTCATCTTGGGTCACTGACTGACTCAGTATCACGCTGAACTGCTGCATCACATCCTTGTGATCAAAACCCAACTCGTACGCCCTGGTAATCTGGGGGCGCAATTCACCCGCGAAGACACGATTGGAATCCACGTCATTTCCCCAATACTCGTCGGTATTGGCAAACCGGTAGGACTGGTTGATGCGCAAGTAAGTGCGGCTGGACTGGTCGAACTTCACGTTCAGTGCAAGCTCATAGGCGTTGGCACCAAAAGTGGCAGAAGCGGTCTTTAATGCTCCTACTGTTTTATTCAGGTCCGAGCTGTCAAAGCTTTGCACTTGCCGACGGGCGCCGACACTCCAATCGATGGCATTGCTCATGGGTATGCGCGACATCAGGTAAGCCGATTGGCTGCGCAATTGAACCGACTGTAAATCGCTCAGAACATCGCCTTTGTACTCCCAGGGATTCGACCCTTGATTGGCAAGAATGAAAGCTTGGGCCAAGTCGCCATAGGATTGCGCACCCTGTTGACTGGCAATGGACATATCGTATCCATAGACCATCGAAATGCCATTACCGAACTCGGTTCGCATTTTGGGTGAAAAGTGATAATCGTCGCCGTCTAAGGTGCCCAGGCCTGGCCCGCTGACGAAGCCGGCGGCTAATGCGTCCTCGGTGTCGTAGTAGGGCTGTCGAAATACGTTGGACTTCTTAGCCATGGTCAAGTCCACATCCAATGTGGTCTGGGAGGACAAAGGCATCACCCCCCCAAGACGAACAGTGGACTGATCCACTCGGTTATCGGATCCCACGTTATTGAATTTCGCAGCCTGTTGGTCCCCTTCGCCCACTTTGCCCAGCACACCGCCAGAGAATCCGTT
The DNA here is from genome assembly GCA_947447985.1 of Comamonadaceae bacterium. Lineage (GTDB taxonomy): Bacteria > Pseudomonadota > Gammaproteobacteria > Burkholderiales > Burkholderiaceae_C > Allorhodoferax. The sequence continues at coordinate 43,758 of CANFLX010000019.1, forward strand.
GGACTGCTGCGCCGCCATGAGCTCGGCAAAGAAATAAGCGCCATCACCGACGAACTGCTTGACTTTGACAGACGCATTTTGGCTCTTCCCTTGGGAGTTTTCGCGCCAACCATCCGAATGTGTCGCTCCCGCTTGGAGGCTCACAGAGAGGTCCTCGAACGTTCGCTCCATATTGAAGTCCATGAGCGTGGATGCAAACGATCCGAGCTGAACACCGGCCCGCGTCACATCCTCGACCTTCTTGTCCGTAAAGATATGAACTACGCCGCCACTGGCGCCCGCGCCATATTGAACACCCACGCCTACCGGTGCAATTTCGATCCTTTGGATGGACGAAAGAGGAACCGCAGACCATGCGATGTCCGATGAATCGATGGGGTTGAGGGGGCGACCGTCAACAAGGACGAGGGTGTTCTGAGTTGCGGTTGCACCAAAACCACCCAAGTCAATCACCGCATTGAGGCCGAGTTGTCCGGGGGCGGCGCTTCGTACATTGACACCACCCAACATACGCAGCACATCGGGGAGGGACAATGCAGCGGAGTTTTGAATATCCGCTTTGGTAATCACCTGCACCGAAGTGGGAGCGGTGAACCATCGCTCTTCAAATCGGGAAGCAACAACGACAACGTCTTGCAAGGCGGATTGACTCCGCGCACTGGAACTCCAGAGCGCGCTCATCGCGAGCACTACAGCACTCGCCGCAAAAATACCAGTTTTCATAGGAAAAAGACCATCAATAAAACCCTCGCCGTCTTCCCCGACAGCGCATGGGCGTCACAGCTGCGCGCGAGCGCACAACCACTTTGTTGGCCGGTATCCGGGCTGGTGGCACGACCCCCACCGCCTTCCCAAGCGCTTGTTCAAGGCGCTCAGTGGCTGTGATGGGAGCGAAATCGGCGGGCGACTTGTCCACTTACCGTTGCGGGGGCAGCGCAGGTTAGGCCTTGTCGATCTGGTCGACGTAACCCTCCTGCTTCCCGTTGAACTGCACCGTGTGAACCACGCTGCGAGCACCAACGCTGTGATTTTACGACCGCAGCACTGTAAGAAAGGCGCTTGGCTGCGACCTACAATGTCGCGCTATGCAGCCCCAGTCCCCGTCCGAGCAAATCGCCGAGCGCGTTGAGCGCCTGCTGGTGCGATACGAAGAACTTCAGCGCACCAATGCCCTGTTGAGCAGCCAGGTGCAGGCGCTCACCACTGAGCGCGACTCCTTCAAGTCGCGCCTGGGCGCTGCCCGCGCGCGCATCGATGCCCTGCTCGACCGCTTGCCCAAGCAGCCCGAGGCCGAGGCCGCAAGCACCGAATCTCCACCCACTCCCAGCGCACCATGAAACAACTCGACGTCCAGATCATGGGACAAAACTACCTGCTCGGCTGCCCCGACGGCGGGGAAGCCAAGCTGACCCAGGCGGTGCAACGCGTGGACGCCGCCATGTGCAAGATCCGCGATGCAGGCAAAGTGCGGGCGCGTGACCGTATTGCGGTGCTCGCGGCACTCAACCTGGCGTTTGAAGTGGCGGACGCACAACCCCAGCCCAGCAGCATTTCACTGGACGCCCTGCCCGCATTGACACTGGACCGCCGCCAGGAGGACAAAGTGCTGGAGCCCTTGATCAGCCGCCTGGACAAAGTCCTGGCCCGCGACGGCCTGCTGTTTTAAGCACTGCCGGGCCGGCGCCTATGGGCGCAGGCCTACAATCCGCAAGGTCTGCGGTGCTCGCCGGGCTTTATATTTCCTTGAACCTATGCTCTATGAGCCAGGGCTTGGAACATCGCCACCGCAAGCGTGACCGTCTCGCGTTAGACGGACCCAATGCGTGGCTGACCTTGCCCACCTGAACCCCGGTTCAGGAT